>CAJXXT010000143.1 GCA_913063495.1 uncultured Gammaproteobacteria bacterium | reverse complement strand
TGGATTGGAGAGGGTTTCTCATAGCCTACCGCATCAATAGCGGCTATAAGTTGATCATTAAGAGCTAGATCACGGAAAGTTACGTTCGTTTCATCAGACATGGGCAATCACGACACCAGATTTTTGAGGGGCGCAAATTATACACTAATAAGCGACAAGATCCCATTAGTTAACACTTCACATACAATTAAAGGCCAACCACTCCCATAACAATAGACGCAAGTAGAAGCATTTGCGGCATTAAACTGTATAATGCGCGATTTTTGCCTATACCAATTTCTATTGGTTTTTCACTCATAATTTGCCCAGGAGGCAACATGCTAACAAGCAACGAGTATTTCGAAGGAAAAGTTAAGTCTATCGCACTTAAAAACAATGAGTTACCAGCAACCGTTGGGGTCATGGATGTCGGAGAGTACACATTTGGAACATCTGAAAAAGAAACAATGAGCGTTGTTTCAGGTGAGCTTGTAGTTAAGCTACCCGAAGAAAATGACTGGAAAAGCTACAAAGATGGCGACTCTTTTATTGTGGACGCAAACAAAAGCTTTGATCTGAAGGTGCCTGTTCAAACTGCTTATTTTTGCATTTATGGGTAAAGAGCTGGTTAAGAGAGTCTATTTAAAGAGCCGGCTAAAGGGCCGAACAAAAAGCCGGCCAAACCAGAACAAGCGACAATAAAAAAAGCCCTAGAGGTTACCCTCTAAGGCTTTTTTTATAATATGGAGCTGATGAGAGGAGTCGAACCCCCGACCAGCTGATTACAAGTCAGCTGCTCTACCAACTGAGCTACATCAGCATACTTACGTTTTAAGAGAAAATCGCAGCCCCTAATTAAGAAGCTGCGATTTATCTAATATGGTGGAGGGGCAGGGATTTGAACCCTGGGTGGGCGCAAACCCACGCCGGTTTTCAAAACCGGTACATTCGGCCACTCTGTCACCCCTCCTGTAAGAGATCCAGATAATACAGCAACTTATTGAAATTGGAAGTTTTTATTGGAAATTAATCGCATTTTTAGCAAAATTTTAAGCAGGCTCCAATCCTATCGGGTTTTTACGTTAAGTTAATGTAGTAAGTCTTCAAAAGAATGGAATTTATTTGCTATTTTCGCTGTCCAAACACTTGATATTGCCCAGCCCGCCTTTATTATTATAGCTAGGGCTATACTGACTGATCAGAAAGCCAAAACGGACACTCTAATGCGTTCGTTAACGTTATTACACAAGGAATTCAGAGGATTACCATGCAAAACAACCCGTACGCTGCCCCACAAACGGCATCTATTCAAAATAGCGTAGAAGTCAACAAAGTACTTCGTAACACTTATATGCTGCTATCCATGACGCTAGCATTCAGTGCCGTTACTGCATCCATTGCTATGGCGATGAATTTGGGTCACGGTATGGGCTTAGTGTTTACCCTTATCTCATTTGGTCTATTATTCGTTGTTCACAAAACGGCAGACTCTTCTAAAGGTATTATCGCGATCTTTGCATTTACAGGATTGCTTGGAGCCAGCATTGGGCCATTGCTAAACCACTACCTGTCACTTCCTGGTGGCTCAATGATTGTTATGCAATCACTCGGTATGACCGCAGTCGCGTTTATCAGCTTATCTGCTTACGCAATATCATCTAAAAAAGACTTCTCGTATATGGGTGGTTTTTTAATGGTAGGACTGATTGTTGCTATTGTTGCATCCGTCGCCAATATCTTTCTAGCCATTCCGGTACTATCACTTGCGATTTCTGGCGCCGTAGTCATGATCATGTGCGGGCTCATTTTATTCGATACAAGCAGAATCATTAATGGTGGCGAAACCAACTACATCAGAGCAACCGTTTCTTTGTACTTGAATATCTACAACCTATTTATTAGCCTGCTTCACATAACAGGTGCACTTTCTGGCGACGATTAATCTCATCACCATAAAAAGCCCCGGATCACCATTGTGATCCGGGGCTTTTTTTTAGAACAAGCGAAATACACTAATGAAATTTGCACTACACATCACTTGCGCCCCCTATAGCAAACAAGGCAATTTATCGGGCCTAAACTTTGCTAAAGCGGTTATTGAAGAAGGCCACACACTCACTCGAGTATTTTTCTCCAGCGACGGAGTTCATACAGGTAGCCAGTTAAGCGTGGCTCCGCAAGATGATATAGATATCGCCGCCGCCTGGTCGGAGCTTGCAAGCAATAACAATATCGAACTCATACTCTGCATCTCAGCCTGCCTTAAACGAGGGTTACTTGATCAAGACGAAGCAGAACGATATGAAAAACAAGCCGCTAACATTCGCCAACCTTTTATTATTTCAGGGCTTGGGCAACTTGCAGAAGCAGCCATCACAAACGATCGCTTAGTTACCTTTGGGGTTTAATATGAGTGCAAACAAAACCAAAAATCTATTATTTGTTTTTGACAAGCCACCCCACTCGTCTCTTGCTGCAAAAGAAGGTTTAGACGCAATACTTACTGCCAGCGCTTTCGGCCAGAACGTAACATTACTACTCATTGGGGATGGGGTCTATCAGTTACTGAACGATCAGGATCCATCACATCTACCAACAAAAAACACAGCTTCAATATTTCAAGCACTCGAAATGTACGGCATTGAGAACATAGCAACCCCCAGCGAAAACCTTAAAAACAAGGGGCTTTCTATCTCCGACCTCTCTATTCCGTGCAACGCTATTGACAACACGCAACTCGCAAAGCTGTATCAAACACAAGACCAAATACTTTCATTTTAGCGGCATTCAATAATGACTCTACATATTATCACCCGCTCAGACTCGCAATCTCAAAGCATTAACCATTGCCTGTCTTTTGTCAGTGAAAATGACACCCTTCTTTTTATCGAAGATGGTACTTATTGCATTTTAAATAACGCCTTGAGCAAGAAGATACGTAGCAAAGGTATTCAATGTTATTACCTAGAAGCAGACATGGCGGCAAGAGGGTTGCCTTCAGGTGATGATATACAGACTATTGATTACAACGGCTTCGTGACGCTCACCGAAAACTGCCACCCCAGCCAAACATGGGGTTAAAAGTGAATACAATAGAATGTAAAGGCCATTCAGTCTTATTGGACAAAGAAGGTTACCTTGCGTCACTTTCTGATTGGAACCAAGACATTGCCCATGCCTTGGCCCTGAATGAAGGCATTACCCTGACAGACGCTCACTGGGAAATTATTTTTTTACTACGAGATTTTCATGGTGTGTTCGAACATGCTCCAGCCATGCGAATTTTAGTGAAAGCCGTAAAAAAACAACTTGGCGTAGAAAAAGGCAATAGCATATACCTATTGAAGCTTTTTCCTGATAGCCCCGCAAAACGAGCGGCAAAGATAGCAGGCCTACCAAGACCTACCAACTGTTTATAATAAGAGAACACAATGAAAACGAGTATACCACCTAGCCACGAACACCCGTTCGCCCAATTTGTTCGCATACTTGGCAAAGGAAAAAAAGGCAGTCGCTCTCTCTCGCAGGACGAAGCTTTTGAGGCAATGAGCATGATAATGAACGGTGAAGCTGAAGATGTTCAGCTTGGCGCTTTTCTTATGCTACTTCGTGTAAAAGAAGAAAGCCCAGAAGAATTAGTCGGCTTCGTGAACGCTGTAAAAAAATACTGCACACCCAACATAGAAGGTGTTGATTTCACACTCGACTGGTCATCATACGCAGGAAAACGTCGTCATTTGCCATGGTACCTACTAGCAATATTTGCGTTAGCAGGAAAAGGCATCGATATATTTATGCACGGTGCAGCGGGCCATACCATTGATCGCGTTTACACTGAAGAAGTTCTGCGTACTCTTGGTTTTTCTATATCTGACACCTGGCAAGATGTTATCGCCAGCAAAGAAAACCAAGGATTCGCCTATTATCCACTTCAAAACATGTGTCCAAAATTAAGCAATATCATTAATTTACGGAACACCCTTGGGTTACGCTCTCCAGTACACACATTGGCACGCCTTATCAATCCAACCGATGCCCCCTTTATCATCCAAGGCATATTCCACCCCGCTTACCAACCTTCACACCAATCCGCCTCACTAGAGCTAGGCTACAAAAATGCCCTGGTAATAAAAGGCGAGGCTGGAGAAATAGAACGGAACCCAGACACGTTATGCCACGCGTTATCCATTTCAAATGGGGACTTTATCGACGAGACATGGCCAAAAATGTTTGATAAAAGGCATCTAAAAGAAAGCAGTCTAGATGTCAGCCATTTGGCAAGTGTATGGAATGGCACTTCCGATCACGAATACGGCATAGCTGCCGCAAAGGGTACTATTGCATTAGCACTCAAATTAACTCAGAAGGCATCGACACAGGACGAAGCGCTAGCAATGGCAAGCGCGTTATGGGAAGAGAGAGATAAAACCCTGATCTAACTACAGCTAACTACAGCTAACTATAGCTATTTACACTTTAAATTGCGATGCAATCGACCCCAACTTAGAAGACACACTCACCAGCTGCTGTGTTACATCTGCTAGGTGAGCCAAACCTTCGGCTGTATTTTCAGCCGAACCACGTATTTCATCAACCGAGTGCTGTATAGCTGATGATGTTTGTTGCTGCTCCTCAGTCGCAGAGGCTATATGCATGTTCATTTGCATAATGGTTTCGACTCCTTCCGTGATATTTCGCAGCGACTCTCCCGTTTCAGCAGCTTTAGCCACACTTTCTTTCGCTTTAACTTGCCCCTGATCCATTACCACGGTTATCGTTCTCGCCGTTTTCTGTAGCTGCTCAATAACAGATTGAATTTCCTCTGTAGACTCCTGAGTTCGAGACGCAAGCGAACGCACTTCATCAGCAACAACCGCGAAACCTCTACCCTGCTCACCGGCTCGCGCCGCCTCTATCGCAGCGTTTAATGCCAATAAATTAGTTTGTGCTGCGATCCCCTGTATTACACCAAGAATGCTGCCGACATTTTCCGTATCCGCCTCAAGTTGCTTTATGGTGTTTCCGGCTCGCTCCACCTCTGCGGCCAGCTCATCAATAGTACTTACCGTTTCAGCAACAATCTTTTGCCCCATCTTGGCATTATCATCAGCTTTAGACGCACTATCGGCGGCGCTTGATGCATTGGTAGCATTTTCTGACAAGCTATCAAACATTTCACGTATTGACCTAGACATCCCAAGGGTAGACTCCAACTGAACGGATGACGCCTTGCCGTTATCTGCAGACAACCGCTCCAATTCTCTAGACATATCCTTCAAAGGTACGACGGAACTGACAACTTCCCCTATTGTTTCTTGTAGCTTCTCGATGAATTGATTAAACCAATGAACCAACTTACCCATCTCATCTCTTGAATTGTGCTCAATTCGGCGCGTTAAATCTCCTTCCCCAGACGCAATCTCTTTCAGAGAAACAACGACTTTCTCAATACTGCCCGTAACGAGGTATGTTACATAACCAGAAGCAATAACCAGTATAACGATAGTGGCAAGAGAGATAGCAACACCCAACATTAAGGCTCTATCTGCGCCATCCGTCGATGCCTGAATGTTGTCATTAAATGATTGGAAGTTTTTAGCTCTAAATTCAGTAAGTAACCCCTGCAAGGCTTTAAGCTGACCACTCATATCAGCCATTTTTGCACTTAACTGACTGAAATCAGCAGTGCCTTCTATCATGCTAACCGACAATCCTTTTGCCGAGCTAAAATACCCCTCAAACCCTGTACTAATATCATGAATAGTCGAGCTATCATCTGACTCGATTTTCTGTATTTCTTTTATCAATGTCCTAATTTCATCTGCCACACTATCTGCTGCACTGACCATATCCCCTTCACCAGCACTGACAGCGGAGTTCAATATCTCCGGGATGCTAGCTACCTTAACAATAACGGCGTCAGACTTTTCGAGCATCGGGTAATACACCTGCTGCACGTTCCCTAAACGAACACTGGAATCTGCATTAGAGCTATAGTTATAAGCAAGATTTAACGCAAACCCCAAGATACTAACCAGTGGAATCAGTGAGATTTTGTATTTTATTGATATATTGTTAAACCAGTCCATATCCGCCTCTATTGAGCTACACCTATCTATAAGCGTAGCTCAAAAAGCTGAGGCGGTAAGAGTTTTTAGGTATGACGCACCTATATGACGTACCTAAAGGAGCACCCGGCTAGCTGTCACTCGCCCGGCGTAAACCATTGTAATTTTTCCTGAAGCGTGACAACTTCACCAACAATGATCAATGTAGGCGGTACCACTGGATTGGCTTTAACGATACCGGGCATTGTCGCTAACGTGCCCGTTAGTACCTTTTGATTACGAGTAGTCCCTTGCTGAATTAATGCTATCGGCATGTCAGGGCTCTGTCCATGATCGATCAATGAAGCACAAATATGAGGCAAACCAACAAGCCCCATGTAAAAAACAACCGTCTGACGCCCCCGGGCTAACATCTCCCAATCAAGGTCACAGCTACCATCCTTTAGATGGCCGGTTACGAACCGCACAGATTGAGAGTAATCACGGTGAGTTAAAGGAATACCTGCATATGAGGAGCATCCTGATGCTGCCGTTATCCCTGGAACCACCTGAAAATCAATCTGTTGTTCAGCGAGCATATCGATCTCTTCCCCGCCTCTACCAAAAATAAAAGGGTCGCCGCCCTTTAGCCTGCAAACTCGACGACCTTCTAAAGCTAGGTCAACAAGGTATTGGTTAATTTGATCTTGTGGAACCGAGTGATCATCTCGCGCTTTACCCACATATATCCGCTCTGCATCTCGCCGAACAAGATCCAATACCTCCGGGCTTACCAGGCGGTCGTATAACACGACGTCGGCTTGTTGCATCAATCTAAGTGCGCGAAAAGTCAGGAGGTCAGGGTCTCCGGGGCCAGCACCAACCAAATACACCTCACCTTTTACGCTAGGTTCTATTGAAAGATCAGCTAACTGTTCCTCTAGCATTTTTTGCGCTTCTTCTTCCTTACCCGCAAAAACATACTCAGCAACAGGCCCTGTTAACGTTTGCTCCCAAAATTCTCGACGCTGATTGATCGTCTCGAACCTTGCCTTAACTTTGTCACGAACCGAGCCAACCAGCTTCGCCAATCGGCCATAGCTAGCGGGTATTGTCGTTTCCAACTTAGCTCGAATAAGCCTAGCCAATACCGGCGACTGCCCACCACTAGAGACCGCTACCACAACAGGAGAACGATCAATAATCGCGGGTAAGATAAAGCTACATAATTTAGGGTTATCTACCACATTAACAGGCAAACTGCGTTCTTTTGCTTCTTCAGAGACCTGACGATTAACCTGCTCATCATTAGTAGCAGCTATCACGATTTTTGCGCCATCCAGGTCACTGGTTTGATATCGCCGTTCAAATACTTGCCCTTCGCCTGAAGCCAACGTAGCACGTAAACCAGAAGAAACCTCTTCCGCTACAACATCAATTTTTCCGCCTGCTTTTACTAGCAAACTGGCCTTTCTTGCGGCAATTTCACCACCACCAACAACAAGGCAACGTTGACCTCGAATATCAATGTAAACCGGTAGAAAATCCATTATTTACTCCAATATCTCGCAAAGATTAACAAGAAGTGATTTCAGTTACTCCGCCCATATAAGGCTGCAACGCATCAGGCACAGTGATACTGCCGTCTTCATTCTGATAATTTTCTAAAACAGCGACTAGCGTCCTTCCGACTGCTAATCCTGAGCCATTAAGTGTATGCAACAACTCTGGTTTCTTAGCTCCTACGGGGCGATAACGCGCCTGCATACGTCTCGCCTGAAAGTCTTCAAAGTTACTGCAGGAAGAGATCTCTCTAAATTTATCCTGGCCTGGCAGCCATACTTCGATATCAAAGGTTTTGGTCGCAGAGAATCCGAGGTCGCCACCGCATAACGTAACGACTCGATAAGGCAGCTCAAGCTTTTGTAGAATCGTCTCGGCACATTGCAAAAGTCCATCGAGTGCAGCGTAAGAATCTTCTGGCTTCACAAACTGAACCAACTCTACTTTTTCAAACTGATGCTGACGAATCATACCGCGCACGTCACGACCATATGCACCCGCCTCACTTCGAAAACAAGGCGTATGACAAGTGAACTTATAAGGCAATTCTTGCTCTGGAATGATCTCGTCACGGTACATATTCGTAACGGGCACTTCAGCAGTGGGTATCAAGTACAAATCCCTGTCCCCTCGCAACTTATACAAATCTTCCTCAAACTTAGGGAGCTGCCCGGTACCACGTAAAGAGTCTGCATTCACAATATAAGGGACGTACACTTCGCTGTACCCATGATCATTGATATGGGTATCCAACATAAACTGAATAAGCGCCCTATGTAACCGAGCCATAGAGCCTTTCATTATCGCAAATCGAGAGCCTGAGATTTTTGCTGCGGTTTCAAAATCAAGCAAGCCAACATCCGTCCCCAAATCAACGTGATCTTTTGGTTCAAAATCAAATGCCTTAGGTGTTCCCCAGGTGCGCAATTCAATATTGTCATCTTCTGTTTGACCACTAGGAACTGAGCTATGAGGTACATTGGGAATAGCCATTAATGCATCGCTAAGCTGCTCTTGTAACGCTCTAAGCTGCTCCTCACACTCCGTTAACTTACTACCAAACACTTCAACTTCTTTTAACAAAGGCGCAATGTCTTCACCAGCTGCTTTGGCTTTGCCAATCGACTTGGAACGAGTATTTCTCAGCCCCTGTAGTTCTTGCGTTTCCACCTGAAGGGCTTTGCGCTTATCTTCCAGCTCACTGAGCGTATTAGTGTCCAATGTAAACCCACGAATAGTGAGCTTTTTGGCAATTTCTTCTAGCTGGTTACGAATAAGTTTGGGGTCTAACATGGAAACGTAATCTCTTAATGTTGTTTATAGGTATGTTGGCTAACACTGGGATCGGCGATTATACCCCATTTCAATGAAATCGTTTACAACACTCACTTTATCCTACAAGAATTGTTTTGCCAGCAAACTTCCCCCCCAATACGCCAAGAGGCAAACAATTACGTTAGACGTTACATTAAACAAACTCATTAAAAATTGACCTTCTTCAAGAAGGCGTATGGTTTCGAACGAAAACGTCGAAAATGTAGTAAAAGCACCCATAAAACCAACAAGCACCAGCAGCCGCATATGCTCACGAAGTTCAGTCATTGAGAATATAACAACAAAAAATATGCCAAATAGAAAGGAACCTAGGACGTTAACCGTGAAGGTACCGTACGGAAAGCCCGAATGGGTGTATTTGATAAGCCAGGAAGACACAAAAAAACGCAAACTGGCTCCCAACGCTCCACCTATGGCAACTAAGACAAACTGTAATAGTACGTGCGGGCCTGACATAAAGGTTCCTCAATGTATTAAATAATAAGTTCAGTCTTTTGCGTTAGGGTAACGAGACCAATCATTTTGTTGATCTAACTGTCTCAAATACCGCATCTTTTCAGATATTTTTATCTCCAAACCACGAGAAACCGGCTCATACCATTGAGTGTCATGTATCTCTTCAGGCAAATACGACTCACCGGCAGCGTAGGCATCAGCGTGATCATGCGCATATCTATATTCACCGCCATAGCCTTGTTCTTTCATTAATTTGGTAGGGGCATTCCGCAAATGCAAGGGGACGTCATAACTCGGGGATTGCTGTATATCTGCTTTAACTTGATTGAAAGCAACATAAACGGCATTACTTTTCGGTGCGCAAGCCATATACACAACGGCCTGCGCTATCGCTAGCTGCCCCTCCGGGTGCCCCAATCGCTCCTGAACATCCCAAGCATTTAGCGCTATTTCCAATGCTTTTGGATCCGCATTACCAATATCCTCACTCGCCATACGCACTACCCGTCGAGCGACATATAGTGGATCACACCCTCCATCGATCATCCTAACAAACCAATATAATGCGCCATCGGGTGACGAACCTCGAACCGCTTTATGCAATGCAGAAATCTGCTCATAAAAAGCATCACCGCCTTTATCGAACTGGCGAACGTTACCACTTAGCGCCTGATCCAAAACCTGTCTATCTAAGGTTATAGGGGGATTTGCGTCGACGGTAGTATCACCTACAGCAACATTACTGGATGCCACGTCACTGGATGCAAGGTCACAAGACACCTCCAGCAAATTCAGTGCCTTTCGCGCATCACCGTCAGCGGCTCGAGCGATAATGTTAAGCGTCTCATCATCTGCAACAACATTTAGATCACCAAGCCCCTTTTCTCTATCAGAGATCGCACTACGTAGTAACGTTACCAAAACATCTTGCGAGATTGACTTAAGTACATAAACACGCGCCCTGGATAGTAAGGCGTTGTTTAGCTCAAAGGACGGGTTCTCGGTTGTTGCTCCGACAAAAATAACGGTACCGTCTTCAACGTAAGGTAAAAATGCATCTTGCTGTGACTTGTTGAAACGATGAACTTCATCAACAAAAAGAATTGTTTTTTGGCCTTGTGCCTTTACTTGCCGGGCCTCATCAATCGCGGCTCGAATGTCCTTAACACCACTCAATACCGCAGACAACGTAATAAATCTTGCTGATATATAGTTTGCCAACAAGCGTGCTAGCGTTGTCTTGCCAACGCCTGGTGGCCCCCACAATATCATCGAGTGCACCAGCCCACTTTCTATAGACTTACGTAGCGGTCGATCTTTTCCAAACAAATGATCTTGGCCAACATATTCATCCAAGTTAACGGGGCGTAACCGTGCAGCCAAAGGCTGCCATTGTTGATCGTCATCCCCAAACAGATCGTCCACTTAAAAGTCCTTAATAACATCCACATTTGCGGGAGGATTAAAAGTAAAAACATCCCGTTTTATTGGATTATTTAGTTCAACGTTACTGAATTCAATTTTGGTTGTTTGCCCCAACGCATCCTCTAAATACATATCCAACAATTTCCCCTCCTTGAAATTAACTCGTAGCAATTCAAACAACGAATCTTCACCTTTTGGCTTTAAGTCAAACCGCCACTCTTTCGTATCATCATAGAGATAAGCACTGATAGAAAAGCTATCAGCTAGCTTGGAAGGGTCTCCGCTTAACAAAAGTGCCGGAGTATTCCCAACATGCTTATCCAGTTTTTGCTGAGTAGCCTGCTCCAAATCCTCATCGTATATCCAAATAAATTCACCATTAGCGATGATACTTTGTGGGTAAGGATTATTGGTATCCCAGCGAAACTGTCCTGGTTTCTGTACCCACATAGAACCTGTCACATCTTGAAGCGACGCTTGCTTTGCATCTTGAACCCACTGCCTGAACGTGGAGTGAATACTTTTAATGGATTTGAGTTGTTTGATGAGCTCTTGTGCTGAAGCCATCTCACTCAGCTGCCCAGCATTAGATGCACCAGAAAAGCCACCAACAATCATTGCCGCTAGCAATATCAACGTCCGTTGCAAACATTTAATTTTAACCATTTAACATACTACCTATTTATTGTTTATTTAGGGGGCGGTGGGGCGAGTACTTCTCGAGATCCATTTGATTGCATCTCAGTGACAACACCGGCCTCCTCCATAGCTTCAATCATACGTGCTGCGCGGTTATAGCCGATTTTCAATCTTCGCTGTACCGACGAAATCGATGCTCGACGAGACTCTGTCACGATGGCAACGGCCTGATCATACAACGCATCCATTTCTGTATTGCCATCACCAGATGCTTCTCCTGAGCCACCTGTTCCTTCTGCAGGTGCTTGTAAGATCTCTTCCAAATAATTTGGTTCCCCTCGTCGACGCCAATCATCACAAACTCGATGAACTTCATCATCATCAACAAAAGCGCCGTGCACACGAATCGGTAAACTTGTACCTGGTGGCAGATACAACATGTCACCATGACCCAACAACTGTTCTGCACCACCTTGATCCAAAATAGTTCTTGAATCTATCTTCGATGAAACCTGAAAAGCGATGCGTGAAGGTACGTTGGCTTTAATCAGGCCCGTTATAACATCCACTGAAGGTCTTTGGGTTGCAAGAATAAGGTGAATCCCTGCAGCACGAGCCTTTTGAGCAATACGTGCAATAAGTTCTTCAACTTTTTTACCGACTATCATCATCATGTCTGCAAATTCATCCACGACAACAACTATAACGGGTAATTCTTCTAAATCTGGCGCTTCTGTTTCAAATTCTGAAGGCTGAAAAAGAGGGTCTTTCATTGGTTCCCCTTTTTTAATCGCTTCTCTGATTTTTTTGTTATGCCCTGCCAAGTTTCTAACACCGGTTGCAGCCATTAACCGGTAACGGTCATCCATCTCTGCAACAGACCAGCGTAACGCACTTGCCGCTTCTTTCATGTCAGTCACAACAGGCGTTAACAAATGAGGAATCCCATCATATACCGCTAGTTCCAGCATTTTAGGGTCAATCATGATAAGTCGTAGCTGAGCAGGGGTCGCTTTAAATAACATACTCAACAGCATTGCATTAAGCCCAACAGACTTACCAGAACCCGTTGTACCAGCAACCAGTAAATGTGGCATCTTGCCTAAGTCGGCAACAATTGATTCGCCGGAAATATCCTTGCCTAAAGCTAACGTTAACGCCGAATCATTACTGTCAAAAACTTCTGACGATAAAATCTCACTTAAACGAATGAGCTCGCGATTCTCATTGGGTATTTCTATTCCAACGGTTGTTTTCCCTGGAATAACTTCTACAACACGAACGGAAACAATCGCAAGTGAACGTGCTAAATCTTTTGCTAGATTCGTTATCCGGCTTACTTTGATGCCCGCTGCCAATTGAATTTCAAAACGAGTAACAACAGGGCCAGGTAGTACGTTTTCGACGACTACCTCGATTCCAAAATCGAGCAACTTGATTTCCAGCAGGCGTGACATGCCTTCCAACGTTTCCGCCGAGTACCCACTCTTCACCTTACCATCGACAGCATCCAACAGCGCAATAGCAGGCAGGTCTCCTGTAACGGGGTTGTCAAACAGGCTTTTTTGCCGCTCTTTCTCAACCCGCTTACTTTTTGTTTCTTTAGCTTTTGGTGGTGTAATCAGTGGTGGTTTACGTTTTTCTTGCTTGGCAATACCTTTCTTTAACACAACCTCCCGTGCCTTTTTGATTTTATTCAGCTCTGCGTTCTCGCTACGCTTTTCTTTCCATTGAGCTTGTGCTTTTTTTGCCCAAGCAAGAAAATGTAATGTAGATTTACCAATGGCATCCATAACCGCTATCCATGACACATCAATAAATATCGTAAGCCCTGTCAAGAAAAGCGCTAAGAATAACAAAGTGGCTCCGAGCGCATTAAATTGCTCCAACGCAAACCCACCTATCTCAATGCCGATAATTCCTCCGGCAGAATTACGACCAATGGAATCTATCGCGGGTAGTTCTCCAGGATCAACGTCAAAGTGCAAATAGGCAAGACCAGCAGCGGATAACATGGTAATCAGAAAACCCATAACCCGCAGAAGAGCCATAGGCCAATTCCATTGCTTTGAATTCTTGTCACGAAACACTAACCATGCTCGATAAGCCACAAGTACGGGAAACAAAAACGCAAGATATCCAAAGAGCGACATCAAGACATCGGCAAACCATGCCCCAGCAGGGCCGCCAGCATTTCCTACCTTCTGAGTGGTGCCAATATTTGTCCAACCCGGATCGGACACATGAAAGGTCGCGAGCGCCAGCATCATGTATAAGGATAAAAAGAACAGTAATATCATTGCCCCTTCACGCACTCCTCGAGCAACATGATCCGACCAAATGGGGGTAGATTGTTCTACGACTTGCTTTTTCTTCAATGAAGTACCTATTGTCTTAATAAAAATGTCTTAATAAAAAAATCTATCTAACGTCCTGTATTTTCGCAAATTTAGCCGATAACGCAAAGGATGAACATTACTCAATACGCATAATTATGCGTTTTTTATCGTTTAGTTTAGTGCAGACCCTATTACCTCACTCAATATGGCCATTTTTTATACAGACCGCTCCACTCAACCCCTCTATTTTCTTAACAGCAGCCACATCAAAACCGTCACATGCCTTATGACAGTTAACAATGGATCTAACATAAGGCAGAATCGCGCCAGACAGACTTTGCGTCGCAGTTTTAGGTACCGCACCTGGTAAATTTGTCACTGCCAACATCTGAACACCATTTCTTTGATAACAAGGGTTATGGTACGTTGTTGCTTCAATACCTTCCACGCACCCTCCCTGATCAATTGCAATGTCGATAACAACAGCGCCTTGCTTCATCTGGCTAAGCAAGGACTCTGGCAATACTATCGGGGGACTTTTCCCAGGCACCAATACCGCCCCGACAACAAGGTCCGCATTTTTAACGTACTCTGCTACAACTTGGGATTGAGAATACAGCCCTGTCACATTTGCGCCCAAGTCATTTGCTCGTTTCAAAACACTCGTCTTAATATCAAATACCGTGACATTTGCACCAATAGACGCGGCACGACTCGCTGCGCTGAACCCCGCAACGCCACCCCCGAGAACAACAACGTTCGCACGCTCGGCTCCGTACCCTCCTTCCAAAAGAATCCCCAAACCACCGTTAACACTCATTAAGTAATGCATTCCAAGCTGTATCGCAACCTTCCCTGCGATATCACTCATTGGAGCTAATAGGGGGAAACTTCCTGCCGATTCAACCAATTCAAACGCTATTGCACTATTTCCAATGCCACTAAAAGCTTTTACAAGATGGCCGTTAGCAGCCAAGTGTAGATAACAAAATAACGCATGCTTGCGTGTTAGGTAGGGTAATTCCTCTAGTAGTGGTTCTTTCACCTTAACAATAAGCTGAGATGTTTCGTACAAGGCTGCTTGATCGTTGACAACAGTGGCTCCAGCACAGAGGTACTGCTCATCCAAGTAACCACTTTTCACGCCTGCCTGAGATTCAACAAAAACCGTTGCTCCTGCAAGGATCAAATCAGAAACAGCAGACGGCGTTAAAGACACCCTACCTTCCCCTTGTTTGAGCTCTACAGGAATTCCAACATTCATAACACGCCCCTCCTCGCACTTGCTCACCATAACTTTCTATCCATACCTTCCTTTAAGTATAGATTACCCTCTCAAAGTAAGTGAGCAGCATAGTTTCTAGCTATGACGCTAATGACAAGCTTCTATTTGAAAAACGGTGAATTTACGCGTATAAGTTTCTGTTAAATATAATCTACAAAACTCAACTTTCACCCTACTCTCAATCCAGGTTTCATAATGAGCGACACAAAGCACTGCAAACTCTTAATTCTCGGTTCTGGCCCAGCGGGTTACACTGCTGCTGTTTACGCGGCTCGCGCCAACCTAAGTCCTGTAATGGTTACAGGCATACAGCCTGGTGGCCAATTAACGACCACAACAGACGTTGACAACTGGCCCGG
>CAJXXT010000142.1 GCA_913063495.1 uncultured Gammaproteobacteria bacterium | reverse complement strand
CAGCTGGTTGAGGAGTTTGGTAGCCCTCTATTTGTTGTATCGGAAAACCAATTGCGTAGAAACTATCAGCGTTATCATAAGGCGTTTAAAAAACATTGGCCCTTTGGGCCTGTGGACATTCTTCCTGCAAACAAAGCAAATTGGAATACGGCTGTGCGTTCTGTATTAAGCGAAGAGGGCGCAGGTGCAGATGTTTATTCGCAAGGCGAGCTGTATTCAGCGTTAAAGTGTAATGTTAAACCAGAGTTGATTTCAGTTAATGGTGGCGGTAAATCTGACGAGATGTTGCGACAATGTATTGAGTCGGGCGTACGAATTACGATTGAAGATACCGATGAGCCACAAAGAATAAATGAAATTGCTAGGTCTATGAACAAAGTGGCAAAGGTACGGTTTCGTGTCAAACCCGACTTCCCGAATTTGTGGAAAAAAACAGATTTTGCGTTGGAATCCACTTCTATTGATATTGCCATTCAGATTTACAAGTCAGGAATTCCTGCTGAGTATTTGGAAGATTTAGGAAAGCAGGTATTAAAAATGGAACACGTAGAATTAATGGGCTTACATTTTCATGCAGGGCGTAATCACAATAGCTTGTGGTTCTGGCGTGGGTTAATGAAACGTTACGGCCAGTTGGTAGTTCATCTATGTAAAGCCTGGGGTAACTACAAGCCCAAGGAGTTAGATATTGGTGGCGGTTTTGCCTCGTTTCGAGACCCCCACAGTAAACTGGGGTTACGAGAAGATACGCTGCTTACTTATGTGACATATCCTTTAGAGCTGGCAATGTACAGTTTGACGGCAAGAGGTCGGTATAAAGGGATGTCGTTGATGTTAGAAAAGGTGATGTCAAAAATCCCCGGTAAGCATCGGGCACCCACTATTGAAGAATATGCAGAGGCGGCTGTAACTACTTTTAAAGAAACACTATTAAAGGGAGGGATGGATTTACAGGGTGTTCGTTTGCAGTTAGAACCTGGACGAAGCTTTTATGGTGATACCGGAATTCACTTGTCACGAGTTAAGAAGTTTAAACAACAAACAAAACCCCTGAAAATGAATTGGGTGTTAACGGACACAACCTACTTTTTTATGGCCGGTGGTGTGTACGAATATAACTTTCATGAGTTTAGAATTGCGAATAAGGTGAATGAGCCTGTTAAGCATGTGGCAGATATTGTAGGGCATTCCTGTTATGCCGATCGAATATTGCCGTTAGTTAAGGTGCCAGATATGGAAGAAAATGATGTGATAGCATTTTTGGATATGGGAGCTTATCAAGAAGCGTCGGCTTCTAATTTTAATGCTTTGCCTCGGCCAGCAATGGTTTTGGTTAAAGATGATCTGGCTGAAGTAATTAAAGTAGCTGAAACCATTGAAGATGTTTATCGTCGTGACCGGATACCTGATCGATTAAAAAAACAATCTGGAAAACAACAACAAAGAACGCCTGAAACTGCATATTGAAATAGCCTATGAGGCCTCCTGTGAAACTACAGAGCAAAACTATATTCGTACTCAATCGATCAACGAAAGAGGATTTAATATGAAAGCAACGTTAACAGATATTCCCAGTGTTTTTGGTATCCGTTCCTTTTCTCAAGTTAAAAACGATGTGTCCCATATGTTAAAGCAGGCAGGTTCTGGTTTTCAACTAGGCACAAGTACCTTAGGTTTTTTTCGCCCGGACGTTGCAGTACCTACCTATTTTGGGAAATACCCTCAAAATCGTTTGGCACCAATTTTCCATTGTTTCGATCGTGTTAGTGGCGGTAAGCACTATTCGCAACGAGTGACCCGAAAAAGCATGACAGACTTTCGGGGTAAACATTTAGGGTATGACGAACATGACGGCGTTGATTTCGCTTGCCCTATAGGAACAGAGCTAACGGCAGCGGCTCCTGGCCATGTTGTTATGATTAGGGATAATTGGTTGCGCGGAGGCCTTACTATAACAATCGATCATGGTAACGGTTTGCTAACACAGTACACCCATTGCTGGAAACCTTTGGTGGAGCTAGGGCAGAACGTTAATCGAGGGGAGGTAGTTGCACTTAGTGGTTCTGCGGGTATTGATATGACAATTTCCTTCCCTTGGGTGTCACCCCATATTCACTTCATGGTTTGGAACAGAGGGATTCCGGTGGATCCTTTTTTAACAGAAGGAGAGCAAAATCATACAGGGACTTGGGTCGAACGAAATAAGCCAGGCTTCCAAGTTTGTGAAGCCGATCCTGTTCCTGAATACAGTAGTGTTAATGAGGAGACGATTCAACAAGTGATTGCCGATTGCACCTGCAAAAAAATCACTAAGGAACTCGATGCGCTGATGGGAAATACTCGTTATCTAGCCGCTTATCTTGAAGATGCATTACATCATGATAGACATGCTTGGAATAAGAACTATGACCCAAGTCTATTAAGATCAAAGCAAGATGGAATGACGAAGCTATGGCTTCCGTTGTCCAGACAGTATTATGATGGTGCATTGTTTGCGGATGAATGGTTAGGAGCTGATTATTGGGGATAAGCACGGAATGAACTGGAGTTGGTGACATTTTAATGGGATAGAATCGAATGATAACTTCCAGGGTGATGGTTCGCATAGGGTGTTGTTTCTATTGTTTATTTTAGCTAAGAGGAAGTGAAAGGGGTTCTGTCGCAAATTTTTCCCATATGGTGATGAGCTAAAAAATATTTTTTGAAGAATGTGGTTTCGAATCGAGTGAGCCCCAAACTAATCCACTCTCGAAATTAATTTATGGTATGAAACGACAGAGAATATGGGGTAGTGTGCTAGACCTTTTCTAGCTCATATGAGCATAGTACACATGCTTTGGTATTATAAAAAATGGCACCTATACTTACTACATCAACCTAAAGAGGAAGGTTTATGACTGAGGCCATTCTAGGAGCTTATGACTATATTGTTGTTGGCGCAGGGTCTTCTGGCTGTGTGGTTGCGGCTCGTCTTTCGGAAAATCCAGGTGTAAAAGTACTGTTGCTTGAAGCTGGTGGTGAAGACACTGATCCTGATGTGCAGGATCCTACAAAGTGGCCAACCCTCTTTGAAGGTGAACTAGACTGGTGCTATCAGACTATGCCCTTACGCCACTGCAACAAACGTATCGACCACGTCCCCCGTGGCAAAATGCTTGGTGGCTGTCATAGTCATAATGCAAGTGCTTGGGTTCGTGGTCACCAAATGGATTTCGACAACTGGGCGTATCAAGGCTGTATCGGTTGGGATTGGCAGAATGTATCGCGCCTGTATCGAAAAATTGAAGACTGGCAGGGGCCAGCTAACCTGGAACGCGGTAGCGATGGTCCATTGTATGTGGCGCCACCCGTTGACCCCAACCCCATTGCCGCTGCTTTTGTGGAAGCAGGCCCCGCCATTGGTCTGCCTCGCATTGAGGACAATAATAGCGGCAATATGGAAGGAACGAGCTTCTTTAATTTAAACATCAAGGATGGAAAACGCTACAGTGTTGCGAATGCTTATCTACGGCCAGCCATGAGTCGAGCAAACTTAACGGTGCTGACTCGTGCAGAAACATACAGCCTTATAATCGACAAGGGCTGTTGCACTGGCGTCAATTATTCTCACCAAGGGAAAGACAAAACAATCAGAGCCACTGTCGAAGTGATTCTCTGTGCCGGTGTCATTGGTTCACCGCGACTTCTAATGCTCTCTGGGGTAGGCAGTGAAGAAGACCTTAAGCGCCTTGGTATTCCCTTAAAGATGAACTTGCCTGGAGTAGGGCAAAACCTCCAGGATCATGTTTTGCTTGCCGGTATTAATTATGAGTGTAAGGGTGCTCTACCACCAGTGCGTAACAACGGAGCCGAGGGCACCTTGTGGTGGAAGTCTGACTCAAGACTGATTTGTCCCGACCTGCAGCCAGTGATTCTTGAATTTCCACTAGCTACCCCAGAATTGGCCAATCAGTTGCCACACGAGAATTGTTATTGTATTGCGCCTAGTGTTGTACGACCCTCTAGTCGTGGTAGTGTTACCTTGCGTTCCGCCGACCCCACAGTAAAACCAGATATTGATGTCAACTTTATGGCTCAAGACGCAGATATCAAAGCTATGTTAGTGGCTATTGAGATCTGCCGTGAGATGGGGGCTTCGTCAGTTTTCAACGAATTTAACAAGCGTGAAATCATGCCTGGTTCGCTGGCACGGAATGAGATGATCGAGTTCATCCGCAACAGCGCATCTACGTACTTCCATCCTACCGGTACTTGCAAGATGGGGATTGATGAAGCAGCCGTGGTTGACCCAGATCTACGTGTTTATGGTATTAGCAACCTGCGTATTGCGGACGCGTCTATCATGCCCAGTGTTACATCTGGCAATACGAACGCGCCTTCTGTGATGATTGGTGAAATGCTAGCTGAGCGTATTATCACTGAAAAGGTGGGATGAAAAAGGGTTAAGGGCAACTTAGTATAAGCCAAGTTTGTTATGGCTATAGCTGACTAACATATTTTTAGTGTTTTGGTATTGGGACAACATCATTTGATGGCTTTCGCGGCCAATTCCTGAATTTTTATAACCGCCAAAAGCAGCGTGTGCTGGATAAAGGTGATAGCAATTGGTCCACACTCTACCTGCTTGAATTCCGCGCCCTAAGCGATATGCAACATGCACATCCCGAGTCCACACAGCAGCCCCCAAGCCATATCCAGTACTATTAGCAATTTCTAGAGCGTCCTTAGCATCACTGAATTTACATGCGGACAATACGGGGCCGAATATCTCTTCCTGAAAGACACGCATGCTGTTGTCACCTTCAAAAACTGTTGGGGTTATAAAATACCCTTTTGATAATGAACCATCCAATGTGTACGCTTCGCCTCCGGTTAGAACCTTAGCGCCTTCATCTTTGCCTATTTGGATATAAGACATGATTTTGTCCATTTGTTCTTTTGATGTTTGGGCACCTAACATCGTCTCTGTATCCAAAGGGTTACCTGCTTTTATTTTCTTAACAGTTTCTAATCCGCGGGCCATAAATTCATCATAAAAAGAGGCTTGTACTAGGGCTCTTGAAGGACAAGTACAGACTTCCCCTTGATTGAGTGCAAACATGGAAAACCCCTCAAGCGCCTTATCAACTAGATTATCATTTTCGGAAAGTATGTCTGCAAAAAATATATTGGGTGATTTGCCACCGAGCTCTAGTGTTACTGGCACGACGTTTTCACTCGCATATTGCATAATCAGTTTACCGGTGCTGGTTTCACCAGTGAATGCCACTTTTGAAATTCGATCGCTTGAAGCGAGCGGTTTACCTGCTTCTAAGCCGAAACCGTTGATCACGTTAAGTACGCCGGCGGGTAATATGTGTTGGATCATTTCTACAAATAACAATGCAGTAATTGGGGTTTGTTCTGCGAGTTTAATGACGATGCAGTTACCTGCGACTAACGCTGGTGCCACCTTCCAGGTGAACATTAACAAAGGGAAGTTCCAGGGAATTATTTGACCAACTACGCCTAAAGGTTCGTAAAAATGATACGCCACAGTGTCATTATCAATTTCGCTAATACTACCTTCTTGAGCACGAATAACCCCTGCAAAATATCGAAAATGATCAACGCAGAGGGGTAGGTCAGCCGCCAAGGTTTCACGCACAGGTTTGCCATTATCCCAGCTTTCAGCAACAGCCAATTTTTCTAAGTTAGCCTCCATAATGTCAGCTATTTTAAGTAACAAGTTAGAACGCTCCATTACGGAGGTCTGCCCCCACAAATCTTTTGCTGCATGCGCCGCATTTAGCGCTTTTTCTATATCTTTCGCATTTGAGCGTGGCACTTCAACGTAATTCTCTCCGGTAATGGGAGAAGCGTTCTGAAAATAAATGCCATCAACTGGTACTACCCACTCTCCACCTATAAAGTTCTCATACCGAGTTTTAATATCGATAACAGCACCTTTACTTCCTGGCTGAGCATATATCATAGTGCAAACTCCCTGTTTAATAACGGTCAAATAAATGGGGATGATGCGTTAATCTAAACTCACTTTCACTAGATTATCAAGCGCCAAAGGTTTACAGAGCGTCAAATGCAAGCATGGAAATTGACTCGTACAAATCAACACGGTGATTATATTCGACGGACTTCATTCATATTTCGATATGAACTAAGGTTAGTGTTTTTTCGACTAATTAAATGCAATTTTCAGCTTGATAATTATGATCTGGTGTTTCAACTCAGCGGGTATAGAAAGGAGTTTATCCCATGCAGAAAAAGCTGCCGTATATTTGCGAATAGGCGACTTATAAGCCATTATATTATCAAGGAAAAAAAGAGTTCTAGTGGGGCACTTACAGTATTAAAATGAAACACTTAGAAGAGCATTCAGAATATGTAATTGTCGAACTGTTAATGAGCGATAGCTTATACGCTGGATATCATGCGAAAAATAAAAGTAACAAAGAAAATTGCTTTATTCGTACATTAGCAGCTGACCTACCTAGTAATATTCAAATAAACAGTATTAAAAATGATTACCATCTAGGCTGCCAGTTTAAACACAAGAATATTCTTAAATATCACTCTTTAGAAAAATATCGACAAGGATTTCTAATCGTTCATGAAGATACGACTGGATTTGTACCGATATCAAATTTTCCTCATCGCTTATCTATAAAACAGTTTCTAAATGTTGTCATTCAGCTGATGGCTGCAATTGACGATATTCATAAAAAAAATATTATATTAAGAGGGCTTAATCCAAATAACATTTTATACAATAAAAATACAGAGCAGGTAAAACTATTTAACTTTAGCCTAGCATCTGTGGCTACTCAGGAAATTCCTCTTGAGACAAGTTTACACAAGATTTCCGAAGTTCTTGCCTATATGTCTCCTGAACAAACAGGTCGAACTAATCGTCTAGTCGATTATCGCACTGATTTTTATTCGTTAGGTTTGATACTGTATAAACTATTGTTGGGAGAGCACCCTTACCTATCTCTCTATTCAAACAAAATTGACCCTCAGGCTATAATGCATGGTCATTTGGCTATATTACCCAAATTACCACATTTGCAACGAAGTGATATACCGATATCTCTTTCAAAACTAATAATGAAGATGCTAGCGAAAAATGCCGATGAACGATATCAATCATCATTTGGCATACTGCATGATCTACAAAACATTCAAACACAGGTTTTTCAGGATAAAGTCTGTAATTTTGAATTAGCCACTAAGGATTATTCACCGAAATTACACTTTCCACATAAACTCTATGGACGAGAGTGGGAAATAAATGAACTCATTTCTAGCTTTCACCAATGTTGTTCAGGTGAGCGGAAAGTCATTTTTGTGCACGGCTTACCAGGAATTGGTAAATCCGCCTTAATCCACTCTGTTCACGAAACTATCTCATCGGCACAAGGTTTTTTTGTGGAAGGAAAGTTCGATCAGCTGGGAAGAGAGACCGCCTATAAAGCGTTAATAGAGGCATTTAATCAACTTATTGACAATATACTTGCCTCCGAAGAAGAAATAATTGCAAATTGGAAAAATCGAATTTTAAGTGTCCTAGGGGATAATGCTCAGGTTATTATTGATGTGTTACCAAATTTGGCCTTTATCTTAGGAGAGCAGCCTTCAGTCCCTAAATTGAAAGCGTCACAATCCCACAAACGTTTCATCTCGGTATTCAATCAATTTATTAGGAGCATCGCGACTCTTGAACATCCATTAATTGTATTTATTGATGATCTTCAGTGGGCTGATAGCCCCTGTCTAGAGTTGTTAGAATCGATAATATACCATCAACAGCAAGCACACTTCCTGTTGTTACTATCCTATCGAGATAACGAAGTGTCTGACTCCCATCCTGTTATGATGATGAGGCACAAAACGAAAATTGATTCGATAATCGATATCCGCTTGTCTTCGTTAACACAGCAGCACGTTGCACAACTGTTGGTGGATATGCTCAACCAATCAGCTCAGCAGGTTGCTGAGCTAGCCCATGAAATAATGGTACACACTGAAGGCAACCCTTTCTTTATAAAAATATTTATGCAGTCTCTATATGACAAAAAATTACTGCGTTATGTCACCACTGTTCAGACAATAATAACTGATAATAGCATTAGCGAATGGTCATGGGATATCAATGATATTAAGCAGATTCCCATTACCGATAATGTAGTTGAACTAATGCTTCAGCGAGTTTGCGAGTTACCTAATACTACTCAACGTTTTCTTAAGTATGCCTCCGCTGTAGGAAACCGTTTTGATGCGAAATTTATCGCTAAATTGTTGTCGCTTTCTACTTTACAAATAGATGAAGTGATTTCCTCTGCGTTAATGAAGGGGGTCATTTCTGCATCGGGTAATGCATTTCGATTCGTGCACGACAAGGTACAGGAAGCAGCCTATACGCTGATTGATGAAAAAGACAGACAAAAGGTTCACTTATCGATTGGGCGGGAATTGCGAAAAATGGACACTAGTCTAGATGATAGCAATCGAATAATCGATATTGCCAGACATCTAAATATGGGTATGGCATTGATTGATGATAACGACGAGCTATTGCAGTTAGCCCTAATTAATCAACGCATTGGTCAGCACGCTTATCGCAACGCCGCCTATCAGATTTCGCTTGAGCATTATAAATCTAGCGAAACATGTTTAGCTTCTGTAACTGATAAGCCTTGGAAAAGTCACTATCAATTGATGTTGAAGTTGCAATTGCAATTGGCTGATACAGAATTCATTAGCGGAAACTTCGAGAAGGCGTCAACGATAATTAAAAATGGCCTAGATCACGCCGTTACAGTTCTGGAAAAAACCAGTTTATATGCTTTGAGTATTTATCAAAACACGGTTCAAGCTAACTATTCCCAAGCTATTGATGCAGGTGTAAACGGATTGGCGTTGTTGGGTGTCAGTTTGCCACTTGATGATCTTGAACAACATCTCAGTATAGGATTTCACCAACTTAAAGCTGATATTGAAGATCGAGGGGTTTCTGAACTATTAAAATCGTGTGAAATGCAAAGTGAGAACATGTTGGCTGCCATGCAACTAATCATGAACATGCAACCGACAGCATACATGTCTCAGCCAAAACTGTATTCCGTGCTTGCCGTATTAATGACTAACTTAACAGTGCGCCATGGACAAACTGCGGAGTCAGCGAAAGCCTATATGACTTTTGCTGGGGTTGCTGGTTCTATTTTTTCTGATTACAAACTAACCAGGGAAATGTTTGAACTTGGGGTGAAACTAACCGAACGTTACGACAATGCTGTGCAGAAATGCAGAAATAAATTTATCGAAGTTGCCTTTATTTTGCCCTGGTTAAATCCCATGCGAACGTCTGAAACAGTCATGCAGGAAGGCTATAATACAGGAGTCAACTGTGGGGATTATCAGTATGCCGCGTACAATCTTTCTTTTGGAGTAGGTAATCTCTTTAATCAAGGTTTATCTCTACCTTTATTGTCGGATAAGCTTGAAAGCTATTTCGATTTTTCTGAAAATACAGCACATCATCAAATGTCGATTGATACACTTACTTGCTTTAGAATGGCGGTAGCAAATTTAACCGGTTCGAAAATTTCAAATGATAATTTTAATCTATCCTGCGATGACGAGACAGATTTTATTGAGCGTTGTGAAAAACGTAATCCTGTCAGTAGTTGTTTCTATTATATTCTTGAAGCAATAACACGATATCTTTATGGCGAGTACAACTTAGCGTTACACTCAATTACTCAGGCTAAACGGCTAAAACAATTTGTCAGTGGCACAAGCATGTCGGCGGAAATCAACTTTTATGACTCACTTATATCATTAGCACTTATCGGCTCCAAGAATAATGCGAAATTACCTGTTGCTTTAAGCACGATCAATGAAAACCAGCAACAGATGCTTGCTTGGAAAAATATATGTACCAAGAATTTTCTTCACAAATACCTGTTGATAGAAGCCGAATTGAGTGGGTTGAAAGGTTCAAATGACACGATGAATAAGTATGATGCTTCTATCGAGGAAGCGGAACGACAAGGGTTTGTGCAGTGTGCTGCAATTGCTTATGAGAGAGCGGCATTGTTCTGCATAAGGCGCGGAAAAATAACGACGGCACAAGGATATTTGATTTCTGCATATCAAAACTATAAGTTTTGGGGAGCAATAACAAAAACTGATAAAATGCTCGAAACCTATTCTGATTTGAGGGTTTTATTTGGGAATAGCATATTAGACCAAGGTTCGAAATATCGTTCCCTGAATGAAACATTGGATTTGAAGGCTATTATTAGCGTATCACAGGCGCTTTCAGAACAAATGCAACTCGACCAATTGGTTAAAAAAGTGGTGACGTTGGCAATAGAAAATGCCGGCGCACAGAAAGGTGTATTACTCTTTAAAAGAAAACAGGAATTCGATGTTGTTTCAGTGGCTGAATTGGCTGATAACATAATTGGTTTTACTGATATAGAAAAATGTAATGGTGACAGATATTATCCAATTTCAGTTGTCAATTATGTTCTTCGCTCAAAACACAAACTCATCATTGATGATGCCCTAAAAGAAGGGTCATTCAGGGAAGATCCATATATTGCTGAGCACAAATGTAAATCTTTGCTTTGCTTGCCTATTCTCCATCGAAGTCAGATGGTGGCGATCTTATATTTGGAGAATAATTTGGCAACATCTGCATTCACCAGTGAACGCATTGATGTGCTGTCAATGCTTTCTTCACAGGCCGCTATTTCACTAATCAATGCGAACAGTTACGCAATATTAGAAGACGCTGTAAAGGAAAGGACTGCCGAAATTGCGATTAAAAATGTTGAATTAAATAGAGCTAATGAAGCCAAGTCTGAATTTCTTGCCAAAATGAGTCACGAAATTCGCACGCCAATGAATGCAGTGATAGGCTTAAGTCGGTTGGCATTAAAAACTCAATTAGATCATCAGCAAAAGGATTTTCTTGAAAATATTCTAGATTCAGGCGAGGCACTATTGGGATTGATTAACGATATTTTGGATTTTTCCAAAATAGAAGCCGGAAAGATCACCATAGAAAAAACTCGATTTTCTCTGGATAAACTGCTTCAGCGCTCAGTGAATTTAAGCGCGCTTAAAGCACATGCCAAGGGATTGGAGTTAGTGACGGATATTGATAATAATATCCCCCCAGTACTTGTTGGTGATCCGCTTAGGCTGCAACAGATCATCGTTAATTTAGTGAGTAATGCGGTGAAATTTACAGAAGAAGGGACTGTGTGTATTAAAATGCGCATCAGGGAAGAGACCGAAGAGAACATTGTTTTACAATGTTCATTGGTCGATACCGGTATAGGCATGACCAAGGAGCAACAGGCAAATATGTTTCAATCGTTCACTCAGGCGGATGATTCTATAACGCGTAAATTTGGTGGAACAGGACTGGGATTAGCTATTTCAAAGCAACTTTCAGAGTTGATGGGAGGGAAAATCTGGTTGGAGAGTGACGTGGGTAGAGGCTCCACTTTTCATTTTACTGTCACATTGGGTAAGACTGATGAAATGGCTAGTTCCTTGCTAATCGATAAACAAATCACCAAACTTAAAGTTCTCGTAGTGGACGATATTTCTGTAGCTAGGGCGGTATTGTTGGAGCTTCTAACCAGGTTGGGGATCAGTGCTGAGCAGGCTTGCAGTGGTGCAGAAGCCTTGTTAATGGTGGGGAACGCTCACAAAAAAGGTTCCCCCTTTGATCTTATCTTGATGGATTGGGCTATGCCCGATATGGATGGTATTGAAACCTCCCGCCTTATACATGAAATCGACCCTGAGAATTCGCCCTATATTTTAATGGTTTCAGCCTATGATAAAGATGAAGCCAAAGCTCAGGCACGAAATACCCACACAGTCATTCATCAGTTTATTGAAAAGCCGGTAAATCAGTCGACACTGTTGGATTCAATTATTCATTTTCTAGCGGGTGATATGGAAAAAATAATCGTTGTTGAGGAAGAAGATATTGAGATACCCAACTTGTCCTCATCCCGTATCCTGTTGGTCGAAGACAATGCAATAAACCGACAAGTGGCTCTGGGTTATCTGAGTGATACGCAAGTTAAGGTGGATCTTGCTGAAAATGGTGTGATTGCCCTGCAGAAGGTGCAGCAGATTAGTTATGACCTGATTCTAATGGATATCCAGATGGCGGAAATGGATGGTTTAACCGCTACAGAAGAAATAAGAAACCGTTTGCAGATGAGTGATCTCCCTGTTATCGCCATGACGGCCAATGCAATGGAGAGGGATATAAGAAAAAGTAAACAGGCTGGCATGAATGATCATATCAGCAAACCCATAGATCCCAATATTCTATACCGTACTCTGCTTAAATATTTGGAGGTGCCTCAGAACGCCGCAGCTCTTCAAACAAATACAGGTTTGGCAGAAGAGAAAAGTAATGCGATTAATCAAGTTAAATCTATCCAGCGGAAGCCAGACGCGATAGAACAATCAGTAGATATGCAGGCATGGATACTGCAACAGCTCACTACTGTAGACGGCCTTTATAGCGAGCCAGCCATACAGAGATTAAGTGGAAAAATAGAACTTTACCTGGAATTAGTGAAAGACTTTACTAAGGAGCAGCAAAGTTGCAGTGATGAGCTTAAGGCACTATTTGATGCTGGGGAATGGGTTAAACTCAATCGTGCCGCACACTCGCTAAAATCTACCGCAGCCTACATTGGAGCTCGTGATTTGTCTCAGCTCAGCGCAGAGTTAGAAAGGTCTATAGGTATCGATCGGTATGATTGTGTGTTGTTGGATAGTGTGTGTCAGGCCTTAGAATCATTACTCACACAGATCAATAAACTCTTTCCTAGAGAAACCATAATAGAAAAGGAGAGTTTTTCTACCGCTAAATTGGTAGTGTTTTTAACGGAAATATTACCCTTGTTAGAAACTTCCGATTTTGCCGTGGAAGATTACTTGCCATCACTCAAACTATTGTGTCTTGACACAGAATATTCATCCGTTATCGACGATATTATTAGAAATGTCGCTGATTTCGAGCATGAGCAAGCTGCTTATATAGCGACGGAATTGCTAGCAAAACTTGACGCTGATCAGCCACAGTTTTAATGTATATGAGAGTGCTGAAAGGAAAAACTATGAGTTGTGAACGACAGAAAGTCCTTGTAGTCGACGATGAGACATCCAACCTTAAGATATTGAGTCAAATATTGAGGGAGGAGGTTGATGTTCTGTTGGCGAAAGACGGTAAACAGGCCATCAGAAAAGCCAATCAGTTCAAGCCTGACCTTATACTGTTAGATGTGATTATGCCCGATATGGATGGATTTGAGGTGATCCGACAATTAAAAAGCAGTCCGACAACCAATTTAATTCCTGTGATCTTTGTCACTGGTGAGATCGATACCAACGATGAAGAAAGAGGACTAGAGCTAGGGGCTAGTGACTATATCCAGAAACCATTCCAGGCGTCTATTCTTAAAGCCCGAGTGAGATTGAATTTAAAATTGACCAAACAGCGAACCATGCTTGAGCAGTTGAGTAATATCGATCCTCTCACCTCGATTGCCAACAGACGTAAGTACGCTGAAGTACTTGATGTTGAATGGAAATCTGCAGTACGCCACCATACCGCACTATCGCTGATCATGATCGATATTGACTACTTTAAGAGGTATAACGATCACTATGGTCATGCTGCTGGAGATAGGGCTCTAGAAAAAGTTGCCAATGTACTTGCCAACCAGGCACTGCGCCCCCGGGATTTTGTGGCCCGCTATGGAGGAGAGGAATTTGTACTCATATTGCCAAATACAGACTATCAAGGGACGGTAAACATTATGGAAGCATGCCGTAAGGCTGTTGCGGAGTTAGAGATAGAACATATTGAAAACGAAGACAAAAAAATAATGACAATCAGTGCTGGTGGATACAATTGCTTGCCCAACTCACAAGATACCGAGCAAGATTACCGGGAAGCCGCCCTAAAAATAGCCGACGATATGCTGTATAAGTCAAAACAAAATGGTAGAAATTGTGTGACCTGTTATCAATTGGATGTAAGCAGCCCTAAGAATCTATATACAAAAAAGTCTATTTGACCGTAGCTTCCGTATAATTTCAAAACCTCATCCTAGAAATATCCAAATAGTAGTAACTATTGAAGCCTACTATTTTCGACGTGTACCGTAACGACCGGATACGTGCTCGGTTAAAGAAGTATGTACTCCATTCCCTTGGGCACCCGCTGGCACTACTTTTTTTCGTGTGTTCTATTGTTATTTGTCAATCATATGGCGTTTTGCGTATTCGACAAAAAACGTTAACGCCTCTGGATTTGCCATCGCATCACGATTCGCTGCATTTTCTTCGTCGACCCCTGATAGAATATTTCGCACAGGTATTTCCATTTTTTTGTTGGTCAAGGTATAGGGGATTTCTGTTACCTGAATGATTTGATCAGGCACATGACGCGGGGAATATTCGTAACGTAATGTCTGGCAAATTTTATCTTTTAACGCCTGATCCAGGGGGCGATGATCGTTCAGGGTGACGAACAGCGGCATAAAAAATTTACCATTGTCTAAACTAATATTAACAATGATTGAATCATCGACCTCTTTAATTTGTTCAACGCTACGATAAATTTCCGCAGTACCAATTCTGACACCATAACGATTTAACGTTGAGTCTGAGCGCCCCTGTATGTAGCATCCACCCCGGTTGTTTATCTGAAAGTAATCACCATGACACCAAAGATCGGGAAACCTGTCAAAATAAGATGAAAAGTAGCGTGCGTTATTGTTGTCATTCCAAAAATAGACTGGCATGGATGGCATTGGTTGACATATCACTAGCTCGCCAACCTCGTTGATAATACTGTTACCATTGTTATCAAAGGCTTTAGCATCAATGGCTAGGCAGCGAGCTTGGATTTCGCCAGCATACACTGGCAGTGTCGGTGATGCCCCTACAAAAGCAGAGGCAACATCGGTGCCACCACTTTGCGAGGTTACCCATAAATCCGTTTTTATATTCTCATAACACCATGCCATGGCCGCTGGAGTTGCCGGGGAGCCACCCAGTAAAATCCCCTCAATATTGGATAAATCATAATGTTTTGCTGGTTGAATATCTTGTTTTTCCATCATCGCAATATAGGTAGGGCTAGCGCCAAAAAATGTGGTGCTACTTTCCGCCGCAAGCTTCCATAATATCTCGCCGTCCTCTGCCGCGGGGCTGCCATCATAAAGAACCGCTGAGCCTCCATTAATTAGCGCCCCAACGACGATGTTCCACATAATCCAACCTGTTGTGGTATAAAAAAACATGGTCGATTCAGGGCCTTGGTTCATATGAAAACCAAGCAATTTAAGAAACTCTACAATAATGCCGCCGTGACTATGGACAATCGGTTTGGGTAA
>CAJXXT010000141.1 GCA_913063495.1 uncultured Gammaproteobacteria bacterium | reverse complement strand
GCGATTCCAAACGATGAGCCAGGTATGTCTCCGGTAGAAATCTGGTGTAATGAATCCCAAGAACGTTATGTTATGGCGGTTGCTCCAGAGAATCTCGCTAAATTTGAATCTATTTGTCAGCGAGAGCGTTGTCCTTTTGCGGTTATAGGTGATGCGATAGAGGAGTTACATTTAGGTTTAGCTGATGAGCATTTTGGTAACAACGCTGTTGATTTGCCGATGTCTGTGTTATTTGGTAAAGCGCCTAAAATGCACAGAGAAGTTACTCGTGCAAAAGTAAATTTAATAGCATTTGATGATGCCGGCATTGAGCTGACAGATGCTATTTATCGCGTGTTACGGTTGCCCGCGGTTGCCAGTAAAAGTTTCTTGATAACCATTGGTGACCGGTCTATTACTGGTTTGGTAACACAAGATCAAATGGTTGGACCATGGCAGGTGCCTGTAGCAAATGCTGCAGTAACTACATCTACCTTGGATACCTTTGCAGGTGAGGCCATGTCTATGGGGGAAAGGACCCCTGCCGCATTGATCAATGCGCCTGCATCGGGCCGTATGGCTATTGGTGAATCCATTACCAATATTGCCAGTGCAAATATCGCAGCGTTATCTGATTTATGCTTATCTGCTAACTGGATGGCAGCAGCAGGATACAATACAGAAGATGAAGCGTTATATGACACAGTAAAAGCGGTTGGTATGGAAATGTGCCCTGAATTGGGTATTACTATCCCTGTGGGTAAAGACTCAATGTCTATGCGCACCGTATGGGATGAGGGTGATGAGAAAAAATCGGTTACATCACCGTTATCACTTATTATTACCGCTTTTGCCCCTGTGCAAGACGTACGTAAAACCGTTACACCACAATTAAAAACAGACAAAGGTGATACACAGCTGTTGTTGGTTGATTTGGGTAACGGCAAAAACCGTTTAGGTGCTACGGCATTAGCTCAGGTATTTAACCAGCTTGGTAATGAATGTGCTGATGTTGAGCAGCCTGCACAACTAAAAACATTTTTTGATGCGATACAATCATTGCAAAATAATAATAAACTGTTGGCTTACCATGATCGTTCTGATGGCGGTTTGTGGGCAACGCTATGTGAAATGGCATTTGCTGGGCACACGGGTGTTGCGTTAGATGTCACCGCGTTAACGGATAGTTCGAATATCTTATCCGTATTGTTTAATGAGGAGCTGGGGGCGGTGCTACAAGTCCCTACTTCTGATGCTGATAGTATTGTTGCAAGTATGTGTGCTGATGGATTGGCCGTGAGTGTGGTTGGTTCTCTTGCATCAACAGATAGTGTTGTTGTTACAGTGGATGGAGATGAGGTTATTAATGAGTCTCGTATCGCTCTCCAGCAGGCTTGGACGGAAACAAGTTATCAGATTCAAAATTTACGAGATAATAGTGAGTGTGCGACGCAGGAGTTTGACAGTATAGCGAAGAACGAGTCTGGTATTTCTCCTGTCGTTACCTTTGATGCACAAGACGATATTACCGCCTCATTAGCCGAAGTGACCCGACCAAAAGTTGCCATTTTGCGAGAGCAGGGTGTTAACGGTCAGATTGAAATGGCTGGAGCGTTTGATAAAGCAGGCTTCGCCAGTGTTGATGTGCATATGAGTGATATTTTGTCGGGTCGCGCCACTTTGCAGCAATTTTCTGGTTTGGTTGCTTGTGGTGGGTTTTCTTACGGGGATGTTCTGGGTGCCGGGGAAGGTTGGGCAAAATCTATTTTATTTAATGCTGTAGCAAGAGAGCAGTTCGAGCAGTTCTTTGCTCGCACGGATACTTTCACATTAGGTATTTGTAATGGTTGCCAAATGTTATCCAATTTGCATGAGTTGATCCCTGGAACAGAACACTGGCCGCATTTTGTACGTAATATGTCAGAGCAGTTTGAGGCGCGTGTTGCCACGGTTGAAATTCAGCCTAGCAATTCTGTATTTTTGAAAGGCATGGAAGGTTCTCGTTTACCAATAGCGATTGCTCATGGTGAAGGTCGAGCAGAATTTTCATCAGATGCTGAGTTGGCTGCGGTAGAAGCAGCTCAACAAATTGCAATTCGTTATGTTGATAACAGCGGTCAAGCAACGGAAACGTATCCACTTAATCCCAACGGGTCACCAGGAGGCATTGGTGGGTTGTGTTCTGCTGATGGTCGAGTGACTATTATGATGCCACATCCAGAGCGTGTTTATCGAACGGTTCAGAATACTTGGGCTCCTGATGGCTGGGGTGAAGATGGGCCGTGGTTAAGAATGTTTAGAAATGCACGTGTATGGGTTGGCTAATACTCAGTTTCGTGACCCGTGTTTCACGATTATAAGTAGGGACTATGGTTAAAATTGCATTTTTTGTACCTGAAGAGCACAAGGAGGCGGTAAAAGCGGCGATGTTTTTGGCCGGTGCTGGTGGTATTGGTAATTACGACCAGTGCAGCTGGGAAGCTGAGGGTATAGGGCAATTTCGGGCGCTTGATGGTGCAGATCCTTTTTTAGGATCTGTTGGTGAAATTGAACGTGTTAAAGAGTTTAAAGTAGAAATGGTATGCACTGATAGTGTTGCGAGGTCAGTGGTGCAAGCATTAAAGCAGGCTCATCCTTATGAGGAGCCTGCATACGATGTTATTTCACTTCTTGATATGTAGTTTGGATAACCAAGACGGGTGCGGATGGAATTGGTTTATTGGGTGTTTCCAATGTTTACAATATTAGTTTTTTCATCGTTGTAAGTAGTCGTTGTCATAGGCTTTCCTAATGGAAGCCACTTGAGTAACTTATCTTTGAGCTCATCCAGTGAGACGGGTTTGCTCATATAATCATTCATCCCAGACTGTAAGCAACGTTCTCTATCTTTCGACATTGCATTGGCTGTGACTGCAATAATGGGTACAAGGCTTTTGACGTTGGCTAGTTGACGAATATTTCGAGTAGCTTCAAAGCCGTCCATGATTGGCATTTGGCAATCCATTAAAATAATATCAATATCGTTTTCGTTGAGTTTGTTAATGCCGACCTCACCATTAATGGCGCATACCACAGAAAAACCAAGTTTTTTGAGTGTTGTTTTAAGTACTAGCTGGTTAACTTTATTATCTTCGATAACAAGCGCTGTTTTTCCTAACGCCAGGTCTTCTATTTTATATAATTCTTTTGATACAGAGGGGGCAGATTTTTTAGTGTAATCAAACTGTGCGGTAAAGGTAAAGGTCGACCCGTGTGAGGGGATTGATTCGTAGGTCAGTTCTGCATCCAATAAATTGGCGGTTTGTTTTGCAATAGCAAGGCCTATGCCGAGGCCGCCATGTCCGCGATGGAATGAGCTGTCTGCTTGGGAGAATCGCTCGAATATCTCACTACCTAATGCTTTCGGTATACCAATGCCGGTATCTTCAATCTTAAAGGTGAGCTTTATTTTTTTATTGGCTTTATCTAACGAGTCCAGGTCAATTGCAAGGCGAATATAACCACACTCTGTGAATTTAATAGCATTATCGATTAGGCTGACAAGCACCTGCGTTAGCTTACGTTGATCCCCTAATACGAGCGAAGGGACATCTTCATTTATATCAACCATAAACGTCAAATGTTTATCTTGGCATAGCGGGGTGAAGTATTCATCTAAGAACTGCGTGACCTTTTTCAACTGAAAGGGGTGACGCTCAACCACGGACTCGTTAGAAGACAGTTCGGTATAACTCAGCACGCTATCGATAAGCAGCATCATATGGCTTGCCGAGCGATCTGCGCTATGGATAAAGGGCGCTTGTGCGACAATGTCTTTTTCATTTTTTAAATGGCTTATTGAACTGATGATACCGTTCATAGGTGTACGAAGTTCATGACTAATGGTTGCAAGAAATTCATCTTTAATTTGATGGCTTTCAATCAGTGCATCATTGACCTGTTGCAAAGCTAATTTTGCTGTTTTTTCCATCTTGGTTTTGTCGCGTTGCATGCGGCTTAAACGGTCGGCTAATGTCCAAGACAAAATGGCGACTTCAAGTGTTGACCCAAAGATCAGTGCATTGGTGGTGAACACGGTTGCTGGGAGCAGGCCTGCTGTTGTTGCACCGTAAATTAATGCCCCTAATAAAAAGGAAAACCACGCCAAAATAAAAAACTTTGCGGTTTGGTAGCCCTGGAAGGCAAGTCTTATTCCGATGAATATTCCAAATAGCGACATTGACATACCTAAGAACAGAACAACTTTAAGGCTGATTGCGTAGGGGAGGAATATAGATGAAAAAAGACTGATGATTGCTAGTGCCATGAACGCTTGGATTATTTTGTGCCCGTAAGGTGTGGTGGTTTTTGTGCTGAGAACATTGGCAGTAAAAATAAGAGCAAACACTTCGGTAAGAAGAATGGAAAAAATAAGAAATTGATTGTTAAACCAGGGTAATGATGGCCATATAAATTCAGCCCCGAATCCTGTTAGGGTTGACTGTAATATCGTGTGTGATGCGATGTAACAGACATAAAATAGATAACTGGCATCTCTAATTGAAATAAAAATGCAGAAGTTATAAATAAACATCAACAGCATGATGCCAAAATATATGCCCATGATAAGCAGGTATTGTCGATTATTTTCTTCGTAGTGAGTGGGGTTCCATAGCTTTATTGGGACGCGGACACTACCTTCCGATTGTACTCGAATAAGCACCAATTTTTTTTCATTGGCGGCAAAGTGAACTGGAAATAAATAGCTGCTATCTTTTTTGGGGCGAACATTAAAAGGTTTTCTGTCTCCGGCTTGCATGATGTCACGAGTACCATTAGAAGAGATTATATAAACATCAACGTTGTCTAGTGGAGGGTATGATATTTCGAGTAGTCGACTAACATCTTGTGAAACCGATGGGTTGTGGAGTGGCTGTACAAACCAAAAGGCTGAGGTAGTCATGCCTTTGTTAAACGTCCCTTGGGATGTTTTGTAGTTTCCGTAATAGTGACCTGAAAGGATGTCGTCAACGCTATATGTAACATCAGGGTCTTCAAGATATTGTATTTTTCCATCTAAGTTAAGCATGCCATTGATCGCAGACGCATTGATGGAGTGTGTGGGTAGGTTTGGTTGGTTAATGGCAAAGGCGGGCACACTGAAAAGAGCGCCAATGATCATGGCAATAATAAATGTTGAAGTTGAAGCGTTACGTGTCAATTAGCCACCTTGGTTGATTGCTGAGTCTGCATTGAAAGTGTAGCAGTCGCATAAATCGCTGGTAGTGGCTCTTGGTGATGATATGTAATTCGGGTGTGATTAAATGTTTACCCGCTTTGGGGTGATGGTTACTTGGTGGTGCGTAAGCTGTTGGAAGGGAAAAGAAAAATGTTCGGCAATTACTATTGAGTATCTAATGTGATGATTATGTAAAACTGTGACCTGGCACTCATTGTGCCGGGGGATACTTGTCAGCAATTGCTGCTGGCGATATCATTTCTATGGTTCGATTTTACGCTTAAAGCCTTGGATTGTTTCAATGTGGGTTTCAAAAATACCGGTTTTTCTGTCATTGAAATACCGTTTCAAGGTTAAACCAATGGTGGGGAAGGCAAGTTCAGCCCAGGGGATTTCATCTTCAGAGAATAGCTGTGACTCAAGGCTTTCTTGGCCTACACCGAATTTACCATCAACTACGGTGCCTCGATAAAACATATACACTTGGCTGATGTGGGGAAGGTCGTACAGTGTGTAAAGTCCATCAATATCAATCTTTGCTTCTGCCTCTTCCCATGTCTCTCTTTGCGCCGCTTGCTGAGTAGTTTCGCCATTTTCCATAAAACCTGCGGGTAACGTCCAGAATCCTACGCGAGGTTCAATGGCACGCCGACAAAGCAATACTTTGCCTTCATAGACAGGTAGGGTTCCAGCGATAATGCGAGGGTTTTGATAATGGATTGTGCTGCAATCATCACACACATGGCGGTCTCTATTGTCTCCTTCCGGAATCAATAGCGTAATGTTGCCACCACAACTGCTACAGAACTTTATGGGTATGTGCATGGTTACCGGTATTTTTCAAAGGTTTGGTTATTCGGGGAATACTAAGAATATTAGTGAGGAAGTATAAAGGGTAACGGAGGGGATGTCGTTAAGTTGTCAAAGTGAATCGTGGAAAAGTTACGTTACTTATCACGATTCACTTAATATGCGGGGCTCAATATGGGGCTTAGGCGCGACGAAATGGTAGTACCGTGGCTAATTCTGGGGTGTTTTGAATCTCTTCACCAAATAAAACGCTGCGGCCTGTTGTATCTGTGGCGTCATTCAGGGCGTAGCGCAGATGATCAAATGAATCGTGCATCATTCCAGATAAAGATATACATGCGGCCATAGGGCTCTTGGCTTTACGTCGCTCCATGTCAATACGAAACTGTAGGCCGCGTAGCTTTCTACGATACTCTCTAGGGGCATCGTGTATAATTTGTTCGCACCACTGGATACGCAATTGTTCCAATTTATCAGGGTCATTTTGCGCTAATCGTAGCAATTCTTCAAAATCAAGTAAGTTTATCATCTCTGTTCCCTACAGTTATCGGCTAAAGGTTGGTTTAGCCAAACATCTGCTGCAATTGACCAAGGCAGAGACAGCGCTTGGTGGCAGCAATAGTTGAATAAAAGTTAAATAAAAATAATTAATAGCAAGTCGCCAAAAAAATTTGCATATTGCAGGATCTATACTATCGCGTTTACGGTTGTTTCGTAATCTTGACCTTTTGGGTGAAATATGGGCTATATCTTGTTATTAGTTTTGACTCGCTTATAACTTTCTGGACTAGGCTTGTAAAACAACAACTTAGTACTCTTACCTAATCAGGTAAGGGTCTTCGTGTTGTTTTGTAAGTGGATATAAATTCGCGAACAAAGGTCGCTTAGGGGTAAAATCAGAGATCCCTGTTGTGATGTAATGCAAGGAGTGACTGTTTGATAAAGAAAATACGAAGCCAATTAGTAGCATCTACAGATGCTCCTATCGATGCAAGTATTGTCGATAGTGAAAATGAAGCCGCGGTATTGATAGCAATCACTGATTGCAATCATTCACCGTCGATGGTGTTAACGCGCAGGGCATCTCATATGAATAGCCATGCTGGTGAAGTTGCTTTTCCTGGAGGAAAGGTTGAGCCAACGGATGACGACTTAATTGTAACGGCATTGCGGGAAAGTTATGAAGAGATAGGGTTGCCGATTGATGTGGTTGATATCGTTGCTGCACTGCCTTCGGCAACATCAAAGTTTGGGCTTCAGGTTACGCCATTTATCGGAGTGATACCAAATGATGTGGCGTTACAAGCAAATGAAGATGAGCTTGATAGCATCTTCCATGTGCCGTTGCAGTTTTTTATTGAGAGCAAACCGTCCAACGACTATGAAGTAAGTTTTCGCGGTGTTGACTATATAGTGCCTTGTTATCGTTATGAAGACTACGTGATTTGGGGGTTAACGGCATACTTTATTGGCGACTTCCTCAATCGCGTATACGACTTAGGGCTGGACTTATCAATGGCGAGAAGCCAAGTGAAGAAGGTCTAAGCCGAAGTGTGTCAAAAGAATAAGAAGTAGAAGTAAGAAGTAGAATGAGAAACAGCGAAGACAAATTCAATCAGACTAAATGAATAGGAGTACAGAATGATTTACCGGTTAGGGGAAAAGAAAGTAGAGCTTAAGGGGGAGAATCACTTTATTGCAGACAATGCCACTGTGATTGGTTCCGTCACGTTAGAAAATGATACCAGTGTATGGTTTAACGTTGTTATTCGGGGTGATAATGACCCGATAACTATTGGTGAAGGGACAAATATTCAAGATGGTTCGGTGTTACATACGGATGCGGGTATTCCAATGGCAATTGGTGAACATGTCACGGTGGGCCATAAAGTCATGTTGCATGGATGTACGATAGGAGATAACACGTTAATTGGTATTAATTCAGTTGTGTTAAATCGGGCTGTTATTGGCAAAAACTGTATCATTGGCGCAAATTCGTTGATACCAGAAGGAAAAGTGATACCGGATAATTCATTGGTGATGGGATCACCGGGAAAAGTGGTTAAGCAAATCACGGATGGGCATGCGCAGGTGATTAAAATGAGTGCATTGCATTATGTGGAAAATGCAAAACGTTATCAACGAGATCTAGAAATAGATGAGCGTTTTGATAACCAAAGCTAAACAGGTTTAATTAAAAGAGTTGTATGGTAGTGGAAGATAACGCAGTAAATAAAAAAGATGATAACGATAAAGAAGGTATCGTTATCTCACCTTGTTGTGGTGTTTGTGCATTGGATGATGACGATATTTGTATTGGTTGTTTGCGCTCTGGTGTGGAAATTACTCAGTGGGGTCGAGAAGGCGCTGACGGTAAACGAGCAATTTTACAAAATGTGGAAGAACGTTACAGAAAACAATATTCTTAATGCTGGGGGGAAACATCATGGTTTCAATAGGGACGCCACTAAGTAGCGGTGCAACGCGGGTATTATTGTGCGGAGCAGGGGAGTTGGGTAAAGAAGTTGCTATTGAATTGCAACGACTGGGGGTGGAAGTTATTGCAGTGGATCGGTATGAGAATGCCCCTGCCATGCAAGTTGCCCATCGTTCTTATGTTATCTCTATGTTAGATGGTGATGCGTTACGTCAGGTCATTGAAAAAGAACAGCCTCACTATATTGTTCCAGAAATTGAAGCCATTGCCACCGACACATTGCTTGAGCTTGAAGCTGAAGGCTTTACCGTAGTTCCCACAGCAAAGGCGGCAAAGTTAACGATGAACCGCGAAGGTATTCGTCGATTAGCGGCAGAAGACTTAGGTTTAAAAACATCGCCCTTTCAATTTGCAGATACCAAAGAGCAGTTTTTGCAGGCAGTTGAATCGATTGGATTTCCGTGTGTCGTAAAACCGATTATGAGTTCCTCAGGTAAAGGGCAAAGTACACTGAAAAGGCAAGGTGATGTGGAGCCCGCTTGGGCGTACGCACAAGACGGAGGCAGGGCGGGGGCAGGACGTGTTATTGTGGAAGGTTTTGTTGATTTTGACTATGAAATTACGTTATTAACGGTACGCCACTGTTCAAATTCAGACGATGCTATAGATGATGTAACGACAACCTTTTGTGAACCAATAGGGCATAGACAGGAGGATGGTGATTACCGCGAATCTTGGCAACCACAAACGATGACAGAAAAGGCAAAGCGTGCAGCACAAGAAATGGCTGTAGCAGTAACCGATGTCTTGGGAGGTCGGGGCGTTTTTGGTGTTGAAATTTTTGTGAAAGGGGATGAGGTTATTTTTAGTGAAGTGTCCCCTCGGCCTCATGACACGGGGCTGGTTACGTTAATCTCTCAAGATTTGTCCGAGTTTGCATTACATGCACGCGCAATATTAGGGTTGCCGGTGCCAACCATTCGTCAATATGGTCCAGCGGCTTCTGCTGTTATTTTGGTAGAAGGAGCATCGCAAAATATACGTTATCCAGAGTTACAAAATGCATTGATGGTTCCCGATACGCAATTACGACTATTCGGCAAACCTGACGTTGATGGTGTAAGGCGTATGGGGGTGGCATTGGCGTTGGGGAATGATATTCATCACGCTGTTGAAAAGGCAAAAATGTCTGCAAATGCGATAACACCGGAGTTGTTGTAAGGGAGGGCAACAATTACTGTAATTGTTTTGTTAATAATAAAAATAATCGATCGATTGGAGTCGAAATGAACGACGTGTTACGTAAAGTTGGGATGGCAGTGTCTGCTGTTGTGGTTGCAAGTGTGTTTTTATGCTCTGTGAATGTAAATGCCCAGACATTTATTGAGGCTGACATCAGCATCATAAAAAACCGAAATAGCAGCGTTGATAACCCCCCTGCAGAACGAGTGGAAAGCGATCAGTTATACGTGCGGTTCACCGGGGCCGGTGGTGTTTACCTGGCGACTCAGGGTGTAGCATTAATGGCAGATCCATTTTTTTCCAATCCTGGGCTTGGTGATTTGATGTTGCTGAACGACCTTCGGCCCGATGAGACTGTTATTGATCAATGGTTACCACCAACGGAAAATGTGGCTGGCATTATTGTAGGGCACGGTCATTACGATCATCTGATGGATGTGCCTGCGATCTTGTCTCGCCTTCCTGCTGAAGCAAAATTATTTGCTAGTCAAACCTCTAATCATATGCTTGCTGCTTCCATCCCAGAAGCACGAAGAGTTGACCTCAATAGTTCAATGGCATCGGCAACACAGCGTGGGGAGTGGGTGCAGGTAAATTCAAAAATGCGTATTTTACCTATTGAAGCGGAGCATTCTCCCCATGTAGCGGGAATCGTATTTGCTAATGCGGTGTTAGCAGAAGATAGCACTTCGCTGCCTGGTGATGCGTTGGATTGGCAAAGTGGCACAACGTTATCTTATGTAATAGATTTTTTAGAAGATGCGGATGCTGAAAAAGATAAGGTAAATGTTCAATATAGGGTGTTTTTTCAGTCCTCTTCTAGTGGTTATCCTCTCGGTGCGCCGCCAGCATGGTTAAGTGATGACGGGGTGCCTGTTGATCTCGCTATTTTATGTATGGCGAATTTTGATAGCGTTGATAATTATCCTGGTGGTGTGTTAAATCAGCTGAAACCCCAGAACATATTGCTGACTCATTGGGAAGCATTTTGGGAACCTTATACCCCTAATGAAGCGACTGTTTTACCTGGTTTAAATATTGCTGAATTCATTGCTCAAGTGAAACAAACTGTCTCAGAAAATACGGCTATTTATTTGCCTCAACGAGGAGGCGCGATTACGTTAGAAAAATAAAAGTTATTCAATTTCTTATGCTATCCCCTATTTGGTAGATATTTCTTCGTTTGTTTTTCCCATAGGCTATTGGTCAATAACATAATTGCTCAATAATATAATTATGGGCATGAGGCGTGGCTTCTTAGGTAGGTATGATGAAAACAAAAATAATACGAGGTTTGTTGGCGGTCGTTTTACTGGCTGCGTTAACAGGGTGTGAATATATTGATGATATTCCAGTGGGGTCTCGTTATATCGCAAAAAACATTTGTAGCGGATTGTTTGTATCGGGGTATGACGAGGAGCCTTTGGTGAATGATTATGTCACTTCCATTGTTCCCCAATTAAAATCTATTTGGAGCATCCACATAGATAAGCAGAACAAGCAGGTTACCGTTTCTGATAAATTATTTAAGCAGCGCCACCAGGCGCTGTCGATATTTAGAGAAGGGATTGGTTGTGTTAATCAGCGGAATGAAACAGTTGAAGCGCTGCGCAACCAGGTAGATTTTCCGCTGATGGGTAAAATATTGTTGGCAGATAAAGCGTGGCCTTATGGTTCTGCGGGTGTGGATTCATCTGCAATAGATGAACGTGCCTTGAGTGCATTGTCAGGATTAATAGATAAAGAGTTTATCAACCCTAAGGGTAAGGTGAAGCATACAACGGGAGTTGTGATCGTTAAAGGCGGTAAGCTTATTATGGAGCGTTATGCGGGAGGGTTAACACCTCATGCTGCCGTAAAGGGTTTTTCTATGTCAAAGAGCCTGGTTAATGCGTTAGGGGGTGTTTTGTATGACAAGGGAGTGCTTGATCTAGATGCGCCGTTAGCATTTGATGAGTGGCAAGGTACTGATAAAGCCTCAATAACATTTCGACATCTTGCTCATATGTCGAGTGGGTTGAAGTATATAGAACGTGCAATAGGCAATGATAATGACCAAGGGTTATTACTCTATGGCAAGCAGCTGCCTTTTGAATTTATCTCCGAGAAATCCCTGATAGCGACACCTGGAGAGCTATATAACTATTCTAGTGGTGATAACTTGTTGGCCGCGCGTGAATTGCAAAACCTAATGGGGGGCATGGCAGATAGTTATCGAATCATTAGAGATGATCTATTTCATAAAATTGATGTGACTACGGCATTGATCGAACGCTCTGGCGATGGTTATCTGTTGGCGCCGGAGTCATTGATGTTGTCGGTTCGGGACTGGGCGAGGTTTGGTTGGTTATATAGTAATCGAGGGCGCTGGGGGGATGATCAGGTGCTGTCTGAGGAATGGGTGGATTACAGTCTGACACCGGCAGAGTCTAATGGATCCTATGGCGCGTTTTTATGGTTGAATACAGGGCAATGGTTTTTTGAAGATTTACCTGAAGACACCATTGCATTTGTGGGAGCGCTGGAGCGTTATGTGATCATTATTCCGTCGCTGGATATTGTTGTTGTGAGAGTTGGTTTTTCTCACGACAGGGATACCGTCGATATTAATGCGTTTGTTAAAAGTATTGTGGAGGTATTGCCCGAAGTTGTGTCGCCTGGAGCTGAGTAGTGTCTTTTTGAGTGTTTCTTGGCAGTTGGGTGTGAATATTTACGGTTATCCGGCTCTCTTCAGGGTAGATTCCAAAAATGTTATCTATAATAATGAGATAAATTGGGGGGCTGTCATCGTGGGCAGTGGCAAATTGACACAGTACTAATATCGATGAGTGGAAACGGATATGCTCAAGCTGGAATTTAAAGATCGCAGGCAGCCAGGGGTTTGGTTGGTTGAATCGGTGTTTACGATTGGTTCAGGTACAAGAAATCACTTAGTAATAGATGATGATTCTGTTGGAGAGGCTCACGCAGAAATTCGGCTTGTTGATAGCCAGCTTTACCTTAAGGATTTGGGGAGTTTCAAAGGTACCTTCGTTGGGGGGCAGAAAGTTGTCGATAACTTTCAGCTACGCTCTGGCGATATTATTGGTGTTGGCGGTGTTGAACTTGAGATTAGTGATCCAAAAACTCGACCTACCACAGCAGGGGTAGCCAAGGCTAAATCTGATTGGTCTCTCACCGCAATTGGTGGTGATATGCAGGGCCGAACCATTATGATTCACGGCTCCATGACATTTGGCCGATCTTCCAATTGTGACATTATTATTGACGGAGAGTATATGTCTCGCCGTCATGCGGAGTTATCCCTAAAAGGGGGAGGGTTACGCATTGTTGATTTAGGTTCCTCTAATGGAACCTGTGTGAATGGCAAAAAAGTGAATGAGCATCAGCTTAAGCCTGGCGATAAGATTAGTTTTGATAAGTCAGTGTTTCTTGTTGCTGGACCTGTAGGTGAAGTGGCGGCAACTAATTTTCTGGACGATGAAGAAGAGGCAACCATGTTTAGGGCTGTTGCCCCAATGCCTAAAGCTCCGCCGCCTAAAATTCAATCGACGGAACCTGTCTCGATTAAACAAGCAGAAGGCAACGTTTCAGCGGTGTCAGATGGGCCGAAAGGTGGCAGATTTGGGATGATAGCAGTGGTTGTGATTGTTGTTGCGGTAGCTGCAGCGGTGGCTGGTTATATGGTTGTTGTTGGTATTTAGTGTTGCTGGCGAGTGGTAGGGGTTGCCGCTTGGCAGCCCTATTTGGCTCTTATCGGACTTTTATTTAGGCGTTATGCGAGCTGTTTTTATGACGTTGTCGGTGATTTTTTTTGTTTCTATGTAGTAGTTACCAATTTGAATGCAGACGTTGGTTTCTGGTATTGATTCTAGGTGCTCTGTTATTACACCGCTTAACGTCTTTGGCCCATTAACGGGTAACTGCCAATTTAAGGCTTTGTTAATTTCTCGAATGGTTGCTGCACCATCGACAAAATAAGCCCCATCTTCTTGCAATAAAATGTCTTTGCTTGTCGCAGACATGTCCGTTGTGAACTCCCCTACGATTTCTTCCAAAATATCTTCAATAGTGGCGATCCCTTGAACGTCCCCATATTCGTCTACAACAAAACCAAGGCGGCGCTTTGTTTTTTGGAAGTTAACAAGCTGGGTGTGAAGGGGGGTGCCCTCTGGGACAAAATACGGCTCAACAGCTTGCTGCATAATGGCTGCTTTATTGAGCTCTGCTTCAAGTAAAAGTCGAGACACTTTGCGTAAGTGTAATATGCCGACAGGGTTGTTAAGGTCAGTTTTAAACACAGGCAGACGAGTGTGTTGTGAGGTACAGAGCAACTTTATAATGTCATTAATATCGTCGTCGAGGTCAATACCAATCACTTCATGTTTGGGGATCATAATGTCATTTACAGTGACTTCTTCTAAATCCAGAATACCGATGAGCATACCTTTGTGGCGGCCAGGTATTAGCGCCCCTGCTTCATTTACCACGGATCTGAGTTCTTCGCGGCTTAAATGGTCTGGGTTGATGTCATTTGCATTGACGCCAATAACTCTTAATAACGCGTTACTTATGACGTTTACTAACCATACCGCAGGGTATATAAGGATCAGTAGTGGTCTGAGAAGGTAGGATGCGGGGAATGCAATGCGCTCGGGCTTTAGCGCGGCCAGCGTCTTAGGTGTTACCTCTGCGAAGACCAAAATGACAAGTGTAAGCAACCCTGTGGCAAGAGCGATACCGCTATCCCCCCATAAACGAATGGCAATAACGGTGGCAATTGATGAGGCTAGGATATTAACAAAATTATTGCCAATTAAGATGACGCCAATAAGTTTGTCCGGTTTTTCTAACAAACCTTGGACTCTTAAGGCATTTTTGTCATTGGCCTTGGCTTGGTGTCGTAAGCGATATCGGTTGAGTGACATCATGCTCGTTTCTGAGCTTGAGAAAAATGCTGAGCAGACTATCAGAAAAAATAATATCCCGCTCAAGACGGGTATGGGTATGTCGTCCAAAAAACTAACCTGTAATGTCAAAAATTGACTGTGATTTTATAAGAAAGTAATTTAAAAGGAAATCGTTTAAAAGGAAATGACGATTAAATGACAGTTTAGCTTACAAATGTTATCGCTAGTGTTAATTAAGTTAATAACAATTCCATAACAACTTTACTACCAAAGAACCCAAGCAGTAGTAGGGAGAACCCGGCTAACGTCCACTTGACGGCAAACATACCTCGCCATCCCCATAAGTACTTCCCAACAAGAAGCAAAGAGAACACTCCCCAAGACGCTAGGGTAAATATGGTTTTGTGGGCTAAATGTTGAGCAAAAATATCATCTACATACATGAAACCGGTAATGATTGCAGCCGAGAGCAGTGCTAGGCCTGTTGAAATAAGATCAAAAAGCGAGCTTTCCATGGTTTGTAAGGGGGGGAGCAAGTGCAAGATGTCATGAATGTGGCGGTGTTTTAGCTGATAGTTTTGGATCCAGATAAATATCGCCTGACATAACGCTAATGCGATAATACTGTAGGCAATAATAGAGACTAATATGTGGGCTGCCATGCCATTACTTAGGTGTGATAGTGGCTCTGTTTGATCGGTAAATAGAAGGCTGGTAATTACAAAGAGTGCTGCCAGGGGGTAGGCGGGTGCGAGTAGTGGCTCTACATTGCGCCATAATGTGTTGCTGGTACCGATTGCAATAATTGTCCAGGCAACCAGTGATGTGGAAGTCACAATCCCAAGTTGAAGTCCATTCTCGGTAAAAAGCGTTAAATAAACACTGATGCCGTGGAGAAACACGCCCGTAAAACCAACAACCCTTGTTGCGGTTCGATTGAGTTGACCACTTTTTATGCCTGTTACGAGTAGGTAGGTGGCAATAAAGTAACAAACGGCAGCGAGAGCGCCGGTACTGTTGATGATTGTTGTTGCTAAAGTCATTAAATACTCGGGTCGCTATTATCACGGCGTTATTGACGCGGTGCCATTATCACTGACAAAAAGTGAATTTTATTAGGTTTTTCTAAGTGTCTCACACGACAGGTAAAATTTGAACATGGAATAGCATATCGGTTGTGGTTATAC
>CAJXXT010000140.1 GCA_913063495.1 uncultured Gammaproteobacteria bacterium | reverse complement strand
CTGAAATTTTTTGTCCAACGCTCATAGGTAAAACTAAACCCTGGAAACATTGCTATTACATGACCACTTTTACTTTGGTACCAACTCTGACAACCACCCGATTTCCATACCGTTTTATCCATTTCTTGATGAATATGCTGTGTATAACGTTCCTCTGCATTTTCTTTCACCTCAATAACCTGGCTTCCGCGCCGATTAACAGCGTTAATGCTGTTAACGATATAATTCATTTGCGCTTCAATAATAAAAATAGCTGATGTATGCCCAATGCCCGTATTTGGCCCAGTAGCAACAAACAAATTTGGAAACCCTGGTGCACAGGTTCCCAAATACGCTCTTGGAAATTCACCCCAAAAATCACTTAATAAACGCTTATCTTTTCCGATAACAGGATAAGAAATCACACCATCGGTTGCATCATAACCGGTTGAATACACAATAAGATCAACATCAATGACTTGCCCGTCCGTTGTCTCAATACCTGTTTCAGTAATTTCTCGAATACCCTGCTCTTTACTATGAAGCGATACGTTATCCCGACAGAAAGCCGGATACAATGTATTGGATAGTATGATTCGCTTACAACCAATCGTATAATCTGGCGTCACTTTTTTACGTAATACTGGATCCTTTATTTGCTGCTTAATGTGTTTTATCGCTTTTTTCTGAGCGATTGTTTTCAACAAAAAATCAGAATATTTGAATCCCACCACCCGACTTTCTAACGACCAATAAATGACATTTCGCAACGCCTTATACATTGTTTTATTACGTAATAACTTCCGCTGCCATGGACTAAAAATATAATCTTTTCGGGGCAACAGCCAATGAGGGGTTCTCTGAAAAACATGAAGATGCCCTACCTCTTTAGCAATCTCAGGTATCACCTGAGCGGCACTGGCACCACTACCAATAATGGCAACACGCTTTCCGCGATAATCGTAACTATGATCCCAATTATTGGTATGGAAAGACGTGCCTTTAAAAGAATCCTTCCCTTTAAAATCAGGAATAACTGGCGTACTTAACGGTCCCGATGCGTTAACAACAAAACGTGCTTGCAAATCATCCTGCCCTGCAATAGATATTTGCCAGAACTTATCAGCATCATTCCACTGGATTTTATTTACACTGGCATTAAGTTTTGTCTTGTCTCGCAGCTTATGTTTATCAATAACATGAGAGGTATAAGCTTTTAGTTCATTTTGCTCTGCAAACATGCGTGACCAGTCATAAGGCTCAGAAGATATCGAATACAGCGGAGACTGCACATCAACGGCAGCGCCTGGATACGTATTCTGACTCCAGGTTCCTCCCATGAACCCCCTACGCTCCAAAATCAGAAAATCTTCAATGGCATTTTTTCTCAAATTGATCGCTGCACATTGACCACCAAAACCGCTACCAATGATGATGACCTGATAAATTTTCATTCCCTCTACCCCTTCGTATACCTACGAGTTGATTATCAATACATCTGATGACGCGCGTCATCACTTAAAGTCACTTTACTTCTGACGACGCTTGTTGTCAAATACACAAATGAGGAAACAAAATGAAACAAAAAGTGGACGAACGTACGGCGGATTAACCCAAGAACAACGTAAGGCCGCGCGCTACAAGCAGTTTTTGGAAGCTGGGCTAGAGGTATTTGGCACCAGTGGATTTCGCTCGGCGACAGTTAGGCAACTATGTCGCCAGGCAAAACTTACTGATCGTTATTTTTATGAAGCTTTTGGCAGCTTAGAACTGCTCTTGATCGCCGTCTATAAATGCCAAATGGATATCATTCAAGAGCGCGTGATCACGGCAATAACCGAAGTATTACCTAGCCAGGATATACAGCATATTGCCGACGTTGGACTAACCACTTTTTTCACTGGACTAGAAGACCCAAGAATCGCGCAGGTTTGCATGGTGGAATTGGAAGGTGTCAGCCTTGATGTAAGCGATTTATATCACTCATATATTAATAACTTTGCAGATACGTTTTCATCCATGGCAGGCCTTTTCTACCCTTCATGGAAAATTGCTGATGATGAGTGGAAAATACTTGGCATCTCTCTGGTGGGGGCCATGCGCCAAGCTGCAACCTATTGGTTATTAAGCAATTACGCAATGGACAAAAAAGCATTAGTAAAAGCAACAGCAAAAATATTTCTTGGTCTGATAGAACATATTGATAAGGAGCAAGCAACAATGCTGTCCACGTAATAGTCTCCCTCATCACTTAGCTTCCATTTTCTAATGCAGGTCTAACTGGCTACTGTTAATCGGGAAGGGGTAAAGATCCATATAATTCTGTTTAATCGTTTCAACGTTAAACGCCTGAAGCCTGTGACTTTGCTTGGACATGATTTGAGTATGCGCAAACGTCGCATCGAAAGGATGCATTAGTCCCATGTTAACCATCTCAGGCAACTGGCTAATTATTTGCTGTGCGACCATCTCTAGCTGGTATTCATCTAACGTATCAATACGAGTGGACATCAAACGTTTTAAATTTCTATACTTGAATTCGACAACGTTTTCATCCATCGGTGGCAACACTACGGAAGACAAGCCATCTACTTCGTCTACGGATTTTTCCTCGACCAACGCCTGCAAGCCATCCATTTTATTATCGATCGTTTGCTCATTTTTTGGAATGTCGGAGGCCTTATCTGACTCACTTCGACTCAACCACCAAGAAACGGTTAATACAATTGCAAGCACAATAGATAAAACCATCCGTAGCATATTCTGATTTAACACTCTATTCCCCTCTTCCATTAACTCAGCTGAAAAAGCCAGACCATAGAACTGGCACCTATTCCCATCGAGATCAATTTTACCCACTGTTCACGATAACCAGTAAAACGCGACACCAAATACAAACCCAACAAACCGCACGCTGCAAATAGCAACTGCCCTAGTTCAATCCCCACATTAAACAGAAGCAAGGCCCAAAGGTTATTATCGGGTGGTAAGCCTAAATCCTGCAAAGCAGCTGCAAAACCTAATCCATGCAACAGACCAATCATGCTACTCACAACAACCGGATACGTTTGCATGACATTTTTTTTGCGGTTGACGGTATTTGAGGAACCCACGAAACATTCACGGGCCATGAACGCTACACTTAATGTGATAAGGATTTCCACAACTGAAACAGGAAATTCTACCGAAAAAAATGAGACCAATATCAACGACACTGAATGACCAATGGTAAAACCAGTGACAACCAATAAAAGCTGGCGGGGTTTCTGAAAAAGCAATAGAAAACAAAGTACCACCAACAAATGATCATAACCTTCAATAATATGCTTAAAGCCAATAGGTAAAAAACCGGATGCCTGCACCGATTGCACCATAGCAACATCACCCTTTTCAAACTGCTCCAAATAAATGGGATTCGATTGGCTCAATTGTTCCACCACCGGTTCCCCGGCTAATTGCAGCCTGACAATTAGGTGCTGATCATCTGGAATCCCTTTGATTTCGACCCAGGGTAACGCGGCAAATATCGAACCTTTATCGCACCGAGCTTGCCAACGAAAGGTTCGCTCCACATCACGCAAAGCATTTTTCTCATGACCAGAAATAGAACACGTATCAGGTACGCGAGGTTCAATCTCTTTCAGATCCACTTGTTTACTGGTAAATCGAAACAAGAATTGATACTCACCTTCACCGCTTTCCGTAATATTAAGGTACCCAAAGTTAAGATCGTGAGCATTCACATTGGCGGAAAAAATTAATAACACCAAAGTAATCGCTTTAACAAGCCGGGAACCTATCATTGAAAAATCAAAGATAACCATCAAATTAATCCGTGATCTTAACTTGATATCGCTGTTTAACGGCCTCTACCGCATCACGTCGACTCGCAGATCTATTAGTTTCGATCAGTTTTTTACGAATACTGTCGCGCACATCGGAAAAGCTTACCTCTTTTGCTTTCGATAAGTTACTTAGCTTCACAACATGAAATCCATAGCGACTTTTAACAGGGCCCTGCCATTGATCAAGCTTCGTTAAATCAAACGTTGCCATACCAAGGTTTTCAGAAAAATTTTCGCCAAAAAATTGTGCCATCTCCTCCTCTGAAATCTGTGTAAATACGTTACCCAGAGGGAATGCCACACTACCTTTTACAGAACCAGCCACACCTTCTATTGATCTACCATCTGCTTTCATTAATTGCTCAAAATGCCTTTCCGCATCTAATAGTTGGCTAAATAACACATGGTAGAGATCAACTTTGGGACGACTAAGAAAAGTCTCTTGATGCGTTAGAAAATAGGCTTCTACATCTTCATCTGAAACATCCTTTGTCGCGCTACCCTCCTCTAGCAAGAACTGCATTTTTTGTATCATGCGTTTTTTAACAACGGCATCACCCACATAGAGCTGTAAGCGCCATGCTTCGCGAAACAGTATCTCTGCATTCACTTCCTGATCGATGATGTTCTGCAGCTCTACTTCAGAGGGCTGCCTCTGATATTGCTTACTAAATTTATCCTTTTGGGCATCCACAAAACGACTGGGTAGCTGGACCACACTGTCAGTTAAATCCTTATCCGTAATATCAGGGACATAGAAATAATAAACCAATGCGCCGATTATACCGAAGTAAACCATGGGCTCTTTTAATAAGCGTTTTAACATGCGATCCAGCCTTTTATTAGTTTAACCAATCGTTATAGGGTGCTATACCAAATAGGTGAACTCCAAGCGCGCTCCTTGATTGTATCGGGCACCTTACCATCACAACAACCGTACAACTCATGACCCGGTGTAATATCACCACACGTCAAACCTTGTTTCTGTAGCTCCGTATTACACTGGCGTTTGCTGTAACGACAGCTATCATTCTCCAATACTCTCGCATAATAAGCCGCATTTTCTGTTGCTTCAAACTCTGGATCTTGCCATACCGTACAAAGATTGCTGTAGCCTGAACCTGTCGGCAAACAGGTGTCTAAGTCCACACTCGCATCCGTAGCACCTCCTGCAATATCAAATACCTTTTCAAGACTTTCTCCACCTTCTTCCCAGACTTTAATCATCTGGATGCGTTGCAAGCTCGTACCTGGATAGGATTCCACACCTGCATCCATTAACGCTGACACCGCAAACTTTGGAGCTTCACCATTGTAACCTGCGTTATTAAGATCCCCTCCCATGGCGACACCGTTATCATAACCTTGCTGTGCAAAATTCGACGACTGGCACATATCATCGTTAAGCCCCCAGCCACTGAACATTCGCAAAATAATACGAGTACCGGACGTCGCATAGGTTTCTCTTCGCTGCATCGCGTCAAACAAAGCGCCTCGCGTATTTTGTGGAGCCCATATAACAGCCAAGCCACCAGGATTATAAAAGCGACCATTCTCAGTTAAATCTAAACCCGTTGTTTTCGTTGGGCTCGTTACCCGCTGCTCAACCGTGGAATCTGACGTTCCATGCGAACCTTCAAAATTATATTCCTCAACATCCCCTGGCGTTCCATTATGAGTATCAGTACTACCGATAAAACCAAACTTGAATGGGTTGGCACCAATATCCACTTTAGCTTCAAGGCCTCTGCGTATAGCACCACGTGTAAAGTCTGAGGGCTCAACACATTCCCCCATAAAACCGCCTAGAGGCACAATCAAGCTTGAACACAACGGTGTGCACTGTTCACCCTCTACCTCATCACCCGTACAGACGTTGGTTTGAACTATTTGTTCAAAATTACATTCTTCATCGGTACTACCATAAGGAGCGGTTGCATCCTGGAAACACTCTGAAGCCCCCTTCGCCTGAACAATTTCGGAAATTGGCTCAGAAGTTTGCCGTTTTAGTGCCATCTCTTTGGTATAACGTTTCCCCCACAATGTCTCCGTTTTATACATGAGACCACCCGATATATTTGCGTTATGCGGTATGGCAAGCACTTCACAGCCTAGATCTTTATCACAGGTTTTATCGAGCTCAGACCATAACTTTTCCGGTGTCGATGCTTGATAGTAATCGATAGGCTTATCAATGGTTTCAGCACCTTTAAAAATGACATTCCGATGTAGGTTGTTATATAACGGTGTACCTGTCCATTCATAGCCTTTAAGCGCTGTAAAGCTACAATCGGTCGTGCTGTCTTGGGCATCATCGGCAGCTTCTGTGATTTTGTTCCATACGCTTAACTCCCGCTCACCACATAAATCTGGACGTGCGGCGCAAACATTCATTTCAAAAGGAAACCACGGTATTGCATTTGCAGCTAACGAAAACATTTTTACTAACGAACCCACTGTACCACCTACGTCACGGCCTACTCGCAACGAGATGCAGTATGCCCCATAATAAGAAAGGCTTTTGTCAGTCTCATCAAAGCAAACATTGGTAACTGCCAACCATTCAGCATGGTCAGTGACTGCAGCAAAATCTAATGGTCTCTCCAACTCCGCATACCGTGGCTCATCACCCTTTTTAACCGGCTGGGGCATTGGTTCGCCTTTAGCAAAACGATAGGCCGTTTCTGGTGTGGATTCAGTAAAGTATTGAACAGCATCTAGGGATAGGCCGGTATGCATATGTAAGTCGCCAAAGTAAGGCTGATTCAGCGGCGTGTAATGCTCACAGTCTCCCATGGCGACTTCTTGTATTTTTGGGGTTTCTGTTTCTTTGGGTAAAGAAGCCATACCCCATGAATTGACGCTACCCAGACAAAAAGCGATTAAAATCGCACAATTTTTTATGATATGTCTCATTCGCATTCGCACTCACATTTTTATTAGCATTGGAAAGAGTAATGTATGCAACCCTTCGGTATAAAACATTGACTACACATTCCACTACTTAATGTGTTTTCAGCCAATAACACCGATAGCGTATCGACAACCCAGCCTTCTTTGTCACCGATAACCGTCAAGTTTTTACCTATTTGCGACTAATCCTATTGTTTTATGGAACCCTATGTAAACTTTCAAAGAATTGATTACTAATACATATGATTTCACACAGCGACAGTTAGGTAACTATGTCACCAAGAAAGACGCACTAATCGTTTTATTTAAATTAGGAAATCCCAGGATTTCCCAAGCTTGCTCCTTCCATAGCCCGCAAAATCAATTCCGTAAGTTCATCCAATAATATTTTCCGAGGGATATGCTGCGGAGGGTGTACAACCATATTAATAATGGCAGCTGATACCATACTTGTAAGGTGATAAACCGCTGCTTTAGGATAAGTAAATTGAACACGGTCATTCGCTCTTTTATGGGCGCTAAATGCTACATTCATCAGTGTTTTTGGCATCGTTTCCAGCAACGGCATTTGACGTAAAAACGGCACTTCGAAAATCACCACCCTCACTTCATCCCGACGTTCATCGAGAGCATTCACCATCTTTTCCAACCAAAACCGTAATGCGTCTTCATGGGGCTTCTGTAATGCCTGCTCCATACCTAATTGAATTTTTTTAACTATCTCCATTGAGTTACGCTCAATAAGTGCGGCAACTAACGACTCTTTATTTGGGAAGTACTCGTACAAGGAGCCAATGCCCACTCCGGCCTTTTCTGCAACTTTATTGGTAGTGATAGCTATGTAGCCTATTGTTACCAAAAGCCGAGCTGTCGCATCAAGCAACGCTGCTACCAAGGCTTTTGAACGCTGTTGTACAGGCTGCTTTCTCATAGAAAAATCAATCACTTGCGTATTTTTAGTCACATACCTCTCCCTTCAAACCCAACGCATATAATCCGAGTATATCCGAATAATTACTCGGGTTATGATTTATTCATCATCTTCACCTTCCATCCTATAACTAGGTTAACGATATGAATCAGCCTCAAACCATAGACCCAACCAAAAGCACCCTTAGCATCACCCCCAGCCGCTGGCGAATACCAAAGACATCTAAGGATCCTTCCTTAAATCTACTACTGAAGCTGGTAGGCAAACCAAAAGATGGCGGGCAAGCGATCGAAACACGCCTTAAAAAAGCCTTGATGGAAGGGGACCCTTTAGCGGATGCCGTTGTATTATGGATGCACACTCTACCGGCAGGAGAAGGTCGAAAGTTATTTGAACAGACATTAGAGTCAGGCATTCAATCTATTAAAAATCCGCCACAGCCATTGGTCGATTTATTTAGACAACTTGATGAGCGCCCAACCTGGGTGGACGACAAAGCCCTAACACTTGCTTGTAAGACTGGTTTACGTGCCGGTCTAGGTGGACAATTAGTATTAAGCTGTATGGCGTTGATGGGAGGGTACCGTTCTGGAGCCGCCGTTAAACCTCTCGTTATGACGGGTGCTCTTACAAGCATGGCCAAAAGGCGACTTGCTGAAACCAGCAGGTTTGTTGTTGATCTTTATAATTCACCCACACTTTCTAGAAACTCCGCTGGCTTTAAAAGTGCGGTACGCGTTCGACTGATGCATGCATTAGTTCGCCATCGATTAGCGAATAATACACAATGGGAAAACGACGCCTGGGGAACACCGATTAACCAAGCAGATATGCTGGGTACCAATTTACTGTTTTCTGTTGCTAGTTTATTAGGCTTACGTTCCCTAGGTTTTATTTATAATAAAAAAGAATCACAAGCAACGATAACCTTTTGGCGATACGTTGGTTATCTGATGGGAGTTGATTCTGACTTACTGCCTAAGACATTAAAAGAAGGTATGAGAACCGCCTACTTTATCGGTGCTTCTCAAGGGAATGCTGACAACGATTCACGTGAACTGGCCGAAGCCCTAATGGAAATACCTTATAAAAACAAACAAGGAACAAAAAGGTGGTTGGGGAAAATGGAAATGCAATTTCGATCAGGACTTTCTCGACTCTTTATGGGGGACGCATCGGCCAATGAACTTGGACTACCTAATACCCCGCTAAAGTTCACTACCCTATTGACCATGCCGATTGTATTAACTGGTGAAATGGTTCGCATAATACTCCCCGGTGGCAATATAATAGCAGAAAGAATTGGTCGCTATGTTGTACACCGCCATGTAGAAAGTATCCTTGGTGGAAAATTACCGGATTACGTACCCTATCATGAAAAACAGTAAGCTACCCCATATTTTCTTATTAACCCATCAACGGGAGCTCAAGAAAAATTCCAATACGGGAAGTTTAGTTATCAACACCTTGGAGCATCACGCAAAAGTCATTGTTTGGGAAAGAACCCAACCCAATGCAGAATTACTACAAACCATAAGCGAGGGTAATGTAGCCTTGCTTTACCCAAGCGAAAGCAGTGTACTTGTCGCTGATGCTCCAAGCATTAATCACTACATTGTTCTTGATGGCACCTGGCAAGAAGCCAAAAAAATCTATAATAAAAGCCCTTACCTAAAAAACCTACCAACGGTAAGGATTGAAGCCAGTCAAAAGTCCGTATACACATTACGGCGAAATCAAAAAGAAAACGGCCTCTGTACAGCGGAATGTGTTATCGAAACATTACGTGCCAGAGGCCATGAACAATCCGCCAATGATTTACAGTCTAATTTGGCAGCATTTTTATCTAAAGAAACGAATTAGGTGCTCCTGCCCTAGCTGAACTTTAACATCAGCTCTCAAATTTTTCTTTTAAAGACAATGCAGCTGCCATGGCTTCATCCTTCCACTGCCCTTCAAAATCAGCAATTTTCTTATCTTCAACATCACGCTCCTCACCCGGCCAACGTTGCCTTTCGCTATCCAAAGGCAACCCTTCACTGGCAACACTAATCTTTCTAAAAGTTATAAAGTCTGAATCCTCCTCAGATCGCAACCAAAATTCTAACTTTGCCACTTCTCTTGCGCACACGACAATGCCAGCTTTACCATCGATAAAATCACTGGTTCGAGCCACAACCCTTCTGCAGTGTTTTTTCCAAGACGCTTTATCCGACACCCAGTCAGGTTGTTCCATAACAAATCTCTCTTTTCGTTTTCTCAGCCTTAATCGACTTACAACTCGGTTTACAACTTGGTTTACAACAACAAATCATCGTCAATCGGGTGATACACACTCGCCGAATCAATTAACGATCTGGCAGTTAGCGCAGGAACTCCATACACTTCCGCCGTCACCCCATAGTCTTTCTTTATCTTCTCCAGCAACAGATCAAAATCTCCATCACCCGATAACAAAATTACCGTATCCACGTCCTTTGCAATACCCATCACATCAATAGCAATGCCAACATCCCAATCACCTTTTGCCGAACCATCACTACGCTGGATAAAAGGTTTGAGTTTTACGGTAAATCCAATATGTTTTAACGCTCGTTGAAATTTTAACTGCGATTCATCTCCACGATGAATCGCATAAGCAAACGCGAAAACAACATCGCCTTGTGCTGATATAATATCCCACAGCTTTCGGTAATTGAACTGACGACCGTACGCTTGTCTTGTAGTGTAATATATATTTTGTACATCAACAAAAATGGCTATTTTTTTCATTCGCGTTTAACCCATCCCTAATGCTATATCCAACGTCGTACTTGGTTTTTATAATCAATATAAGGCTGACCAAACTCTTGTGTTAAAAAAGCTTCTTCACGTTCAATAACAAATTTACTCATAATCAATAACGCAGGAATTAATAACAGTAGAACCCACAAATTTGCTAATAAAATCGCCGCGCCTAACTGGATCATGCTAAAGGCAAAATAGATGGGATTGCGACTGTATTTAAACGGCCCACTATTGATAATGGTTGAAGATGCTTTGTGAGGAAGAATAGTGGTTTTATGACGCTTAAATTCTGTTGCACTCCACACAATAATCGCAAGGCCAGCTACAATAAATTCTATTCCCAACCAACCATGAAAAGGCACGGTAAAATTGGGAAGTGCGATTAACTTCTGCAACCCCCAACCTATCGCGATTAATACCGCAAATAATACCGGCGGGGGAAAATGTACATCGGGATGTGTTAGTGGTTTATTCATTATTATGCTCCGTTATCAGGTTATATGGCTATCACGTTATGTTGTATAGCCACGTTGTTTCTTGCCAGTATACAACCTTGGAGCGAGATCTAGACAAGTGTTTATTTTGCCGCCGTAGCAACAAATACCGCCCGAATCGGAGCCGGATAACCCTCGATCGTTTTACTCGTATCCCCTGGGTCCAAGTAATCCCGAAGAGATTGAAATGTCATCCACTCAGTAGAACGCTGTTCATCAAGAGCGGTTGGTGCACAATCCACCATCCGCACATCCTTAAACCCGCATTTCTCCAACCACAATATCATGGTATCCGGTGATGGTAAAAACCACACATTACCCATGCGAGCGTAGCGGCCAGACGGAACCAGCGCTTCACCCAGCCCCCCTTCGATAACCAGAGTCTCCAAGATTAGCTCACCGCCTTGACGCAATAGCTCTCGCAACTCAATCAAATGATCCATTGGTGATCGGCGGTGATATAACACCCCCATGGAAAACACACTATCAAACGCTCGCATGTTTTTTGGCATTTGCTCAATACCGATGGGCAAATAGTACGCAGACTGCTGCCCAACAAAATGCTGAATCGCATAAAACTGCATCATAAATAACAGCGATGGATCAATACCCACCACCATCGATGGCTCTTCTGCACACATGCGCCACATGTGATAACCACTACCACAACCCACATCCAAAATTTTTCGATGTTTTAACGGGCTAATATGCGGCAGTACCCGATCCCATTTCCAGTCTGATCGCCATTCGGTATCAATATCAACACCCGCAATGGAAAACGGCCCTTTGCGCCAGGGATGCAATGCCAATAACGCCGCCTTTAATTCCTGTAGGTCATCCTCAGACAACGGGTTTTCTGGCGTAACCGTAATGGCCGACTGATCAAACGCGCTCGTTAATGAACCTAAGTTTGGTAATTGTGTTAACGCATTATTCCAGCGCTCAAAGTCTCCATGTTTCTCAGGTTCAAATTCGTTTTTTAATACCTGATGAAAGTGAGAACTCCACTGTTTCAAATAGGATCGTTCTATATGATCAAAAAATGCATCGTGATTAATCATCAAAATCTACTTAATGGCGTAAAGGGAAATAAAATTAAAGCACTGAAACCAACAATGAACCGTTGTAAAACCGGCATTCCTCAAGCGTTCTTTATGCTGTTCCAGTGTATCGGGGATTAACACATTTTCAATGGTTTGGCGTTTTTGACTAATTTCCAAATCGCTATAGCCATTCGCCCGTTTAAAATCATGGTGAAGGTCAGTAAACATTTCTTGCTTATCGGTATCATCAAAACAAATCTTTTCTGACAACACTAACGCACCGCCAGGAAGTAACCCTTGATAAATGGAGCTCAACATCGCTAAACGCTCATCGGGGCTTAGAAATTGAAGGGTAAAATTTAATGCCACCAATGAGGCATTCTGAATATCTGCCTGTTGAATATCAGCACAAACTAGGGAAACAGGAACATCACAACCGTGTTTGTCTGCCTGATTAACGTTTTCTTGGCAACGTTGAATCATTGCCGAAGAGTTATCCACTCCCACCACACAACAATCTTCCACGGTAATATGTCGACGCATTGCCAGTGTCGAAGCACCTAACGAACACCCCAGATCATATACTGATGAATGAGGCTGCACGTAACGCCCTGCAAATACCCCTAACATGGAGATAACCGTCTCATAACCCGGCACAGATCGCCGTATCATGTCAGGAAAGACGTTGACTACCTGCTCATCAAAGGCAAAGTCCACTAAGTGGGTTTGTTGCTGCTGAAAGAGCTGATCTTTGCCTGATGCAGGCTGAGGGAACACAGTTGTTGATTTATCAGTCATGATGGGTTCTGGGTGGCTGGGCACACGTTGGAAATATTGCTGTTAAAATAATTGTGGTGAATTGTATGCAATTGCACCACAGAAGCAACTATTGATGTAACCAGAAAGCGCTTAAGGTCGTGAGGAAAGCAACTCGAAGATTGTATTACCTATTAATCGCGCACATCAGAAACCAGCATGTCTTCAAAGAAAACACCCAAACGCAACATCGACTCTTCATCCAAGTTCTTAAACACCTTGTTAACCACCATGTGGCCTGCGCCTCGACAGGTCATAACCGCCGCATCACAGATTTTTTTAACCACAAAATTTATTTTTAACAGCCCAATGGTACGTACCATCATACTTTCAATGGTGGCATCAACCACCTTGAGCATCACCTCAGTTAGTTCGCCGCGAACTTCTTCTAAACGACCATCCCTGACTTCACCAGTAACTCGATGGATCTCTTCAAACAACGCTTTATCAATCTCACACCCAACGGAATTTCTGCCCGTGGAGCACTGATTTTCTCGCAAATACACTTCATCAATAAATTCTGCCATTGGTATAAGCTCTTCATTAGAGCGTTTCTTCAGCAGTTTACCGACCATTGCCGAGATGGTTTTTGACATCGTGTTAGCGGTTGAATGTATGATTTTGCTAGATCTCGGGCTAAGGCCCACTGCATCACAGGTATCCACAAGGAAAGCATTCAAGAATCCCGGTACAAATAAATCAATCAGGTGGTCAAAGTGTGGCACCCAACTTTCTGTCGCTTGCGTGGCATGAAGATCCAACACTTTATCAGCGGCGCTAATGAGTTCTGCTGAGGCTGGGAACGCCAAAAAATACCGAGTTGTCATTCTACTTATCCTTTTTATCGTTACTTATCATTCACTTGTAAAGCTTTCGGGTTGCTTTTCAGCATTCTCTCGCGCACAGAGCGTACCAATATTTTCGCCAACTGAACACGGCCATCCGGACTATCGGGCACACCCGCGCGAATATTCTGCGGCATTTCAACAACGCAAGATTGTATTAATGCGTCACAACGAGCTCACCAAATGCCCGCCATCCACCGTAATCACACTACCTGTCATAAACCGAGAGGCCTCAGATGCCAACAAACACAACGGCCCCAACAAATCCTCAACCTGCCCCAACTGCCGCTGTGGAATCCGCCTGATCAACTGCTTACCAGGCTCCGACTGAAAAAAGTCTCTATTCATATCGGTCTCAATATACCCCGGCGCGATAGCATTCACCCGAATCTGATACCTCGCCAACTCCAACGCCATCGCCTTGGTCAACTGCACCAAACCCGCCTTTGAGGCACTGTAGGGAGCAACATTACCAATAACCCTTTCCGCCAAAATCGACGCAATATTGATAATGCTTGCCTGTACTAACGGTTTATTTTCCGACTTACGCACTTCCTGAGCCTGAATGACACGTTCCGCAAAGATTTGACTAACCAGAAAAGCACCCTTTAAATTTGTATCTAATGTCTGATCCCAGTCCTGTTCTGTCTGCTTCAAAAACGGTTTATTCGGAGCAACTCCGGCGTTATTCACAACCACATCAACACCACCGTAGGTTGCTTCCACAAGATCAAATGCCGCAACGACTGAATCTCGACTTGTTACATCCAACGCTACGGCCAACGACCGGCCTCCCTTATCGTTAATACGTGCAGATAATGTCTCCAAGGGCTCTAGGCGCCTCGCTCCCATCACCACTGTCGCCCCACGGCTCGCCAATGCCTCGGCAAAGTACATGCCCAAACCGCTGGATGCCCCCGTCACCACAATTACCTTATCGTGAACATTCAATAAATCTTGGTTCAACCCATCTTGACTCATAACGCCCTCAATTCTCTTTTGATTTCAACACTTACCACACGACACAAAACCGGCGAGTTCCAGCATAGCTTAGCGAGCTACTCAGTCAATAGTCAAAGTTTCATTGATGTCATGACGAATCAACCACTTCAGAGTAAGATAGTCAGCCCCATTTTCTCCATTGATCACGCACCAAAAAAGCAGTTGAGTAGCTCTTGTGTCCAAGCTAAACCCCCGACAATCCGAAGCCGTGCATTATATCGACACACCACTACTGGTGCTGGCTGGCGCGGGCTCAGGCAAAACCAGTGTAATCACTCAAAAGATAGCCTATCTGATTCAAACCTGTGAAATCCCCGCCAATAGAATTGTTGCCCTAACCTTTACCAACAAGGCAGCCCGGGAGATGAAAGAACGGGTCAAACAACTGCTTACCGGTCGCCAAGGCCGCGGGTTAACCGTGTCCACATTCCATAACCTTGGCTTAAATATGGTGCGGAAAGAGCTGAAATACCTTGGGTTAAAATCCGGCTTTTCTATCTTTGATGATCAAGACAGCAGAATGCTACTAACAGAAATCTTGGTACGAGAAGGCTCTGGAGATGATGACGACGTAAAAAATGTTCGCTACACCATTTCCAATTGGAAAAATGACCTCATCACGCCTTCTATCGCCATTTCCAGGGCAAACGATGAAGAAGAAATGCGTGCAGCGCAAGCTTACGCGTTATACGACCGCTACCTTCGTGCCTACAATGCCGTTGATTTTGATGATTTGATTTTGCTACCAACATTAATGTTAAGAGATAACGACGAGATTCGTGAGCGCTGGCAACGCAGAGTGCATTACATGCTGGTGGATGAGTATCAAGACACCAACACCTCACAATACTTGTTGGTTCGCCTGTTAGTTGGTCAACGTGCCGCATTTACCGTGGTTGGTGATGACGACCAATCCATCTACTCATGGCGCGGCGCAAAACCCGAGAACCTAGCACTGCTTCAAGAAGACTTTCCGAAACTAAAAGTCGTTAAACTTGAGCAGAACTACCGCTCCACCAGCCGTATCCTTAAAGCTGCTAATGCTGTTATTGATAATAACCCTCACGTGTTTGTTAAAAAGCTGTGGAGCGAGCATGGCATGGGGGAAATGATTCGAGTGGTACGCTGTAAAAGCGAAGAGCACGAAACCGAACGTATTGCTCACGATATTATCAATCA
>CAJXXT010000139.1 GCA_913063495.1 uncultured Gammaproteobacteria bacterium | reverse complement strand
GCCAGGTTAGCGTTAACCTGGGGCTGTGGATGATGCGTTTTTCTGGATACGGTGTCAATTCATAACCCGGTGACTTGGCAGTCTAGTCGGAAAGTTTGCTTATGGGGCTCGTTGGACTCTTATTTCTTGGGTGCTTAGTTGGCCATCTATAGAAGGGATCTGTATCCATGTACCAAAGGGGACAATTAATTCTTCGGTTGAAGATTGTATTGAGCGGGGGGAGGATATGTTATTAATGGATTTTGGCGTCTTCTTGGAGAGTTGTAACGTGGCCATATCACCACTGATTATCGCGCTGATATAATGCCCACTTCCATTTTTTTCTAGCGTGGGTTTGGTTGTGAAAAAGCCATCAGCAAATACCGGGGTATTTTTATATCTTTCGGTCGTGCCTCTAAGGTACCCCGTTTTACCTTCCAGTAATGTTATTTGTTCTTCTTTGTGTATTGATTCTGCATCTATCTGATGGTTTCTTTTTTTTATGGTTATTTTTCCATTTGTGCTAGAGCCAGAAAAGCGGGCGATTGACGGTATTTGTACAGCACCCTGGCGTTTGTTATCCGTTATGATAGGACGAAAAGCAATCAGTACTTTTTGCGCCCTACGGTCAATCTGGTTAAGCATCTCCAATATGTTTGAATGGGTGTGCGCTGAGGCGTTGACAATGATTTTACCCCTGAATAAAGATATGGTTTCACTACCTTTAAGTAGCGGAGATATGTAGTTGCGAATGACTTTTGCAGGAGCGTATGTCTTGTAAACTTGCAGGCGACTTGGAGCGGAGGTAGGGGCGGGGTTGGCGTCCGTTGGGTTAGCATCGATACAAAATAGATATAAAAGTGCTGAAATCAGTACGGGCAGAAAGTGTACTGATTTCACGGTTATATTCCTAAGCGTCTGAATTCCTGGCAGGGGTGGCTCCGTTGCCAAATGAGATCAAAAAAACGGGATTTTTTCTGAGCTTCTGGAATAGCTTTGAATTCACAATTACCATGCATAAAACCCATGCTGAAGCGTCGGGTAATCGCAATTTCGTCAATGATCATGAATTCATCATTATTGGTGGCTTCATCTTCAGGAATGCTATGGATTTGGATGGCGGATGTTAGACGTTTTTGCAGCTCAACAAGTCGGTGCCCACTTTTCGCTGCTTTTTCTGGTGACTGTATTAATATTTGGATTTTGCAATATTTGCGGTTACGAGCGACGTCCGACATTATTTTTAGAAATTCGGGTTGGTCGTATAATTCAGGGTCAAGTTCTTGAGTGAAGATCTTTACACTCTTTTTAGCTTGAGTCGCCATATTATTCAGCGCAGCATGAAAATCCATTTCTCCATCTAACCCGATTGAACCCGTGCTTTCCCCTACAACAAGTAAAGGCCCTAAATTTTGAATCGACATAATCTTAACATTCCACTCATAGACGTTTTTCTAAAGCTATTATTATTGATGATGTCTTAACAATCATCAAGTTATGAGCGGTAAGATCTGTTTAGTCTGCCACATAGAACACACCTTTTTCTAAGAGATGTAAGAAAAACACCTGATTTTCCGTGTGGCTGAGCGCGTTGGCCAGTTTCTTTGGTGGTAACTTTCGGTTATCGCAGCATATTTGAACAAGTTCGCATGCAGAGTCAGGAAAACGCATTTGCTTACCGTTAACAAAAAATAGCTCAGGTTGCTCAGATGTGTTTCCTGTATATACAAGTCTGCTGGTTTCATCCCTAAGAAAGGGAATATTTTCATTGCAGCAAAGTAGCACGTCATTAATATCCAAGGGCGAGATATCCGTCTCGGTGGGTTCCTCTTCGTACTTTGCCGCTGACATGTACTGCCCGAACCAGCTTTCCAGGGCATTCGGTGAGTCTAAGGATGAAAGGAGCTGTTCCTTTACTTGTTCAATAGCTGAAGGTGGAATCCAGCCGGTGTTATTTTGTGGCTCTAGGCTGGGGTCAGCGTAACGTTGGCTATCTTTGAGTTGGTCAAGCTGATGGTCCGTGTAGGAACTTAATAGATCCTTGTTGCTGGGAGCGCGAAAGCCAACAGATAGTGTCATACACTCGCCTTGAGCGATCCCGTGGTGAGCCATGCCGGGCGGGAGGTATAAAAGGTCTCCTGGTTCGACATCCCAAGTGTCACTCACAGTAAAATGATGAAGTATTCTTACCGGAAGGTTTGGTAGTAACTCAGTATTCTCGTCACATTGCTGGCCTGATTGCCATTGGCGTTTGCCATCTAGCTGGATTAGAAATACGTCATAATAATCATAATGCGGGCCTACACTGCCTTGGTCGGTTGCGTAGGTAATCATGATGTCGTCGAGGCGCCAGCTAGGAATAAATTTGAACGTGTCTAAAAATTGGCTGAATTCTGGAATGTGGTGATCTACCGCTTGAACGATAAGTGTCCAGTGTGATTCGGGCAACTCTGAAAATCGCGTTTCCGAGAAGGGGCCGTGTTCTAGTAGCCACTGATTATTATTTTTCTCTTCAATAAGGCGGGATTCGATATGAGGCTCTAGAGAAAGGCCTGCTAACTCATCCGCACTGATCATACTTCCAATGTCTGGAAAGGCATTTTTGACAAAGAGAGGTTTTTTTTGCCAGTAATCTTGAAGGAAGGCCTTAATGCTAAGACCTCCCAGTATTGCTAGAGGGGTATCAGAAGCCATTAGATTTTTCTGGCTTGCTCAGCTGCGTTACCGATGTAGCTAGCAGGTGTTAATGCTGCTAAACGTACTTTCTCTTCCTCTGGGATTTCTAAGGTATCGATGAAGGTTGCCAAGGTTTCCTTGGTAATCGTATTGCCGCGGGTCAGCTCTTTCAATTTTTCATAGGGCTTTTCAATATTGTATCTGCGCATGACCGTTTGGATTGGCTCAGCAAGAACTTCCCAGGCGTTATCGAGATCTAAAGCAAGTTTCTCTTCATTGATCTTAAGTTTACTGATGCCTTTTAATGTAGCTTCATATGCAATAATACTATGTGCAAAACCAACCCCAAGATTTCGAAGTACGGTTGAATCGGTCAAATCACGCTGCCAGCGAGAAATAGGCAGTTTAATCGCAAGATGTCCCATAATTGCGTTAGCAATGCCTAAGTTGCCTTCTGAGTTTTCGAAGTCAATGGGATTGACTTTGTGCGGCATTGTTGAGGAGCCAATTTCTCCGGCGATTGTGCGTTGTTTAAAGTAACCCTGGGAAATGTAACCCCATACATCACGATCGAAATCAATAAGAATAGTGTTTAGTCGGGCTACGGCGTCGTATAACTCAGCAATATAGTCGTGGGGTTCTATTTGGGTCGTGTATGGGTTCCATTCAAGACCTAGGCTAGTGACAAAACTGTTGGCGTTTTCTTCCCAGTCTACCGTTGGATAGGCACTGAGGTGAGCGTTGTAGTTTCCTACCGCGCCATTGATCTTACCTAACAGAGGTATCTCAGTTATCTGTGTACGCTGACGTCGTAATCTTGCAACAACGTTCGCCATTTCTTTACCCATTGTGGTGGGTGATGCTGTTTGGCCGTGTGTTCTCGCAAGCATTGGCATATCTGCATATTCGCCAGCGAGCTGTTTGATAGCATCAATAACTTTGTCTACGAGCGGGATTAGTACATCATCACGACCCTCTTTTAGGATGAGAGCGTGTGAAAGGTTGTTGATATCCTCTGAGGTGCAAGCAAAATGGATAAACTCAGTGATCGCTTGAAGCTCCGCGTTATCCGCAATCTTTTCTTTCAACAAGTATTCAACGGCTTTTACATCGTGGTTTGTTGTGCGCTCTATTTCCTTAACTCGTAAGGCATCCTCTTCACTAAAAGACGATACGATTTCGTTTAGCAGCGCAGTGGCGGTATCAGACAGGGGCGCAACTTCTTCAATGGCCGGATTCTCTGCAAGCTTTTGCAGCCAGCGGATCTCAACAATAACTCTGTTTTTAATAAGACCATATTCGCTGAAAATAGGGCGTAATGAAGCTGTTTTCGAACCGTAACGGCCGTCAACAGGAGATATTGCAGATAATGAGCTAAGTTGCATGCTGGGCTCCAAATGTGGGAAAGGGCGCATAATACACGATAACCGAATGCCCCCCAAATATTATACGGCTAAATAAGATAGGTCGGTATTGAGGGTTATTGATCGTTTTCTAAGTGAATGGACGATTTTAATGACTCCAGAGAAGCGACTAGCCCTTTTTTTCCAATCAGTAATTGTATTCGGCTTCCACCTAGCTGGCGCCAGAGCATGGCCGAGCGGACACCGGATAGAAGAATGGCCCTTACTTGATTGGCAACGCTGTCTCGTTGTAATTGTTGTGGGTTGCCTTTTACTTGAATACGGTATCTAAGGGAGCCAACGGTATCCACATAAATGTCAGCTAGCTTGGCAATAACGCTAGAGTTAGTCACGCCATCAAAATGAATAAGCTGAGATTCTGTGGTTTCTAGTCGAGAGCGCAAAACTGAAAGCAGGTCGTCATTCTTTCTTAGCATTTTTTCAACATGCAAAATGCCAATGCTGTAGCGGATAGCATCAGCATATCGGGCAGTATCGTTGTCAGCTAGCACTTTGTATAACGTTTCTATCCCTAGCCCTAGTTGCGACTCGCCCCCATAAACATCGGCGATGCTTGAAGGGTTCAAAGAAAATATACTTTTTAAGGATGCTTCTAAGTATCGGCTAGGTAATTCTCCGGTGCGAGATAGTTGTTGCACTAAAGCTGCACTTTGAAATATGCCTGAAAGCGCAAGAGCTTTTTCTGTTTTGTTCGTTGCCAAGCTTTAGTGCTCCACACAATATAAGTGTTGTTGTAATGAGGTGATTAATATACCGGTCATGCCATGTGTTAAAATCATACCCGGTGTTAAAATTCAGCTAGGTGTTAAAGTTTTGTTCAATAATTCCACCACCTAAGCAGGTATCACTCTGATATAACACAACAGATTGTCCAGGAGTTACCGCGCGCTGTGGTTCGCTAAAGTGGATGGTATATAGGTTGGTACCATTTTGAATCGTTTCGTCAATTGAACAATGTTGATCGGGTTGACGGTAGCGTGTTTTTGCCATGCATGAGAACGGGAAGTCGGAAGGTTTATCTTGTACCCAATCAATCGTAGTTGCTGTTAAGGTATTTGAAAATAATTTCGGGTTTTGGTTGCCTTGGCCAACGACAAGGACGTTGTTATCCAAATCTTTTTCAATAACGTACCACGGCTCTTCGGAGGCGTCTGCACGCCCTCCAATACCAAGACCCTGACGCTGCCCCATGGTGTGGTACATCAATCCTTGGTGTTTACCAATAACATCACCACCTTCAGTTTTTATTTCACCAGGCTGAGCGGGAATGTACTGTTGCAAGAAATCTTTAAACCGCCTTTCACCAATAAAACAAATCCCTGTACTGTCTTTTTTGTCGTGATTGTCAAAACCTTGTTCGTTAGCAATGCGCCTAACTTCGGGTTTTTCTATTTCACCCAACGGGAATAGTGTTTTTGCTAGCTTGGAGCCTGCCACGGCGTGCAAAAAATAACTTTGATCTTTGTTGCCATCAATGCCTTTTAATAAAGGGGCAGTTGTTCCATTATCGTTCGTTGAGGTCGAGCCGCGACGAGCGTAATGGCCGGTAGCAATGTAGTCTGCGCCTAAAGATTCGGCATAATCTAAAAATGCTTTAAACTTGATTTCTTTATTGCAGAGAATGTCTGGGTTGGGTGTTCGGCCGGATTTGTATTCGGTTATAAAAAGCTCGAAAACGTTATCCCAATACTCAGCGGCAAAGTTTGCTGTATGTAAGTGAATGCCTAGCTTATCTGCAACCGACTGAGCGTCCGCTAAGTCAGTAATTGCTGTGCAGTAATCTGTACCGTCGTCTTCATCCCAGTTTTTCATAAACAACCCTTCAACCTGGTAACCTTGCTCAAGCAACAGGTAGGCACTGACAGACGAATCTACTCCGCCAGACATTCCGACGATGACTTTTTGTTTTGCTGTCGTTGAGGTTGTGGTTTCTGGTGTTGAATCAGCTTTAGAGTTTGGCATTTACGTTCCTAGCGGGTGTTCATAGATAAGAGATAAGGGGAAGTTTTTACCATCAATATAATCTTGTAGGCACTGCGCAACAAGAGGGCCTCGATGGTAGTGTTTCTTATCTTCAAATTCACTTTTAGATAGCCAGCATTGACCATGAATATCACTGTCAATGGGGTGCTCCTCTACAAATCTTATTTTGGACGCAGCAAAACAAAAGCGATAATACGTTACATCGTTGTATGGGGCAGTGTATGTGTAGATGCCAACTAAGTATTCTGGTTTTACAAGCCAACCTGTCTCTTCTAGTGTTTCTCGGATTGCGGCTTCGGCAATGGTTTCACCTTGCTCAATGTGCCCAGCGGGCTGGTTGATGACATCTCGATTGTTAGAACGCTCTTCTACAAACAGGAATTTGCCATCTTCCTCTACAATCGTTGCAACGGTGGCATGGGGTGTCCAGATCATGTTGGGGTTGGCTCTTCGGCTATTTTGCCGTGCATTCTATATAAAAAAGAGAAAAACAGCCAACCCGGTCACATTTAATGGTTAGCTCTTGTTTGTAGGTTATCGTGCAGGAGGCTTTCAAAGTAACTTGAAAGCGGGATTAACGCGTCGTACGGCATGACGTTGAACAGTTTTTTGACCACGATGTTGGATCCTTTTTCTGCCGTTGAGATCCCTACATCCGCCGTTTTTCGCATGATTCGCCCTAAGTTGATCATGTTAGACGGCTTTTCATAATAAGCCTCTACACCAGCACGAATTAGTTTGTTGAGTGCTGAAATAATGTTATGACGATAACCCTCAATTTCTGGATCTTGGCTTACTCTCGCAAGTAGTTCTTGGGCGAGGCTGTAAAGTTCTGGTGATAGAGTAAATGCGACAAAATATCGCTGAGCAGCGTTGTTCTCTTCGTGGGTGAGTAATGTGCTCATATACGCGGCAAGTTTTTCCAGTTCTTTGGTAGGCATGTTCTTGAATAGCTTCCGAATGACCATGTGTACGCCACGTTTAACGGCTACCATGCCCGTATCAGCCGCTTTTCTGACTACGGAAGAAATCTGAACCATGTCACTTGGCTTGTAGTAATAAGCCTCAAATCCGACTTCCGTAATATTCATCAAAGCATTGGAGATTTTGATATTAAGGTCTGTGCCAGAATCTTGTGATTGAATGGCTTCTATCGTATTGCATGATTGGTTATAAAGAGCTTCGCTGATTTCAAAGCCAAAGTGTTGCTGCTTCATTGATATATCCCCTCAAAGTCGTTTTATTTGACCTGCCTTCGTCTAGACACTTGTTATTATATGAACCTATTGCATTAAACTTGCGTTAGGTTCGATAGTATTGCAGTGTTAGCGAAAATTCTAGAGGCACAACGTAAACGGACAGTAATATGACAGAACCCACCCACCAAGCGAAGCTTACACACCTAAATAGTGCAGGTGAGGCCCATATGGTTGATGTGACCCAAAAAGAGGTTACTCAGCGTATAGCGGTTGCAGAAGCGTTTATTAGAATGTCTCCGTCGACACTTTCCCTAATTGTTGAAGGTAAACACGCCAAAGGTGATGTGCTTGCGGTGGCCCGTATTGCGGGTATCCAGGCGGCGAAGAAAACATCTGATATAATTCCGCTTTGCCATCCGTTAATGCTTACATCCGTGAAAGTAGAACTTTTACCAGACCCAGAAAGAGGTGGGGTAACTGCATTGGCGACCTGTAAATTGGCGGGAAAAACAGGCGTTGAAATGGAGGCGCTTACTGCTGCATCTGCTGCCGTATTAACAATATATGATATGTGTAAAGCGGTAGAAAAAGGAATGGTGATAGAGTCAGTTAAGTTGCTTGAAAAAAAGGGTGGGAAGAGCGGGGAGTGGAACCATGACGATTGAAATTTTGTATTTTGCAAGCGTCAAAGAACGCATGGGCATCGCTGGAGAGTCGGTGGCGATTGGAAAAGACGTCACGGGTGAGGATCTAATCAATCTTCTTTCAGACAAAGGAGAGCCATGGCAATCCGTGCTTTCTGATAATAAGTTGCTTATCGCGATAAACCAAGAAATGGCCAGCTTAGACGATGGTATTTCTGAAGGGGATGAAGTCGCATTTTTCCCGCCTGTGACTGGGGGGTAGTATGCGTATTTCAATCAAAGTACAGACTGAAATATTTGACGCTGCCTCGGAGGCAAATACATTGCGTTCAGGCGTAGCGTTAACAGGCGCTCTTGTTGAGTTCACCGGATTTGTAAGGGATGTTAGTGAAGGGAGCCAGGTGAGTGCAATGTATCTTGAGCATTACCCAGGAATGACAGAAAAGTCACTTCACAAAATTGCCAAAACTGCGATAGAGCGTTGGCAGGTTTTTGGCGTCACTGTTGTGCACCGAGTTGGGCGTTTAGGGCCTGCTGAACCCATAGTTTATGTCGCTGTTATTGGTGAGCATCGCAAAGAGGCTTTTGAAGCCTGTGAATTCATTATGGATTTCTTAAAGAAAGATGCACCTTTTTGGAAGAAAGAATGGAATGAGAACGATGAGGCTGCATGGGTTGCTGCGAAAGAAAGTGACAAAGATGCATCAACGCGTTGGTAGCGTTATTTGTTTTTGCCCCGTTTTTTTTGCGTTGACTTGAAGGGAGAGGGTGTCGTTTTTTTACTGCCCCGTTTATTCTGCGCTTGCTTGGGTGGATTTCGCTTTTGTGCTTTTTGAATCGTTAATTGGTCCAGTTTTTTGGATAATTCGTTTGGCAGGGAGGTTTTTTTCCATTCGCCTGGTTGTAGATTTGTTATGTTCCAGGGGCCAATGCTGACCCTGATAAGTCGAAGCGTGGGGTAACCGACAGCCGCTGTCATTCTTCGTACTTGCCGGTTTCGTCCTTCTTTAATGGTTAATTCAATCCATGATGTTGGTTTGTTTGCTCTTTGACGTATAGGGGGGGAGCGTTCATTTATCTGTGGGGCCGATATTTTCTGAATGGCTGCGGGTAATGTGATGCCGTCTTTAAGCATTACCCCATTGTTAAGTTTGGATATAGCTTCGTCGTCAATGTTGCCTTCAAGCTGCGCCCAGTAGGTTTTTGGTAATTTGTTGTTGGGGTGGGTTATTAAGGATTGTAATTGACCGTCATTGGTAAGAATTAGCAATCCTTCAGAATCGAAATCTAAACGGCCTGCCGGGTAGATGTCGGGGAAGTTTATGTGTTTTGCAAGCGTGGCTTTGTCTTGGTGTTCAGAAAATTGACAAAGAACCTGGAAAGGCTTGTTAAAAAGAATGACGTGACAGTGTTTTTGTTCAGCTGGCATTTGAGGGCTTTGTACGAGTTATGCGGGTCAACTATAGGGTGAAACGAAAGTATATTAAAAACATACACCAAAGGCGATATAAAGTGTTGCTTACGAATTGGATTGTTAAAAACGAGGCAATAAAAAGGCCGGCCATCACGAAAATAGTAAGGGCCGACCTTTTTATTAAATTGCTTCTGCGCGCCTTATTGGTTCCACATTTGAGGCAAGTGTAGGCTCTTGTGAGGAGCTTTTCTCGCCAAATGCTTCCACAGCACCTTCAGTTGTCATATCTTCTGCAGGTATACCCTCTGCGATAACGTCGATATTAACAGCGTGTAGGCCTTTGGGGGCTTCGCGTGTGTCAAATGTGATAAGCTGTCCCGCTTTCAAACTCTTGTAACCATCCATGACGATATAGGAATAGTGCACAAACAGGTCGTCACCGTCATCATCGGGTCTGATGAAGCCGTAACCTTTAGCGTTGTTGAACCATTTCACTTTCCCGGTTGCCATAACTCAAGTCCTTCTGTTGGGACTACCTTATCAATGGAGCTCTTTTTGAGGGAGGCGGTCGCATCGGAGGGTAGCCAGTATTGATTGTTATTATTTTTTATCTGTGTCGTAATACTTCTTATATTTACGCACAACTGCGTGTAAACTTTTGTAAACGCGCTGAACACACTCTCTGATAACGCTGAGAAATAGTCAAGCAGTTTTTCAATGTTTTGGGGCGTAATTTCAACAACTTTTCATGTTATGAAAAGTTGGTCTTTAACCTTTGTGGTTTATGATTTCTGGTTATGAGTAAAATTTCAAATCTTCGACTAACATTAAGTAATATGAGCGGACCAACACCTTATGATGATCCCGAAGGTGATTTGGCAGTAGCGGAATCAAAAGCTGATTTGGCGCCACCGCCTAAGTATCGAATTATGATGTTGGATGACGACTATACTCCCATGGAGTTTGTTGTTCAGGTGTTAGAAACGTATTTCAGTATGACGAGGGAAAATGCAACCCAAATCATGTTAACGGTTCACACGCAGGGTAGAGCGGCGTGTGGCGAGTTCACGAAAGACGTGGCTGAGACTAAAGCATCACAAGTAGCTCAATGCGCACGAGAGAATCAACATCCCTTGATGTGTGAGATTGAGAAGGTTTCTTGAGCCGTGTAACTAACCATGAATGTTCTTTTTCGTGTGGAGTTAACGGTTTAACGTATTGGCGTTTTTAACGTAGGTGTAGAAAAATGTTAAGCAAAGATCTCGAAGTCACTTTAAATTTAGCCTTTCGCGATGCGCGTAGTAAACGGCATGAATACATGACGGTAGAGCATTTACTGCTAGCACTACTTGATAATGACTCAGCGTCGAGTGTTTTGGTTGCGTGTGGTAGTTCAGTTGAGGTGCTAAGAACGGATCTCACCGCTTTTGTTGATGAGACAACGCCATTGATACCAAGCTCTGACGAGGATCGCGAAACTCAGCCCACATTAGGCTTTCAGCGTGTTTTGCAAAGAGCTGTTTTCCATGTTCAGTCTTCAGGGAAAAAAGAAGTAACCGGTGCTAACGTACTGGTGGCTATATTCAGTGAGCAAGAAAGCCAGGCAGTTTATTTCCTCAAAAAGCAGGATGTAGCAAGAATCGATGTCGTGAATTACATTGCTCATGGTATTTCCAAGTCTGCTGATGAGTCCCATCAAGACATGGTTGAACCTAGTCAAGAGCAAGGCGAGGAAGAAGTTCAGGCTGAAGCTGGAAAGCGTCCTTTAGAGGCTTACGCAACCAATTTGAATGAAATGGCAAAAGCTGGTCGTATTGACCCGTTGATTGGGCGTAGTGAAGAGGTGTTAAGAACGGTTCAGGTATTGTGCCGTCGCCGTAAAAACAACCCGTTGTTGGTAGGGGAGCCAGGTGTAGGTAAAACCGCTATTGCAGAAGGGCTGGCAAAACGAATTGTTGATGGTGAGGTTCCTGACGCAATAGGGCAGGGAACCGTATATTCGTTAGATCTTGGGGCATTGCTTGCAGGGACAAAATATCGAGGTGATTTCGAGAAGCGTTTTAAAGCGTTGCTGAATGAACTGCAGAATGAAGATCATGCCATATTATTCATTGACGAAATTCACACTATTATAGGAGCGGGTGCCGCTTCAGGTGGCGTGATGGATGCGTCTAATTTGCTCAAGCCAATGCTCGCTGCAGGCGACGTGATGTGCATAGGGTCGACGACATTTCAGGAATATCGTGGGATTTTTGAAAAAGATCGCGCTTTAGCGCGTCGTTTTCAAAAAATTGATATTGTTGAGCCAAGTGTTGACGATACATACGAAATTCTCAAAGGGCTTAAGTCTAAGTTTGAAGAGCATCATGAACTTAAATATAGCAACAAGGCCTTGAGATCAGCTGCCGAGCTTGCTGCTCGATATATCAATGACCGACAGCTTCCTGATAAAGCTATTGATGTTATTGATGAGGTTGGTGCGTATCAACGACTTGTTGCGCCAAGCAAACGCAAAAAAATTATTGGTGTTCCGGACATAGAAGCGATAGTTGCAAAGATGGCCAGAGTACCGGCTAAAACGGTATCGTCTGATGATAAGGATACTCTCATGAATTTGGAGCGTAACCTTAAATTGACAGTGTTTGGACAAGATGAAGCTATTGGTGCCTTGTCGAATGCCGTTAAGTTAGGTCGAGCGGGATTGGGATCTCCAGACCGACCTATCGGAAGCTTTTTGTTTGCAGGGCCAACTGGGGTTGGTAAAACTGAGGTTACACGACAGCTTGCAACAGCGATGGGCATGGAATTAGTGCGGTTTGATATGTCTGAGTATATGGAACGCCACACGGTTTCTAGACTCATTGGTGCTCCCCCTGGTTACGTTGGTTATGATCAGGGTGGATTACTAACAGAAGCTGTGACCAAGACGCCTCATTGTGTTTTGTTACTTGATGAGGTGGAAAAAGCACACCCAGATGTATTTAACTTGCTGTTGCAGGTAATGGATCATGGGACGCTAACAGATAATAATGGCCGAAAAGCGGACTTCAGAAACGTTATCCTTGTGATGACCACTAATGCAGGGGCAGAGATGATGGCTCGCTCCTCAATTGGCTTCACTGTTCAGGATCATACGTCCGATGGGTCAGAGGCTATCAGTCGCTTGTTCACTCCGGAATTCCGGAATCGCCTTGATTCCATCATTCAGTTTAACAGTCTAGATACTGATGTAATTAAGGGCGTTGTTGATAAGTTCCTAACTGAGTTACAAGCCCAGCTTGATGACAAAAAGGTTCAGTTGGATGTTGATGACGATGCTAGAGCCTGGTTCGCAAAGAAGGGGTACGACAAGAGTATGGGGGCCCGCCCAATGAATCGGTTGATTCAAGATATGCTCAAGAGGCCATTGGCGGAAAAAATACTGTTTGGTGAGCTGGCTGAGACCGGTGGGATTGTCCACGTCTCTACGAGTGAAGACGAGCTGGAATTTGATGTTGAGCCAGCTTGATAAAGTTGTGTTTGCAAGCTCGGGTCGTTAATTGTTAAAAGTCAGGCATTAAAAAAGAGCGCGTTGCGCTCTTTTTTAATGCCTGACTTTTGTTCTTAGTTAGAAATAAAGAACAAATTATCTGACGCGATAGGTGATTCTGCCTTTACTGAGATCGTAAGGCGTCATTTCAACTTTAACTTTGTCACCCGTTAATATACGGATATAGTTTTTACGCATTTTCCCAGAAATATGCGCAGTGAGTATATGGCCATTTTCTAGCTCTACACGAAACATGGTGTTAGGCAGAGTTTCTACTACAGTGCCTTCCATTTCGAGTGATTCTTCTTTTGCCATTCGGCCACTACCTCTTTGTTTTACGTCGCTTTTTTCTTTGGATGTAAGCATGGATAATCATGCTCCACGAAATCAGGGCTGAATTCTGCACCAATTCATGCCGATAATCAAAAATAATCGCTAAAAAATTGTAAATTTAGCAAAAATTAAGCTGAGATGGTCATAATTGAGGGGGAAAGTTGAAATAGGGAGTTGGAAATGGATTTAGGGAGGGCTAATCTCGAGTGTTGGTTTGAACCCAGTGGTCATCGATTAGCATCTCTAGTGGACGGTAATCGGTTTTGTAACTCATTTTCTGACATTCTTTTATCCAATAACCCAGGTAAACAGAAGGTAGATCTCTGTTTTTGGCTTCTTCTATTTGCCATAAGACAGCCATTACCCCCAAGCTCCTTTTGGGCTGACTGATATCATAGAAAGTGTATACAGCAGAAATGCCATTTTCGAGAATGTCGCATACAGAAACTGCTAGTAGCTGATTGTTGCCATCCCGGAACTCAAAGAATACGGTGTTCCCCCAGTCACTTAATAAAAAAGACGCGTATTGTTCGGGAGATGGTGGATACATATCGCCATCTCGATGTTTCTGCTCAATATAGTTTTGGTAAAGTTGGTAGTGTTCATCACTGTAGACAGGGTCGACAGCGGTGATATTTAAGTCAGCATTTTTTTTGATAACGCGTTTCTGTTTTCGAGATGGAGAGAAGGCATTGCACGGTATTCGTACCGGAATGCATGCGGCGCATTGACGGCAATGAGGCCGATATAAATAGTTACCGCTGCGTCGAAACCCCATTTCTGAAAGGTCGGAATAGAGGTTTTGGTTTACTTCTGCTTTTGGGTCGGCAAATAGCGTGATCGCATCTTGGCGTGGAAGGTAACTACATTTATGTAGCGGGGTAATGAAAAATTTTACCGCGGCTAAATCTGTCATTCATTACGCCTTTATCTGACTGGTCACTAAATTATTGGCTCTTTTGGTCATTTGTTCCAGAAATTAAATAGAATAAGTTGGATGTTTAATAAACCCGCACAAAGTTTATAGGATTAACCTAATTACTATATGTTGACCAGAACCCTTTGTGGCGGTCTAGAGCGAGCTTATCTGGGATTAAGGCTTGTAAATGTTTTTTGAACGTTGTTCGACAAATGTCGACAGCCCCTAAGCTGGCAAGGTGTGGGTTTGCCACTTGGCAGTCGATTAGGTCAATATTTTTGAGATTACAATGTTCAACAAGCGAGCAAAATGCAACTTTTGATGCATCGCTTTTAGTCGAGAACATGGACTCACCAAAAAAGATAGATCCTAAACAAATACCATATAATCCACCGACTAGCTCCTTTCCATCCCAGGCTTCAACCGAGTGAGCGTATCCGAGCTGATGTAACTGGGTGTAGGCGTCCATCATATCTGCGGTAATCCATGTTCCATCACCACTAGGTCTTGGTTTTGAGCAGGAAGAAATTACTTCTTGAAACGCTGTATCGAACGTTATTGTAAACGTTTTTTTGCGGAGTGTTTTTTTAAGGCTTCTTGATGGGGTGAATTCCGCAGGGTAGAGAACTGCTCTAGGGGCAGGCGACCACCATAGAATAGGCTGGTCATCCTCGAACCATGGAAATATACCTTTACTGTAGGCCTCAATGAGTCGTTCAGGCGTTAAATCACCACCAGCAACAAGCAAACCATTAGGTTCGGTTAGCGCATTTTCAACGGGTGGAAACCCTTCGCAATGGTATCCAATAAACGGGATTTGAGTCATAGAGGGGAAAACTATTGTAACGCCATTCTAAAGCAGCGTCGCAACCCTAACCATCAAGATTGCAACGTTTATCTTAGATCTACCGGCGGTTATTGTTCATCAAGAAAACGTTCGGCGTCTAGCGCTGCCATACAACCAAACCCAGCAGAAGTGATTGCCTGTCGGTACGTGTGGTCAGCAACGTCGCCAGCGGCAAAAACACCTTCAACGCTGGTTGCAGTGGCATTGCCGTCTAGGCCTGTATTGATTTTGATATAGCCATTATTCATATCCAGTTGGCCATCAAATATACCGGTGTTTGGAGAATGTCCAATAGCGATAAATACACCATGAAGATCAATATCTTTAGTTTCACCTGTTTTTGAATGTTTGATGCGCATGCCAGTAACGCCCATATCATCACCAAGAACTTCATCGAGTTCATGATCCCATTCGATGGTGATGTTGCCATTGGCGGCTTTTTCCAAAATTCGGTCTTGTAGGATTTTTTCGGATCGGAACTTGTCTCTTCGGTGAACCACGACCACTTCATCTGCGATATTGGAGAGGTATAATGCCTCTTCTACTGCGGTATTTCCGCCACCAATTACCGCTACTCGTTTCTTTCTGTAGAAAAAGCCATCACAGGTAGCACAGGCAGAAACCCCTTTTCCCTTAAACGCCTCTTCTGAGTCAAGGCCGAGATACATAGCGGATGCACCTGTTGTGATAATTAATGCATCACAGGTATATACACCGGAATCCCCTGTAAGGGTGAAGGGGCGGTTTGATAAATCTACGCTGTTTATATGGTCAAAAATGATTTCGGTATCGAAACGCTCCGCATGAGACTTCATTCGCTCCATCAGTTCTGGGCCTTGAAGGCCTTCAACATCACCGGGCCAGTTGTCAACGTCTGTTGTGGTCGTTAATTGGCCACCAGGCTGTATGCCTGTAACCATTACAGGACTTAG
>CAJXXT010000138.1 GCA_913063495.1 uncultured Gammaproteobacteria bacterium | reverse complement strand
ACACCGCCGGTTATAGAGTTGCGAGTGGTGTCATTACCACCAATGATCAACAATCCCAAATTACCAATAAATTCCATCGGTTTTTTGATCATATTTTCAGTTTTTTCATTGGTGAGCAGCAGACTGATTAGGTCATACCCCATTTCCTCTCCCGCTGCCTTATTAGTCGCTTTTTCTCGCCAAAGCCGCGTGAAATATTCTGCCATCTCCGCAACTGCGGGGAAAAGTGCGTCCGGGGAAGACATGCCGCCTGTCGATTCAGCGCTGCCTCCTAATATGTCAGACCATTCCGCCAACTTATGTCGCGATTCGTAAGGAAAATCAAACAGTGTCGCCAGCATTCTCGATGTGAGCTCTATGGATACGTTTTCAACCCAATCAAACGGCTCATCAATGGGTAAGCCATCGAGAATATCGACAACACGAGTACGGATCAGCCCCTCCATTTCAGAAAGATTTTTGGGGGCAACCACATTTTGTACGGCCTTACGTTGTACATCATGTTTTGGAGGGTCCATAGCGATAAACATTTCCATCGCAAGGCCTTCAGGGGCATCCCCCAGGACAATGATCGGCTCAGATGAAAACAAGTCGTGGTTCTTGTCTACATACATAATATCTTTATAACGAGTAATGGACCAAAAAGGGCCAAAAAGACTGTCCTTCTGAAAGTGAACAGGGCTCTCATCACGTAAGCGTTTAAAATATGCCCCCCACAAATTTTGTCGGAATAGAAAAGGGTTGCTGACATCTATATCCGCAATATCGAGTGTTGAAACATCGGGTAACGGTGTCTCTATAAAAATGGGCGCTGGTTTTCCCTTCCACACCTTTCTTTTGACTTTTAGAAAAAGGTGGATACCCTTAATTTGTTGGGATATCGGAATAACTTTTGCAGTCTTTTCAACAATCACTGGTATTGAAATCAGTGAGGTTCCTTTTTTGATAATTGGAGATAAAAAATTCATATTATTTCCTGTATGGCTTAAGAAAATTCTTCTTACAATCCGTAACGTTGGTTTAAATCCTAACTTATATTTTCAGATACTACATTTGAAATTCGGGTATCCTGACGACCATTCCATTCATAGCGTCCGTAGCCGTTATTTGGCAAGACAAGCGAGATGTTTCCGCTTTTTCTGGCGTCATATCCAACATCTGATTTTCATCGTCATTAGCACTGCCAATAGCCGATACCCAGTTCTTATCAACAATCACATGGCAAGTTCCACAAGCACAAGAACCACCGCAATCAGCATCAACTCCAGGCACACCGTTATCCATAGCTAATTGCATTACAGATTTCCCCTCCTCTATATCAACCTGATGTTGGTTTCCGTTATGCTCAATAAAAGTAATGCTACTCATAGATACCTCTGCCAATTTAGATTTTACTGATACGCTACTCTAACGTTATTCCCCTACTGCGCGGGGCCGCTGGTAACTCATTAAACTTAGACTACTCAGTTTCCCCTATTACAGATAGGTCATATCTTGACATTAAGGGGTTATTTAATGACACTGAGCGTTTATTAAGAGCACTTTTAGTTCATAGCTGTTATTTTTGTATTTAAAATAATGAGGAATAAATTCATGCCCGATCAGGTTGAACTAACCCAATCATTTGACCCTAATCTTGCTTGTATTCCCTCCAACTACTCTCGTCTTATTGCTCGCGAGCTTGAATTGCAGGAGTCCGACTTAGCCGCGTTACTTGATATGACCAAGCTCACCATCGAACAGTTTATGCAGGAAGGTACGCTATTAACGTCACTGCAGCAGATTCAGATCATACAGAATGGTTTACGTTTATCGGGGGATGAAACATTTGGTTTGCGACTGGGGCACAGGCTAACCCTGCCGACGCATGGCGCTATGGGTTTTCTCGCCATGAGCAGCCCCAACTTACAAATGGCACTTAACGCACTTCAAATGTACCTACACACTCAGCTAAATTTTCTTCGTATAGAAACAGTGACTAACGACGATTGGCTTGAGTGCTATTGTTATTTTAATATAGATTTGAACAAGGATACTATTCGTTGCACCTCCGAAGCCTTCGTGAAAATAATTTTCGATTGCGCTGAATTCATCATGGGGCGACCTCTGCATGAGGGCATTGCGTGTTTGACCTATACCGAGCCAAATTACAGCGTGCGTTATTCTGATTACTTACCTGGGAAGTTCGAATTTTCTGCAACACACCTAAAAGTCAAAATCCCTGTTAAATTAGGTCAAATACCGAACACATCGACCAATCATGAAAACTACTTATTCGCGATGCAGCAATGCGAAATGATGCAAGAGCAGTTACTTTCGAAAAAACATACCTGTAAGTACCAAATACAAAAAATGATGCTATCCCACCCTCCAGGAATATTGTCTGAAGATGAAGTTGCAGCCAAATTGCTTATTGGCAAGCGGACGTTAGTCCGCAGACTTGAGAAGGAAGGCACGGGTTTTCGAAAAATTCGGGATGAGATATTATCGCAACAAGCGGCGGATTACTTGCGTGATAGCAACATGTCAGTAGATACAATTGCGACATTACTCAACTACCACGATAGTGCAAATTTCCGACGTGCCTTTAAACGCTGGTTTAGCCAGACCCCCGATCAATATCGGCAACAGGTCAACAAAAAAACCAATGTTAAATTATCTACGACTCTTTCGGAACGGAAACAATAATTTTTTCTATATCAACAAGAATACGCTTAATCGATGCATTCCATGATTTCTCTTCCTTTGTTGTCCACACTGTACCTAATGAGTCTTTAACTGCTTTCTTAATCGCAGTAAGTAACCCTTTATATGATGATTTTTAACGTTACAGTAATTCCTTTACGGGAGTTGAATCATCTACAAGTCTCTCTGGGTCTATTTTCAGGTTCTGCGCAATAACTCTTTTACTTAACATAAATTCTTGGGGGCGATTAACACAATCCGCCGATATCAACTTCCCCGCTTTGAAATAAAATGCAGCAAAGCTGCGACTTGTATTTTTATCGCCACGAATAACGACCTGATCATAGCCTTGACTAAGGCCTGCAATCTGCAATTTCAAATCATATTGATCAGACCAAAACCAGGGTAGGCTATTGTATTCCTTTTTAATACCACAAATCGAAGCTGCGGCAATTTTCCCCTGCTCACTTGCATTTGGCACTGATTCCAAACGGATACGGCGACCGTATATTTTATTAAAGTGATTGGTGCAGTCTCCTGCTGCAACTATATTATCAGCATTAGTACGGCAGAAACTATCGACAACGATACCATTGTTTACCGCAATACCAGCCTCTTCAGCAAGCTCAACGTTAGGCAAGATACCAACACCAATGACCACAAGATCAGCTGGAAATTCTGTTCCATCATCACAGGTTACTTTTTCACAATGGGTGTTACCCTCAATGCTTGAAACGGACATACCTGTACGAACATCAACTCCCTCTTCAGTATGAACCCGTGTGTAAAACTCTGATAGTTCTGGCGCTGTTACACGCTGTAAAATTCTTGATGCCATCTCTAAAACAACGACGTTCATACCGAGTTTTTTTAATGCCGAAGCTGTCTCTAAACCGATGTAACCACCACCAACAATAACGGCGTTTTTATCTTTAAAAACGTGATGTTTAATGCCCTCTACATCTGCAATATCACGCACGTAATGTATACCTTCAAGCTCACTTCCAGGAAAAGTGACTTTCCGAACGCGCGACCCCATACAAAGCGCAAGCTTGTCATAACTTAATGCCTGTCCGCTAGTAAGCGTTAGCGTTTGTTTATCTCTATCTATAGCCGTAACACGCCCCACCCTAAATTCTATCCTGTTTTTTTCATAGAATGCCTTTGGACGAATAGCCAAACTATCAACTGTCTTCTCACCTCCCAGAAATGTCTTGGACAATGGCGGTCGATGATAAGGCAAATGGGGCTCATCGCCCACGACTAACACATCACCCTCCCAACCTTCCTGACGTAACGAGGGGGCCAGTTGAGCTGCCGCATGGCTGGCTCCAATAATTATGCATCTCTTAGTCATGATTTTATAAGCCCTGTACGCTTTCATAAGTATTCGGTTTACTTTATCTATCTGACGAATCAGCGAAAGGTCATTTTTTGACAGTTTTAAGGTCAGAAATTGACAGCACTTCATCAGATTAAGGTATCAAATAGGATAAGATGTAAACGCGTTTTTGAGTTCACTCAGAGCTCGCAGTATACAAAATACTGGCAGGACAGCGTTAGGCTGCTAGCCGCTTAAGTCGAAAATCGCCCATCTTTTTTAAAAACAATAAGAATGCTATTTCAGAAAAGTAACTACTGCTTCAGCAACTTCTTTGCTTAGTAGCATACTGAAGTGACCGCTCCCTGGTATAAAGAGGTCTGATTCAGCATGATTGAGTTTGAAAGGTTCATTCCATCGGCTTAGAGGGTTGATATCTGAATATATTGAGAGAATTTGAGTATCATTTAAGAATTTAATGTTAGATTTTAGACGTTGCATAAAAGGGTGGAGTGGGTCAATTTGCGTTGTACAAATACCTGGAACATATCTACCCTGCCATAATCCCTGGTGTGGGGTTTCTAGTGTCACATATTTCTCAACATTTTTGCAACCCGACATTTCTTGTAAATAATAACGCGCGACGATTCCACCTAAACTGTGACAAACAAGTGACACCTTATCGGAGTTGAACTTAATACGTGTAGCTTCTACTACCTCCGCAAGAGTTTCAGCGTGAGATTGGATTGATCCAAAAATATTATTGTAGTCCCATACTACAACTGGACCCACTCCTGCCTTTCGAAATCTATTTGAAAGAGATATAAAATTGCTACTGTTTTGAGTGTAACCGGGAATTAAAATTACGGGGTTGCTTTCACCTGTCTTAAATTCAACTAATCGTTTCCTAACAGAAATCGGTGCTAATTGGCTAAGAACAACAACAATTCCCAGGCTAGGTATAATTGCAAGTTCTTTGGCGTGGGCTAGCGCGGTGCGTATCATTTATGCATCTCCTTTAAATACTGATGTAATTATTCAATGGTTTAATGAAAGCGCAACGCTAAAGTTACTACTTTGTCATAGAGGGCGTAATCAATTAGGCTAGTTTTCAGCGATATCTTTGAGTGCCTCGTTCATCATGATAAATCCCTTTGTCGTTGCTTCTCGTATAAGAGGTACGTACAGCGGCGCTAACACACCTGTGAATATTTCGTCATGAATAAGTTTTACTTGGTTTTCTTCCGACTGTACGATTTCAAAAATATGCTCGCCAGAGGCAAGAGAGGAATGCATGACATTTCCTGTCCAAGCAAACACTCTATGGATTTCACAGCGGGTTACGATGGGTCTAAATGTGTATTTTCGTCCCCCGGGCATACGAGGTTGGCACATCAATCGTTGGTCTAATTTAATGGTGCCTTTCGCTTTGACAATGAATGGGTTCCATGTTGAATAGGATGCTAAATCTGTCAATAAACCCCAAACCCGCTCTAAAGATGCGTTTATTATAATTTCTGTTTTGATAATTTGGTTCATGCAAAATCCCCTTGAATAGCGTTTAAGAGAATGTTACCTGCTTCTTGAGCGCCGATCAAGAGATTGGTATTATTCTATTTTCTGAAGGGGGGGGGGCTCCATGCCAAAGAATAGACAGGATTTAGATAATTCTCTTAAAAAACAAATGATTAAGGATTCTGCTAGAAACATTTTTTTAGCAGATGGTTATGAAAAAACCAGTATTACCAGGATTTCTAAGCAAGCCGGAGTCACCGCAAACACCATATATTGGTATTTTTCTGGTAAGGATGAATTGTTTGCTGCGGTACTTGAGGAGCTGATCAGCGTTTTTGTCAGCGCCCTATCCCAACGCAGTGAAACCTATTCGTTAGAGGAAAATCTACTTTGGATGCTTGAATCCTTTCAGTTTGCCAAGCCATTGATCATCACCGTCCATGAGCGCTCTGCAATATCAGATGCTGTAGCAACTGTTCACAATAATTTTCATAATTCAGTGGAATCACTCTTGGGGAAAGTGCTTAATGAGAGCGGCTTTGAAGCAGCAAGAATAAAGCCTGTCATTAGAATTGCGAGCTTTGTAGTAGAGGGGCTACTGATGCATGAGGTATCTATCAAAGAAAAGCAAGAGATCGTAAAGCAGTTGTTAGCGATACTGAGTCCTTTGAGGGATAAGTAGTGGAGCCAATAAATAGTGGAGCCAATAAATAGTGAGAGAACAAAAACTATAAACTCGAGTTTTAAAAAGCTATGATCAAACAAGCTTCCATACTCAACTTTCTATACGCGTTATTTATTTTCGTTTTTATAGGACTGCCTGCTTTCGGGTTTTATTGGTATAAAAACAACACCTACAGCACTGATGCCCTGCAAATGGCTCGCTTTGATTACCCAGATAAACTTACAGGTTGTACTGCAAATAGAAAAACAGGTTTAGCTGGGCATAGCGAAGGCCTAAAAACAGAAAATGGCTTTCGGTTTCGCGTGAAAACCCCAAGTAATTATCAGTCCAATTTCGCTCACCCCTTACTGGTTGTCTACAGCCCAAGTATCATGGGCGGCATGATGGAAAGATTTGTCGGTTTGACTCATCATGCGACACGGCGGGGCTTTATTATCGCTTATGTTGATGGTAAACCTTTGTCTATTCAATCTATTGCTGAGTTGGGGGAAGCCCCCAATGAAATTATGAAGCAATGGTGCATCGATTCGAACCGAATTTATCTTACTGGACATTCTGATGGCGGAACGGTTTCTAGTGCGCTGGCTTTTTTGCCGGAATCACCAGTAAAGCCAAGGGCTATTGCCCCCAGTGCGGCAGGTATTAATGCAGAGGAATACGCTAACATTGAGTGTCCTGACCCCGTTTCGGTTTTGGTTTTACATAATCGAAACGACTCTCATTTTCCTGGTTTTGGCAAACAAGCTGCGCAATGGTGGGCGCGATGTAATCAGTGCAATGCAACGCCAAGTCCCACTGAAAGTGAAAACTGTGAGCGCTTTGAAAATTGTAAAACAGGCAAAGAAACGCTATTCTGCCATCCCGAAGGCGGTCATATCCAATGGCCCAAACTTAACGAAGAAATGATGGATTTTTTTCAGCGTCAGACATAAAAAGTTACCTGCGCACATGTTTTTTAAAAACTTTAATGGAGAATAAAATGACAGATCAAAATGTTTCGTATATTGCTAACGATAAATACGCTGAGAATCTTGGTATAAAACTAATAAAAGTAGACACTGAATTTTCTCACTGCGAACTTGAAATAAACGAAAATCATAAAAATGGTTTAGGTTCTTTACATGGGGCCGTTATTTTTGCTTTAGCTGATGTTGCATTTGCTGCTGCGTGTAATACGGTAAATACATCGATCGGCATGCAAGCAGATATAAAATATCTAAACAAACCAGTGGGGAATCGTTTGATTGCCGAGGCTAAGTTGGTATCAAAATCAAACAAAATTGGCCACTATCAAGTTAGCGTCACCGATGGCGATAAAAATCATGTCGCTCAATTCAGCTCTATTGCATACCGTTTCCCAAACAAAAAATAAGGATGGGAGATGACTTGGGTAAGTTTCCCCTGAATACTGATCTACGCTACTATTATAAGATTCTTCATATATCTAGATTATTTAGGCCTCTAAATAACGCAAACCCTAATGAGAGGTGGTTTTATGAAAAAATTAGTCGTCATTCTTATCACCCTATTTAGTCTACCCGCCTTTGGTGCGGATATCGAAGTGACCATCCATGTCGACGGGGATTATAGGCCTTTTAGTTTTTCTGATGAAGGCAAAGCCAAGGGGATGTATATTGATGTATTGAGAACAGCATTTTCCAGAATGAAGGGGTTTAACGTTAAAATGGAACCAGTCCCCTGGAAGCGAGGGAAGATGATAATGAAATCTGGGGAGGGATTTGGGTTGGCTCCAGCTTTCTTTCATGGGCACGACTGGCCTTATCTTTACCCTTATTCTGTGCCTTTCTATCATGAAATCATTATCTCTGTGTGTCAGGAAAAAGTTCTTAAGTCCCTCCGCCCGAATTGGCCTCAGGATTACATTGGCTTAAAAATCGGCAATGTAGCTGGATTTGACGGCTGGGGAGGAGTGGAGTTTCGAAAGTTAGTAAAACAGGGGGAAATCAATTATGAGGAAACCAAGGGAAGTAAAGAGAATATTCTAAAGTTGGCTTCTGGACGATTTGATTGCTTAATGATGGAGGACAAGGCTTTTGATTATCTGTTTGAACAACTCAAAAAATCAGGAAGGTATCAAGAAGGTCGAAATGTCGCGCTAAAAAAAGGTGCCATCATTGGTCCAGACCCCGTGAGTATCGGTTATTCTAAGCCTGCCATAGAAGCAGGGAAATATTCGTTTCATTCTGAATTTATGAAATCTTTTGATTCAGAAATTTACAAAATGATTAAGGCTGGTGAAATCGAACGAATTATGGATGCTTATCAAGATTAAGCTAATGATGTTAAGAGAGAAAAATACGGATACCCCAATCGCTATATAGAACACTATAAAGCGCCGAAAGCCCTCAGCGGGTGAGCATAGATAGGACACAAATAAACATAAAATTACCCTTCTATTTCCCGTCGCACAAACTTAAATTGACAACTTTTGTAGGAGCGCTAAACTTTACTCTAGGTTAGGCCCTCCTTTCTCTGTCCCCAAAAATGCTGATCAATCATGCATATAGTCTTTAGATATATAGCGCTTATAATTTTGATCTATTCAAATGATACTGCGATGGGTGCGGTGGATTATGAACGTATTGACGACTCTTTGTATAAGCTTAGTTTGGAGGAGTTGTTAAATATCAAGGTGGATAGCTCCAGCACACTTACTAAAATACCTCATTACAAAAGACCCGCCTCTGTCACGGTGATTTCAGAACAAGATATCCGCTTCACGCCAGCAAGAAATATCAACGATCTACTTGAGGTTTATGTACCCGGTCTTTTTTATTCGATCCACGATGAGGGTGTCCATCCTGGTATTAGAGGCATCATCGCCGATAGAAATTACAACTTGTTATTATTAGTCAATGGTAGAAATATCAATCAGAAATCTCACAACGGTGCTTTTACTGAAATCGACCAATGGCAACTTTCGGATATTAAACAGATTGAGGTCATTCGAGGGCCTGGCTCTGTTATTCACGGACCTGGGGCACTGTCAGGGGTTATCAATATTATTACGCACTCAGCAGAAACGGTATCCGGTACACGAGTTGATTTAGAGTATTCAAACAAATACGATGCGAAAGAACTTGCGCTAACACACTCGGAATCTACCGAGAGTGGTGGTTATTACTTGTTTTTTAGCGCTACCAAAAACAAAGGACTTCAACAGCGATCATTTTTTGACTCGGGTTATGTCAGTGATGAAGTGCCAGATCACTATGGTGATTTTGACGATAAGCCACAGCTAAAAATGCATGCAGACCTGCAATTAAACGAAGATTGGCGTTTATGGACGCGTTACACAGAAAGCAATCAGGTCAAATTAGGTCAGGTAAAAGCAGATATCAACGGAAGATTAGTTAATAAAGACCATCATTTTAAGCGCCACTGGATGTTTACGGTTGAACATAGTACTAAAATCACCAATGGTAGTACGATTAAATCAACTCTCAGTGTCGACTCACTGGACGCAGAGGATATCAATAAAATTGATGACGGTAAAAGTTTTCGCGCAAACTTTAGTGAAGACGAAATATATATACGTTCACAATTGAACTGGCTGTACAGTGATAAACTTGCCCTAGCGATTGGCGCTAAATACAGCCGCGATAAATTGGGGCCCGGTTGGGGCGAAGACAAGGAAGACATGATTTTAGGTGACGGTAGAAATATTATAAGTGGGCCTGAATCAGTTTATTATAACCAAAGAGTGGCTCCGGAAGACGCTATTTTTGCTGGAAACGGTTGGTCAACTAACTCCTATGCTCTATTTGCAGAGTCCAATTTTGATAGTGACGATACGAATATTTTTATTTTATCTGCTAGGCTAGATAAAAACGATTTGACAGAAACTGCCTTTTCCGGTCGGGCTGCTTGGGTTAAAAACCTGTCCGACAGACATTTATTTAAAGCGATTATACAGCGCTCAGTTAGGTACAGCACACTTGAACAACAATGGGCGCAGGATAAAGTAAGAGGAAAAATAGATAAGCCAGCCGTTCTCAATAATATAGAGTTTATATACAGCTTTATTGACTCCAAACACCACCACACTAACACCTCACTATTTTACATAGACGCTGAAGTATTTGGCTTTAGTAGCCGCGACCATGAATCAAGAAATATTGGTGATTTAAAACTCGCAGGAATTGAATTTGAATATAGTTTTAATTGGGAACGCTGGAATCTTGGTTTCAATCATTCGTATATCAATTTAATTGATTGGGAACTAAGTTCTGACCAACCTAAGAGCGGAATTAGTTATAGCGATTATAATCAAACCACCGATGATTTATTTCTCCTGACGGGGAATGGTGATTCGCTAAATAATTGGTCTCACCATATCAGTAAGTTCTATTTGAGGTATTCACCTATTAATCACCTGACGATCCATTTGGACAGTCATGTATACTGGGGTTTTGACGGTCATCTTGATGGTGTTGAGGAAACTATCATTGCGACTGAAGGGGATGCCTCCCAGCAGGATGCTATTAATCGGGCTCAGTTAATTAAAGATGCGGATGGTTATGAACTTGATGCGCGCTTAAATTTATCACTAAGCTATCAAATGACAAAAACTACTTTTATACAAGTGTTTGTTCATAATTTGCTGGGTAAAAATAATAACAAACGATATTGGTATGATAGTGGCAATAGCAGTTCAACCTTTACTCGTGCGAAATGGGTAGAGGAAGAGCGTTATATTGGCGTTCGCTTCAGGCACCAATTTCAATAGTTTGCGACTTTTTTAATCGAAACTGGGCCCAACCTCATACCACCAAAGGCCGGCTTTATGCCCTCAGCATTACGTCGAAATGCCATCCGATAAGATTAACGTAAGTATTGCGTAGAGTTTTTTCTTCTCAAGAGGCTTACTAAGAAAACCGTCACAGCCAGCGTCCATGGCTTTGTTGATTTCAGACTTTGCTGTTTCAGCAGTCAACGCATAGATTGGAATATCATACTTTTTATGTCTCAGATACTCAGTAGCCTCTAGGCCGTTACGACGGGGCATGTTGATATCCATTACTACCAAATCAGGTAGTGTTGCATTGACATTATGCGTGTCGCAATATTCGCAAGCTTCAACTCCATCTTCAACGACAATTACGGTAACCCCTGTTTTCTCGATAACTTTTGTAATGATCTTTTGATTGACTAGGTTGTCTTCTGCTACCAACACAGTCCCTACTAATTTTGGGATAGATGATGGCGTAGGGGGTTTTAGACTTTCAACTTCACTAGGTTGGATTTGCTCCTTCATTAGTTTCTTTTGGGATTCGGCGGGAACAGAAAACGTAAAGTCACTTCCTTTGTTTTGTTCAGAGGTAAACGTTAATGCCCCGCCCATTTGTGAAACGAAGCTTTTCAAAATAGCCAAACCGAACGAACCTCTTCCAACTAACGCGTCTTGATTTAGAAGGGAGTTAACCCGATGATTTTTTATTCCTTTACCTGTATCTGATACTAAAAAAGTCAAGGTCTTATTGATATAGGATATTTTTAACGTAACCCCGCCGTTATGGGTAAATTTTAATGCATTCTCACACAATATTTTCAGCCCTTGTCGAATTCGTGTGGCATCCGTCATGAAAACTTCGGGAATAGGGTATTCATAATCAACAACGAAGTTGATTGATTTTGATATTGCCTTTTTCCTGTTTTCCGTTGCAATTTCTTCAATTAGAATTCTTAAGTTTACAGGGATGCATTCGATATCCAGTTTTCCTGCGGTTATCTTTGAATAGTCCAATATGTCGTTTATGAGGCTTAGTAGGCGTTGGCTATTTTTGAGAATAATGTCTGTATAAAAAGTCTTTTCTTGTTGGCTGACATCGCCATCTTTTAATAATTCGGAATACCCGACAATAGCCGTTAGTGGGACTCTTATATGAGTACTCATCACCGACAAAAATTGGCTTTTAAGGGATGATGCAATAACCGCCAATTCTTTTTCTACACGCTCTTGGAGTTCCCGTTGTTTGGATAAATCTCTCTGTTTTTCCTCGGTAATATCGATAATATTTCCGTCAATATAGCCGATGCTACCTGTATTACTGCCATTAATCCGTCGAGATGTATGTAAAAACCAACGCTGCGTATATCCATCTTCTAGTAGAGTGTAAAATTCTTGGCTAGTTACCTTATTTGACATGAGGCATTGCATGGTATTTATACTGCCGCTATAAAGTTGGCGGAAAACTGCTTGTTTATTGGATAATACTGCATTGACACTGGGATACCCTAGAGTAGTGGCTGCAGCAGCATTTACCTCTAGAATGTTTCCTTCTAAGTTCATCTGATACTTTCCGTGTTGGCAGTTGTTAAATATAGCGGTATAGCTTTCCATTCGAGCGATGCTTTCATTGTTTAACGCTAATATTAATTTTCTAGATCGATTGATCTTGTCGGCCATTGCCAGCGAAAAAAAGGTCAATTCAAATAAAATACCAACCTCAACGAAATGCACTGTGAATAGATTAACAACAATCATTTCATTGGCAACTAATGAATATATGATAAAACCTGTGGTATTACAGACCCAGCCTAGCAAGAAATATCTTGCATTTTGGTTTCCATTTAGCAATAACAAAAAACTGCTTATCAAAATAAATAATAAAAAAACCACCGAAAATATACTTACCCAATATATTGCAATATATCGTCCAGTGATGCCGCTGATCAAGATGCTTGATAATATTATCCATAAGATGACATTAATCACATTGCTTATAATGGGGTTGTTGTTTTTAGTTAAAAGATATTCTCGAAAAAACAAAATCGCAAACCCCGTGGCCCCCCATATAGATATCACTACATGGCCCTTCTCGAGTACAAAAGCTAGGTCACTATGTATCAAGCCATGTCCCACTTCGATCAATTGAAACCAACCAAGACATATGATGTAAAAAATGTAATAAAGGTACGCCTTGTCCATGCTTTGCAAGTATATGAAAGAGTTAAATGCGATAAGTGCAATCAGAACGCCGAAGTATGCTCCGTAGTAAAACTCTTCTGTTGCAACTTTCTTTACAAAGGCTTCTGGCGTCCATAAGGTTAAGGGGAGCATTAATATCGTAGCGTGCTTTACCTTAAGGTAATACACGCCCTCATCTCCAATAGTCATTGAAACAGGAAACACACTGTTGACATGGCGTATATCGCGTTTGCTAAAAGGCACACTCAGATCTGATGTTGTTGCTGTATATCCTCCATCAGTTAGCGGTGTGTATAATACAGCAACATCCAGTAATGCCCGCCCGATTTCTAGGTACCATGTTTCAATCGCATTGGTCGACTCTTTTATACCGGGGTTGCTTAAACGAAACCGTATCCAATGTTGATTATCAGTCATTCCGAGGTTAATAATAGGTTCGTTGTTTCTGACGAATTGCTTTTGATACTGAAGCTGTTGAATGTCATCTAAAGTCAAATGTCCAGTAACATCAGTGAATACATCCATGCGTAGATTAAGTGAATATGAAGGTTCTCCAAAAATACGGACAGCCTCTACTGTTTCCCCCTGGGCATCAATGGGAATAAGAATAACGAGCAGCAATATATTTAGGTAGCGTAGGATTCTACCCGTGTTGCTAAAAATAAGCTTCACCGCTCGAAAACACCTTTGATTCCACTGGCAACGAATACACTGAATTCTTAATTATAGGTGCTTCTAGACCACCAAATTCGAGTTATCTAGAATGAATTCATATATCAATGGAGAAATGCATTCTTCTTAGTACCTACACAATGCGATATACAATATCTCCCTTAGCAATCAGGCGGTTAGTCTTTACAGAAAACACCTCGATGGAACAAAAAACAAGTTCTTTTCCTCGTTTAACCGCTCTTGATTTAGCAACGATGTCCTCGCCTTTTGCCCCTGATAAATATTGCACATTCAGTGATACAGTTGACGCCCTCATTCCCTTTTTATCATCATGGCCAGACCAGGCCGATAACGCCCCCGTGAGATCAATCAGGCTCGCTATCACGCCCCCATGGTATACATTAGGTGTTCCTGCTAACTCCTCTCTAAAAGGAATAGAAATTTCCGCATAGTCATCATCGTAACTTTCTATTTTAATGCCGAGTAACTTCTGAAAAGGTACCCATGGATACATTTCTGCGACCATTTTAATTGGATTTGACATATAAACACCTGTATTTAAACCTTCATTTCTGTTCTCTAATAAAAGGTCTAGGCAAATTGTTTGCCTAGACCTAAGCCATTTCCGTTGTCTAGCTCATCTAACCGACCAACCGCCAGCGTTGCTTGCTTCAAACAGGCCAATTCAAGCTGCTCCATTCCACCTTGGTTAATACATAAAATGTAAATCACGTTTGAAATTGCCTCTAATTGACCAAGGGCGTACTCCTCCCTCAGTTTTCCCCGATGGCTAAGCGCCGTTTTTACTGCAGCATCGAGAAGTGATATTGCGAGTTCATCGCTGACTAATATGTCGCCCATAATCCCTTACCTTTTATTAGAATTTTTCATCGTATGAAAAAGAGAATATATATGCTGAGACAGATGCACTAACGTCAAGAAATGCGTAAGGTGTGTACACGACATGACCCGGTGTTGTCGTGTTTAGATTATCTGATTGCCCTGCTTTTGCAGAATAGGATGAATCCAGATACCCAAAGGCAGCATCAATGCGCGTATCTTTATCCAGTTGATATCCAAAACCAATGCTATATAACTTTGCGTCAGATAACGGGGCAAACAAATCGACTCGGTCATCAGGTATGGCACTTGTTCTTGGTTCATAACCCAACCTTAGTACAAGGTTGTCGGATGCTTCATATTCTGCCCCAAAAGCCCAAGACCATACGCTTTCGTACCGTCGAGAAATAACCATTTTGTTTGGGTCTGCCGTATCCTCGCCTTTATTAAATTCAGAACCGCCTACGTTATTGACTAAGTTTGCCAAGACCAGAAAATCCAGATTTTGATCGAAGGTGAAAGCCAAATCCTCCCACGCCCCGTAATCTGTCCACTTTAAGTCGATGTTTACTTTAAGATCAGGAAATAGCTTTACCGATGTGCCTACAGAAAAATGTGCCGGTGTAACCAGGTCTAGCTCAACACTCCCTTCTTGGCTAGCAAGCCCTGTCATTGGTCCCCCGCCCAGTGTTGCAATAATACTGTTAAGCCAAGGTGTATTTGCAATGGGACGAGTGAGGTCAGTAAGTGCAGAAGGCACTTCCATTTTAAAGTCACCTTCCATATGAGATACCCCTTCACTTTGATACACAATACCAAACGATACCCATGGTGTTGGTTCCCATAACAAACCGAGGTTATAAGTAATGGACAGCGCATCTTCAACTTCAACCTCTAAGCGTCCAAGTGTATCGTAAGGGCTGAAAACACTAAGATCTGTTAACCCAATTTCATCTAGAATAGGGCCAACTTCATCAACCGTCGCTTTCAAAAAAGGAATCGTTGTTTCTGGTGCGCGCAAATCACTAAGCAAGCCGAATCCTTGCCATGAAAAACCAAGGGATAAGCCGAACATGAGTGTGTCGGTAACAGAAAAGGCTACCGATGGTGAAAAATAGGTTATTCGGGTAATCGACAGCTCAACGCCTTGATACCTTCCAGGGCCGTCTTCTTCCCTCCCATAACCGATAGCTTGGGGCGCGTATACGGATGTCGCAAAAACCCACTCTCGCTCAGTATCCTCGATCGCGATACCACCCAA
>CAJXXT010000137.1 GCA_913063495.1 uncultured Gammaproteobacteria bacterium | reverse complement strand
CAATATGTCGATATTAAGGATGCAGGGCATATGATTGCAGGTGACAAAAATGACGTTTTTACCGAGAGCGTGGTAACATTTGTTAATTCTCTGGAGTTAACACATTAGGTAAGCGAAGTTTATGTCAAGATCCATTACCGGGACTCTACCTGAGTCCCCAGAAGTACTTATCGGAAAGTTAGAAAAAGCCGCAAAAAAACATGATATTCATTTTGAAGGTGATAACTCTCATGGTTTTGCCAAGGGCAAAGGCTTTCTTGTGAAATATCAAATCACAGGTGATCAATGTACGTTAACGGTAACGAAGAAACCTTTTATTGTGCCTTGGGGTGTCGTTGAAAAGGCGCTAGCTAAAATATTTTAAATACAACGTTTACTTATGTTTATGAATAGAGGGAATACATGAAAACGGTTAAAGCGGAAGCACTTGCAGAGTATGTTGGGCAATCACTGGGGCAATCTGAATGGTTTCAGATTGATCAGGATCGAATTAATCGATTTGCGGATGCTACTTTAGATCATCAATTCATTCATGTAGATCCAGAAAAAGCCAAGCACACACCTTTTGGTGGAACAATTGCTCATGGTTTTTTAATCTTGTCACTTTTACCGTATTTTCAAAGCAAGATGGCCGACATGATTGTTCCTGATGGGCTAAAAATGGGAATGAATTATGGCTTTGATAAGATTCGCTTTTTAGCGCCAGTCAGTGTTGATTCAACGGTACGTTGCGTTGCAACGTTAAAGGAAATGACGGAAAAGAAGCCGGGGCAGTTTTTATTTAAAGTTGAATTATCGGTGGAGATTGAAGGGGAAGATAAACCGGCGCTGATAGCGGATTGGCTGTTGATGTATTTTGTTTGATTAGGTTTGAAATAATCGAAATTCTAGTTTTGAGCAGAAAATTATCGCTCAAAACTAGAATTCTACGGTAAGGATATTATCTACTTGTTAAAATTTCTCTTGGTATGAAAGGGCAAATATATAGGCGTCCACAGATCCTGAAACAGTTGACCAGGCATAAGGGTTGTAAACAACTTGTCCGTCTTGAGTATCATTGGCATTTTTAGATTCGCCAATTTCTGCAGTGAATTCTGAATGAAGATATGCAATGGATGCATCGATTCGTGAATAGCTATCTAGTTGATACCCAAATCCGAAAGAATACAGTTCAGTTTCTGCAAGAGGAACCAATAAATCCGTAGCGTTATCTGGTATAGCGCTACCACGAGGTTCATAGCCAAAACGTAAAACCAAATTATCATTCACTTGGTATTCTGTACCGATTGCCCACGAAACAACATCTTCGTAGTTTCTTTGCATTCGAAGCTCTCTGGAGTCAGCGTTGTCTTCGCCGATCAGGGAGTTGATTACGCTGGATAGAGTAAGGAAATCTACGGGGCTGTCAAACTTAAATGTGAGCTCATCCCAAGCAGAGTATTCGGTCCATTTCAGGTCAAAGTTAACTTTTAGGTTTGGGAACAATTTTACGGAAGTACCAATGGCAAAATGTGCGGGGACTATTTGTTCTGAGGTGACTTTGCCTTCTTCAACTTTTGTAGCATTAAATCGCTCATCACCATTTAGAGTGACGAGCTGGTCTAACCCTGAGTGCGATAACGAGGAGGTCGTATCAACAAATTGATCGGTGTTGACCATTTTGTAGTCGCCTTCCATGTCGGCGGTAGCTTCGCTTTGGTAAACAACACCGAACGCCAACCATTCAGTTGGTTCCCATAATAACCCTAAATTGAAGCTTAGAGATAACGCATCTTCCATTTCCATGGTTAGCTCTCCGACGTAATCATATGGAGTAATAACATCGAGAAGGTCGATGTTATTTTCTTCCAAATCACCTTGGAGGTCGCCGAGAAATGCTAAAGTAAGTAGTGGGGCTCTAAAGTCTGTGACTATTCCAAAGCCGTGCCAAGAAAAGCCGATACTGACACCAATGGCCAGTTCATCGTTAACTTGTAAACCGATGGAAGGAGAAAAATAGGTGATTCTAGCGATAGCTACATCTTGACCTTGGAGCTCGCCCGGGTCACCACCTGTTCGTTCGTATAATGTCTTTTTTGTCGGGTCGGCATTTGGTATGGGTGTGCGTTGACTGCTTTCTCGCTGGTACCCTATAGCCATTGGTGAGTAGGCTGCGGTAGCAAATGTCCAGCCGTAATTGGGATCTTCAACGGCGATGCCACCAAATGGTACAACCATAAATGGGACTTCGGTAAGGCCACTTCCAGGTAACATTAACAGTGGCGTGGATGTAGATGATTTTGAGCCTGCGACGCCTTTATCGGAACCTATTTCTTCATCCCAAACAGAGTTAGCAAATTCTTGGTTCCCACATCCAGCATCAGGGCCTTGGCTTATTCCACAGTATGATGTTTTGAATTCATTGGGGGTCTGATTTTCACCAATCTCCCCTTCAATTAACATATGAGCACCAAGCAGCTTAACCATACGCTGACGACCCTTGATCTTCGCCAAACCCGCAGGGTTAAAGTGAATAGAGTCAATCCCAGGTGGATCAGCCGTTACCGCGTGAGCCAAACCCAAAGCTTTTGGGTTACCAATAGTGATATTCTGTGTCAATTGAGCATTTACCGTAGAGCTAAATACAATGGCTCCGACAGCAAGGCTGAGAGCAGACAGTTGACGTAGGCGAGAAGGCGCTGAGCGCTTAGAAATTATGTTCATCCAGATTATCTCCTTACCTTTGCGTGTGACTTGCCGATCCCAAAGTACGGCTGCAAAGACGCGGATTCCCCTTTTTTTGTTAGTTATTGTTTTGGCGAGAATCCAACACGTCCCAAAGCGGTAGATTCTGCATTACGTTTTTTTGACGCTTTGGAATACACCATCCCAAAAGACCCGTAAGTTCTAGTCAGTGTACGGAATTTGATAGTTTCAACAATAGTGACTAGTAAGTCTTTGGTAATGTTTTGTTAAATTATGCCATAAAGATAAAGAAGTGTGCCATAGGACACACTTCGTTTATAGGGTTAACAGTTCAGGATTTAAAAGGGGTTGGCTGAGCAGCCTAATGGAGTTGTCAATACGGTCACTTTAGATGTTTAACCAACTGCTTTCTTTGTCAATTCAGCGAGTTTTGGCACATTGATACATAGAACCATACCCACGATAAATGCCACCAATCGAGAGATTCCACCGGTTGTTGGTGTGTCTATCAATGTATCCATTATTGGCATTGAAAACAAAATGACCCCTAAAATGACCCAGCTCCATACTGAAGAGAATATCTTCCAGGGTTTTAGCTTAATGGCTCCCTTGGTAACAAAATAAGCCAATATCGCCGCGCTAAACCACGCCACATAAAGGTTGCTGAAGTTGTAAACAATAAGTCCGCCGAGAAGAGCTAGCGGGTGAAAGAAAAAGAAAGTTAGGGAGTTTTTTCCAGTCCAGGCAAATAGGTTCCCGATACGGTTGGTCTCGGTTCTTCCCCCGCTAAATAGCCAGAATGACAAAAAGATGTAGGCATAACAATGTGCTAAAAATGGAATGCTTGTATCCCACTTTTCTATAGGGTTTAAGCCCATATACGTTGATATAACTGAGGTAATGAGCATCAGTATCATGCCGATGGCATTCTGCTGTTTTGTTGCGCGATAGCAGAACAAGCCTAGCGGGAATACACTAATCCAAGGGAATATTGGGAAGCCTGGAAAAGAGCGTTTACCCAGGTTGTCAGGGTCGTGATAAGGGATGTAATCATTGGTTACGAGCAACCATCCACCACCATCAAAGTCAGGGAATACAGCTTGTGATAGGTATTTAGCACCACCAAACACACAGGCAAGTAAAAGCAAGGTTCGTTGAGGGCAAGGTCTGTTGCGCTCTAACCAGCAGATGAGCGCAGAGCCTAAGGTGATGATTTGAAAGATTTCAACGGAGGCAAAGGCCTTTATATCTCCGTGAACCATGATATTCCAACAGCTGCCTAATACTGATAGCACCCCAAAATACAACAAAAGTGACTTTGCTGGATAGCGCCTTACCTGCATTGCTGCAGTAATACCGGCAGTAGAAAAGAAAAACACCGTACCGGGGCCGGCGAGTTGAATGATCAGGTTTTGAGGTAGGGTTAGGGTAAAGATAGGGAGATGTGCAAGAATGATGCAAAGGCAGCCGAGGCCTTTGATCATATCAATGGAAATATCTCTAGAGCTTGCTGAAGGCATAGGTTGTCGTCTGTGTTTTTGTTGTTTTCAAAGATTCTATCATGCATAACGCAATAGTGTGGCGAAATAAGTGTGGCGAATTTAAGCCACTTTAAACCCGCTTTAAAACATAGGTACTAATATCGACATTCTGTTGATTGTCAAAAATAGCAATTTCTGCTTTGTAGGCACGCAACCGCTTGTTTATCGAGCTATTAAAAAGGTTTTTCCTAAAATCGTGATAGGTAATTAGAAAAAGAGGGTTTTGAGTCGCTTGCATAAATCTGTGTAGTTGTGGAAGTGTAAATTGCCATTGTGCGTGATCGCAAAGAAAATCATGTTGCTCTAACTTTTTTAGCAAAGGCTCATCCTGCTCAAGGAACATTACGAAGACTTGAAGGATGTGATTTGAAAAGCTCATCAGAGTACCACTCATAAAAAAGGAGGCCGAAGGCCCCCCTAAATATAGTCTAGCTGCTGCGTAGTTGCGATGAATGTCGAACTATACGTCGAGCTATGCGTCGAGTTTTACAAAACGCTGAACGGCTAAGCCAGACAGGGCACCAAGTAAAACAAAGAATATTCCCATGCCTACTGCAGTGAGTAGGTAAAACTGGGTTGTTAATTGTGTTAACGCTTCTATTGCTTGTGGGTCGGTGTTAGCAAACCCGTGGTGCTCAGGCATTGGAGCACCAATCATATGAGGGGTTGCCGCAAGAATAAGTCCGCCCAGTTTGAATTTTATTGGGGCGTAATACAGTATCGCGATACCGGCAGCGGTGAGGGCAACACACAGAGTCCACCAGCCTTGGCGATTTTCTAGTGTGGCCGCTTCAGTGCCTGGTACCTCGGGATGTAGTCCAAACATTGCGGGTGCAGCAAAGAAGATAATCATTGATGCTATACCCCAGGCCGCGCCGGTTGCCATGGTTAGCTTAGGTTTGTTTGCCTTTAGGTTGTGTAGCGCCATTAAGGAAATCATAAACAAAGCATAAGCGATGCCGATAGCGATGTCAGCACCAATGGTATAACCAATGCGTTCGGCGCCATCTTCTGGGCCCCAGGCTTCTTCGTTATGTTCGTGATGCCCTGTTGTTTCGTGACCGTGAGCGGCAGGTACTTCTGCCACATCTTCTACTTCGTAGGTTTCTGCAGCATAAATGATTGGACTGATTTGAAAGTGTTGGAATAAGCCGTAGAGCAGGCCAGAGAATATACCAACAACAATGGCGGATAATAAAATATTACGGAAAGCCATGATGGAGCCTCCTAAAAATTGGATAATGTAGCCCAAGGGAAAGGGCAGGATTGTTTAGGCAAGGCGTCGCTATACATGAACTTCACTGGAAACGTGAATTAGCAGAAAACTGCTCATGTTTATGATAGTGCCTAAAACGGGAGTTGCTTGTTGCCATAGAGCAGGTATTTGACGTGCTCTCTACAAGTAATGATTACTTCTTAGTGGCAAGGAAAAGCAAAAGAGTGGCGGGCATCGTGTGCAGCATTATGTGCCACATCCATTGGTGCAAAACCAACCACGAATAATAATGCGGCACCAAGAGCCATGGCGCTAACGACTTGAAGTGCTGCTGATAATGTTAGGGAAGAGCTCTGTTCTGTAGAAATGGCTTGTTGTTGCATTGTTGTCTCCAGTACACACACCCGTGTACATCAAATTTTCTTAAGTTTAGTCGATCTTTTCGCAGATTGTTAATGCGTCTGCTTTGTTTAGGGTGGTTCCGGACTGAGACCGTTGCGGGGGCAGTGTAGGACTTTAACCTAACTTCCCATTTAAGCCGTAAGGGCACCTATACAAGAGCGCTAGAATACAGGAAATAGCGATGAATTGAAACCTGTTCAAACGATTGAAAAAAGCTCCTAGCAAGAGGCCGGTGCGGCCCCTTGTGGGAATGCCTTGTTAAACATTGGATATTAGGCGTTAAGCCTATTTTTCACTCTTCCATGCTTTATAAGCATCAAACAAACTTTTATGAGTGGGTTTGTTTTGTTTCTTCTCATCATCAAAGGAGCGTAGTTGAGGGCCGCGTTTTAAGTCGATGCCATCGATCTCGTCCAGCGTTAATTCATCGTTTTCAGCGGTAAAGGATGCGTTACTTGTGCTTGTGTCTAACCATCCGTTTAGGACTTCTAAGTCGTTGGGATTAAGGATTCCAGACGCTTTTTTAAGTTTTAATGTATTAGTGATGTAGTCAAAGCGTGCTGTGGTTAATTCCTTTTTAGCGGTGAATACTTTTTTCTGTGAAGACAGAACGTCGGATAAGGAGCGTAACCCTGATTCGTAACCAGCTTTGATTGCTTTGTAGGCGCTGTTGTTGGACTTCACAGCACGCTTTCGTGCTTCAAAGGTCATTACGTCTGACATAACTTTGTTATGATATTGACGGGTTTCACGAATCGCGTTGCGGGTGGCTAACTCTAGATTGTACTTAGCCTCTTTTTCTTGGTGGCGCGCTTGGGTTTCTTGTGAGGTGACTATGCCGCCGGAGAAAATGGGCATGCTCATTTGGATGCCGATGGTGGTGGTTTTTGTGTCACTAGAAATTCCGCCTGAGCCTGTTGAGTTAGAATAATCAATGGCAAAGTCGACCGTTGGTGAGTGACCAGATTTTTTCTCTTTAATCTGTTTGCGAGAGGCATCTACGGCAAAACGAGCAGCGATAATTTGGTAGTTGTTTCTTTTGGCGAAATCCTCCCAGTCTTTCCTAGCAAGGGGCTTGGGAGCGTCAACAGGTATGTTAGGTGGGAGAGGGGTGACCATAACTTCGTTTTGCCCAGTAACTAATGCTAAATCCTCTTTTATATTATCTAGAGCAACCTTTGCGACCATTTCGGCAGCTTTTGCGAGGTCATAAGTTCCCTGAACCTCAAATAAGTCAGTATCTCTGACTAAGCCAAGCTTATAACGGTTCTTTATTTCGGTAAGCTGAGTTCTTAGGCTTTTTTTCTCCACTTTGGCAAGACGGTATTCTTCTTGTGCGCGTAATACACCAAAATAGGCTTCAGCAACTTTTAAGACGAGATCTTGTTGTGCAAGAGCTAGTTCAGACTCTTGGCTTTTCTCTAAGCTTTGAGCACCTTTGTATTTGTACCAGCGATCAGCTCTAAATAGAGGCTGAGTTAGGCGAAACCCGTAGACTTTCTTTGTGGTAGTTTGAGTTGATGAAGCAAAATCACCAGTAAAGGCACTAAAACAGTCAGATAATCCCACGGTGGTTATCTCGGTTGCGGGATCGTTATCGTTGGCAGCTGTGATTGCATTATCCACGAAGGATTCACACCCTTTTGCTTGCTCGGATATGGCTTCGCCGTTAACCCCCTCATACTCCTGTTGCCCATATTGAGCAGTAACTACTGCATTTGGCAATAACGCCCCAAAAGCCTGGTTTACTGCCTCTCTATCTCCTAAAAACTTCGATTTTTTCGCCGCCCAGTCAGGGTCATTCCTTGAGGCTAGCTGATAGGTTTCTAATAAGTTGGCAGAAAATACCGTGGTGGAGAGGGCGATACTTGTAGTGAATAGCAGTGTCGACTGAAACTTCCTAAATCGAGTCTTCATTAGTATTGTATGATCCATCTTGTGATACGACGTGGTCTTGAAAGTGTCTAAAGACCTTAATTATTATCGTTATTTTTAAAAATGCCTTACCTAATCAGAGATTATGACAGTTATTTTTAGGATTTAGTTAACTTAATCCGCAAAAAAACGTTATAAACTTCAATTTTGTCTCGCGCTAAACGCTTTGTCTACTTTAAAAATGCGGCGTTTTTGCATAGAGTAAGCCGACTTAACTTTTGCATGAACTTTGCTAAATTGTCATATGCGATTGATAGAATAATAAATGCAGCATGCGTTTTACATTGAAAATAAGACGTGTATCCGTTAAAAATACCAGTTAAAACAGTATTATACGGTCAAATTTCAGCTAAGTAAGAATAACATTTAGTCGATAGATGCAACAATAATCAAAATAATAAGAAAAACTCTAGGAATAGAAGAAAATATGTCCAGCGATGTTTGCTTGAACCAAGTCGTCCCTACTGATAAATCTACCTTTGTTGCGCTTTTGCAAGAGCGGGCAGAAAAACACCCCTCCAAAATCGCTTATACATTTTTACCTGACGGTGAAGAGGCGGGAGTTGACGTTACCTTTGGTGAGCTTGATACTCAAGCTAAAGCGGTTGCCCAGCGTTTGTTATCACTTGGTGAGGAAGGGGACAGAGCGTTACTGTTGTTCCCTTCAAGTTTAGACTTTCTCTATGGTTTTTTTGGTTGTCTTTATGCTGGAATGGTTGCAGTTCCAGCTTACCCACCAAGAAGAAATCAAAACCTAGGCCGGTTGCAGTCAATTATTGATGATTGTGATCCATCGTTAGTATTATGTACTTCTAAAGTAATGCGTGTTGCAGAACCTTTGTTTCAAGAAACTGAAGGGCTGACTGACCTTAAATGGTTAGAAGTTGATACGGTTGAGCCCAGTGAGTCTGCAGGTTGGGCATATCCAAACATCGATAGACCTAGCATTGCCTTTTTGCAGTACACCTCGGGCTCAACAGGTAACCCTAAAGGCGTTATGGTTAGCCATCGCAATTTGATTGCGAATGAGGCACAAATTCAAAACGGTTTTGAATTTAACGATACTGAGGTATTTGTTAGTTGGGTGCCGTTGTTCCATGATATGGGGCTGATTGGGATGACCTTGCAGCCGATGTATCTGGGTGTCCAAGCTGTGTTTATGTCACCAGCCTCTTTTTTGCAAAAACCTATGCGCTGGTTAAAGGCTGTGACGGATTACAAGGGTACCGTTATTTGTGCTCCTAACTTTGCTTATGAGTTAGCGATTAAACAAATCTCTGATGAGCAGCGTGAGGAACTTGATCTTTCGACTATTCGTCATGCGTTATCGGGTGCTGAGGCGGTACGCCCTCAAACCATAGAGAAATTCATTGAAACCTATGAGCCATCCGGGTTTGTTCGAGGCACGTTTACTCCAACATACGGTTTAGCAGAATCTACACTCGTAATTTCCTGTGCACCTAAAGGTGACACGCCTCGCTATGAAGTCGTTAGCGCGGCGGATTTAGAACAAAATAAGGCCATTGTTGTTGGTTCTGATTTTGATGGTAAGACCATGGAGCTTGTCTCCAATGGTGGTGCCTATCTTGATGCAGGCATTGTGATTGCTAACCCTTCAACTTGTGCAGAGTTGCCGGAATGTGAAGTTGGTGAGATTTGGGCATCTGGTGGCCATATTGCTGAAGGTTATTGGAAGAACGAGCAAGCTTCCCAAGAAACCTTTCAGGGTTTCACTGAATGCGGCAAAGGCCCGTTCTTGCGTACTGGTGATTTAGGCTGCTTGATTGATGGCAACTTATATATCACGGGACGAATGAAAGATGTCATAATTATCCGGGGTGGTAACCATTACCCTCAGGATATCGAACACACTGTTCAGAAAAGTAATGTAGCGTTAAAGGCCGATGCTGGAGCCGCGTTCTCTGTCGAAGTTGATGGTGAGGAACGTTTGATTGTTGTTCAGGAAGTAGAGCGTCGCTTCCGACGCCGACTTAATACGGATGTTGTTTCTGCCTCTATACGCCAGGCAGTTGCAGAAAATCATGAGCTTCAGGTACATACCATCGTGTACTTGCGCCCAGGTAAAATCCTAAAAACCTCCAGTGGTAAAATTCAACGTCGCGGCAACAAGCAGGCATTTATTGATGAAACCCATGATGTTGTTGATATTAGTTCCATGCAAGACAACAGTGGTAGTAATAAAGAGGCTATTGCAGCAGGAATAAAGCTAACCCGAGATGAATGGTTAGCCTTGGGTGATGAAGAGAAAGAGCCTCGTTTAATCACTTATCTTAAAGCATTGGTTGCCAATGAAATTGGCGAGACAATGAGCAAGATTAAGGAGGATCAAAGTTTAATGGCGTTGGGTATCGACTCTTTACAGATAACTCAGCTTTTCACCCGTATGAAGGAACACTTTGATGTTCATATGGAGTTGCCTGCGTTGTTTGACGCTGAAGACTTTAAAGCCTTAGCCGCAGTACTTGCTGATGCTATTACCGACACAAAAACCTCTACGTTGCCTGTTTTGGTGGCCTCGGAGCGTGAAGAATTTATGCCACTGTCGTTTTCACAAAAGCGAATGTGGTTTTTTGATAAGTTACATGAAAGAAATGCCGCCTATAATTTGCCGTTTGCGTTAAAAATGCAGGGGGCGTTAGACGTCGATGCGCTAGCAAAAGCTTTTGAAAGCATGGTGACACGTCATGAGATATTCAGAACGGTTTATGTAGAGCAAGATGGTCATGCGCTTCAGGTTATCAAAGCCCCGGAAGCATGGACATTTGATGTTAAAGATATGACGTACCTTCAGGAGCCGGCGTTAAGTCGTTCGGTGGAAGATGCGGTTCGTATGGAAGCTCGTACCCCTTTTGACTTGGAACATGGTCCGGTTATTCGCGCTAACTTAATTCGGTTACCGAATGAGGAAAGTGAGTCGGTAAAAGGGCGAAGTGCAGAGCAATACCTATTAACGATCACGATTCATCACATCGCTGCTGATGGTTGGTCTTTAAGTGTTATTACTGAAGAAATAGCAAAAGCCTATGAGGCGGAAGTAAGAGAAGAAACACCTCAGTTACGAGAGATGCCCATTCAATATGTCGATTTTGCCATGTGGCAGAAACAACTGTTTGATGGCAATTTGATTGATGAACAGTTGGAGTATTGGAAGCAGCACTTAATCGGTGTACCCGTATTAGATCTTCCAACGGATAGGCCGCGTCCACCAGAGCAAAGCTTTGAAGGATCAAATTATTACTTCTCAATTCCAAAAAGTAAGGTGGCGGCACTTAAGCAGTTAAGCCGATCTCAAGGTGTCACGTTCTACATGACACTACTTGCAACGTTTAAAGTGTTATTGCATCAATATACCCAAAGTGACGATATTTGTGTGGGAACCCCGATTGCTAACCGTTCTACAGAGGAACTGGAAAAGCTGATTGGTTTCTTTGTGAATACCTTGGCATTACGTTCGGACTTCTCCGGAAATCCAAGTTTTACGGACTTTTTAGCGCGTATACGTAAAACTACTCAAGGGGCATTTGCAAACCAAGATATGCCATTTGAGCGTGTAGTGGAGAGTTTGAATATACCGCGGGATATGAGTTATTCCCCCGTTTTTCAGGTGATGTTTGTTCTGCAGAACTCTACTATCGATGAGGCATTTAACCTGGCTGGTGTGAACGTAGGTAGCGTGAATACTTCACCTGGCACGTCTAAATTTGATATGACGTTGCAATTTAGTGAAGAGTCAGGGGTACTGCATGGTGATTTAGAATACGCCACTGATCTATTTGATGAGTCTACAGTAAAAGCATTTGCTGAGCGGTATATGACGTTGGTTGATGCGGTGCTTGCAGATGCATCGGTGAGCGTGGGTGAGTTAAATATCTTATCTTCTGATGAGCGTTCGTTGTTATTGAGTGACTATAATAATCTTGATGTCGACTTGCCTCTTGATAGCACACTCCATGGGTTGTTTGAGCAACAGGTTGCGCGTACGCCAAATGATATTGCTCTGATATTTGATAATGACCGTTTAACGTATACACAAATTAATGAACGAGCAAATGCTTTGGCCAGGCACCTACAAACGCTGGGCGTGAAGCAAGAATCATTGGTGGGGGTGTGTTTGCACCGTTGTACTGACATGATTGTTGGTATGATGGCGATCCTAAAAGCGGGGGCGGCTTATGTTCCGCTTGACCCTAATTACCCGCAAGACCGTGTTGCTTATATGTTGGAGGATGCTGCGGCACCGGTAGTGCTAACCGAGCAAAGCTTGGTAGGTATGTTGCCAGCAAACCAGGACGTAACGGATTCGAGCGCAGGGTTTAGGGTGTTAGCGTTAGATAACCTAAAAGGTGTACTTAGCGATTACGACACTTCCAATCTTACTTTAGATGTTCCAAATACACAGCTCAGTTACGTTATCTATACCTCTGGCTCCACAGGTAAGCCAAAGGGTGTGATGATCTCCCATGGTAATTCCACTGCGATGGTTCACTGGGCGCATACGGTTTATAGCCAGAGTGACTTGGCGGGGGTATTGGCGGCAACGTCAATCTGTTTTGATTTGTCGGTGTGGGAAATATTTGTAACGCTATCGGCGGGTGGAGCTATTATTCTTGCTGATAACGTGCTGGCGTTGCCGCATATTCCAGCAGCGGATGATGTTACGTTGGTTAACACGGTACCTTCTGCAATTGCAGCGCTTCAGCGCGAGAATGCAATTCCAGCCAATGTGAAAATTATCAACTTGGCTGGGGAGGCGCTGCCAGCTAGCCTTGTAGACCTGTTATATGACACAACGTCTGTTGAACGCGTTTATGATTTATATGGCCCCTCAGAAGACACCACTTATTCAACGTACACCCTGCGACAGAAAGATGCACTGGCCACTATCGGGCGGCCAATTAGCAATACAAGGGCATACTTATTAAATCAGCATGGTGCTCTTGTGCCTCCAGGCATTGCTGGTGAATTGTATTTGTCCGGAACCGGTGTAACCCAGGGTTATAAAAACCTATCCGAGATGACGGCAGAGAAATTCTTGCCCAATCATCTTGAAACTGGTCGAGATGATATTCATGCGGGTAAATATGTTCGTATGTATCGTACCGGGGATTTGGCTCGGTATATGCCGAACGGAAATTTGGAATACCTTGGTCGTATCGATCACCAGGTGAAGGTACGAGGTTTTCGTATAGAGTTGGGTGAAATTGAAACTGCGGTTAACTCTGTGGATATGGTTCAAGAAAGCTTGGTGATAACAAGTGATGATGCAGCGGGTCATAAGTCGCTGGTAGCGTACGTTGTATCCAGTCAACCATCAGATACGGTTGTTCCGGCTATTCGAGATGCCATTCGTGTTGATCTCCCTGATTACATGATGCCTGCGGCTTTTATTTTATTAGATGAATTCCCCTTAACACCTAACGGGAAAATCGATCGCAAAGCGTTACCGTCTCCTAGTGCCGATATGTTGGTTTTGGGTGAGTTTGTTGAAGCGCGCAATGCCGATGAAGAAAAGATGAGGGATATTTGGAAATCCATCTTAGGCTTAGAAAAAGTGGGTGTAACCAGTGACTTCTTTGAGTTAGGAGGGCACTCATTGCTCGCAACCCAGTGCATGTCCCGTATACGCGATGGGTTTGATATCGATTTGCCGGTAAAGGCCTTATTCTCTGCACCAACTATTGAGCAGCTTGTACTTCGATTATCTGATGGTAAGCAGGTGTCTGGGTTAACGGCACCCAAAGTTGAGCGGGTTGATCGAGAGCAAGAATTGCCATTGTCCTTTGCTCAGCAGCGATTATGGTTCTTGAATCAGTTAGAAACCGGAGATTCAGAGTTTAATATCAGCACCTCCTACAACATGCCTGCCACTATACGCATTAATGGGCCATTAAATACCAATGCGTTAAAGAAAGCATTTCAAGCACTTGTTGATCGACATGAGTCGTTGCGTACATCATTTCTTGTGGATGACGGGGTAGCGACCCAAGTTATTCGTGAGCCATCAGAATGGTTTATGGATATTCGAGATATTAGCCACCTTGAATATGAAGAGCGAGAAACTGAAATCATTCGCTTAGCTGAAGATGAAGCGGCGCGTTCGTTTGATTTAATACTTGGCCCTATCAATAAAGCACGACGAATCCGCTTGATGCGTTCTCGATTGTTAAAGTCAGCAGAGCAAGAGCATGTATTGTTGCTCACCATGCACCATATCATCTCTGATGGTTGGTCGTTGGGGGTGATTATTGAGGAAATTGCAGAGCTATACGGTGCGATTATTGAAAGTCGGGATTCGCAGTTAGCGCCATTAGAAATTCAGTATGTGGATTATGCGAAGTGGCAACGTGATTGGATGGATGGCCCTGTATTTGACCATCAACTAGCATTTTGGAAGCGGCATCTTGATGGTGTGCCTGTGTTAGAAATGCCAACGGATCGTCCACGCCCGGCGTTGCAAACCTTTGCTGGTGAATATGAGCATGTGAAATTCTCGTTGGAGTTAACACAGCGATTAAATGAACTTAGCCAAAGTCAGGGTTCCACGTTATTTATGACGTTGTTGTCTGGATTCTACGCCTTGTTGTATCGATACACGGGGCAGGGAGATATTTGTGTTGGAACACCAGTTGCTAACCGTGCTCGAGAAGAATTTGAGACTCTGATTGGTTGTTTTGTAAATACTTTGGCATTACGTGCAGATCTATCAGAGAACCCCCGTTTTGTTGATTTGATGATGCAGGTGCAAGACACCACATTGTCTGCATATGAGCATCAGGATATTCCGTTTGAGCGATTGGTTGATAAGTTGGGTGTTGCTCGTGATAAGAGCCATTCACCGTTATTCCAAGTGATGTTTACCTTGCAGAATGCGTCGACTGACCACGAATTGCGTTTGCCAGGCCTAGAACTTGATCTGTTGCCGTCTGTAATGAAAACCGCAAAGTTTGACTTAACGTTAAACCTTACGGAAAAAGATGATGGTTTGGACGGGATTCTTGAGTACAACACGGATTTATTTGATGCGGCAACTGTGCATCGTATGGTTGGTCATTTGGAATCCATTCTAGAGGCAGCCGTAGAGCATCCCCATACTCGTCTTTCTGATTTGCCAATTTTGCCAGAAGCGGAAACAAAGCTATTGCTGGAAGATTGGAATAGCGTGGATGCAGAGTTTGAATTTAATAACAGTATTCATGGATTGTTCGAAAAGCAGGTGGCTTTGAATCCTGATGCTATGGCATTAACTTTTGACGGCGAAAGCATTAGTTATGGCTCACTGAATGCACAAGCTAACCAGCTAGCGCATTGGTTACGAAGCAAAGGTGTTGTCGCTGATCAACTGGTAGGGATAAGCCTGCATCGATCCCCTTCGATGTTGGTAGCGATACTGGGTGTGTTAAAGGCGGGAGGTGCTTATGTGCCGGTTGACCCAACAAACCCAGAAGCACGAATTCAGTATATTTTGAAAGATGCAGCCGTGAAGCTGTTAATTACCGATAGTACTGTTTCAGACTCGCTGGTTTTAGAGTCAGAGACTGGCGTGGCAGGGCGTTATGAGGCTTGTTGTCTTGACCTACTTGCTTCCGAACTTGCTGCTCAATCTAGCGAAAATTTAGAGGCGATTAGTGGCCCCGAGAATCGCGCTTATGTGATTTATACATCAGGAACGACGGGTAATCCCAAAGGTGTGTTGATTCCACATAGCAACGTTGCGCGTTTATTCTCAGCAACCGATCAGTGGTATGGTTTTAATAGTGACGATGTGTGGACGATGTTCCATTCCTTTGCTTTTGACTTTACCGTCTGGGAAATTTGGGGGGCATTATTGCACGGTGGCCGATTGGTGATTGTTCCTCAAGAGGTTGCAAAGTCGACGGAAGATTTTTATCAGTTAGTTCAGCGTGAAAAAGTGACAGTTTTGAACCAAACCCCCAGTGCGTTCACACAATTCATTCGCGTTGATGCCGATGCGCTGGAGAAGGGTGGTCGTGACCTATCGCTACGCTCCGTGATCTTTGGTGGTGAGGCGCTTGATTTTTCTGCTTTGCAAACATGGAATGAGAATCATGGGTTGGATTCACCACAATTGGTGAATATGTACGGTATAACAGAGACTACGGTACACGTTACTTATCATCG
>CAJXXT010000136.1 GCA_913063495.1 uncultured Gammaproteobacteria bacterium | reverse complement strand
AGACGAGGAAGACTGTAACTAGCACCACCGTCAGGTGTTAATCCAACAGCGGTATAGGCCATGGTGAACGTTACGGGGTCTACTGCAATGGCAATATCACCCAGTAATGCCAAAGACATACCAGCACCGGCAGCTTTACCATTAATAGCGGTTATTAGTGGAGCTCCCATTCTAGAAAAGCGAGCCAATGCGCTATGCAAATAAGAGGTTAATTCTTTTAACCCTTTGCCAATATCACTACCCATTTCTGCGAAACTGCCTACATCGCCCCCGGCACTAAAAAATGGGCCATTGCCCGTCAAAATCACACAGCGAATCTCTGGGTTTTCATCACACTCGATGGCCACAGACATCAGCTCTTTTGCCATCGCCAAATCAATAGAATTTGCTGCCTTTGGTCGATTTAAACGGATGGTGGCGATATTGTCTGCGACGTTAAACTCAATGGTTTGATAACTCATACGGGATCCCCTGGAATAAAAGTCAGCAATATCGCACTAAAAACCAGGGTTTGCAAAGACAATATGACTAGAAGGTCAACCGCCAAATAACGTCAGGCAACACTATTTTGATAGCCCCGTCAAAGCGACCGGTTATTGTAAGCATCAAAATCCGGCAATCCACTGCAATAGTCTTCACCCATCAACGGAGAAAATAAGATGAAATCCGCAGTCGCCCGATTACAGGCTACCGGTACATTCCAAACAGCAGCAATCCGCAATAACGCCTTAACGTCCGGATCATGAGGCATCGGCTCAAAGGGATCCCAGAAAAAGATCAACATATTGATCTCACCTTCGGCAATTTTGGCACCAATTTGCTGATCTCCACCTAGCGGGCCGCTCAGTAACGGTTCGACCTCTAGCCCTATCGTATCAGTCACCATTCGACCTGTTGTTCCCGTACCATAAAGCTTATGGCGCAACAGTTCATCTTTATGGGCGGTAACCCACGCCATTAGCTCAGGCTTTTTATTATCATGAGCGACTAATGCTATATGTTTTCTTACCTTAAAAATCCGCGTGTTCTTGCTCATGCTCTCACTCATGTTCTACCTCTCAAAAAATAGCCATTGCTGGCTTTATCGCATATACGTACACTAGCGGACACCCTGGAAAATAGAAAGAAAGCCTATATGAAAACAGTCATTATCCCCGTTACACAATTTGAGCAAAACTGTTCACTATGGATCTGTGAAGAAACCAAAGAAGCCGCGGTTGTTGACCCCGGTGGCGATGTGGACAAAATCCTCGCCGCCGCCACCAAAGAAGGGGTAACAATCACCAAGATTTTTCTGACTCACGCCCATATTGATCATGCCGGGGCTACGGCAGTCTTATCTGAAAATCTCGACCTACCGATTATTGGCCCTCACAAGGGTGACCAGTTCTGGATTGACTCCTTAGAAAAGCAGTCTGAAATGTTTGGCTTTCCTGAATGTAAAACCTTCACCCCCACACAATGGCTTAACGATGGTGATAACGTTAGTTTTGGTAATGTGACGCTGGAGGTTTACCACACCCCAGGACATACACCTGGGCACGTCATATTCTTCCACAAAGGCTCCAATATCGCTGCTGTTGGTGATGTGTTATTTGCCGGGTCAATCGGTCGTACTGACTTTCCTGGAGGGGATCACGATACACTGATCAACGCGATCAAGCAGAAGCTTTGGCCTTTAGGCAACGATGTATCCTTTATTCCTGGCCACGGCCCAATGTCTACATTTGGTGCAGAACGTCAAAGCAACCCCTACGTGCATGACTAAGACCACATGACAGAAGTCAATAGTTCGGCTACATTGTAAACATTCCGTATTTTTCACTTGATGGTCGTCAAGGTTCGCTATCAGCGAATCGTCATAATGGCGCCAACCTTGATGTTTACTAGGAGATACACCATGCCGACGACCCAAAAAAACTCACTTAGACTTTCTGTACTTGCTGCGGCAATGTCCCCTCTATTAGGGTTAGGACTTAGCCAAACTGCCATCGCTGCTGATAGCATCGCGGATGCCCTTAAAGAAGGTGATACCGTTGTTAGTCTTCGTTTACGTTATGAGAATGTAGATGCTGATGATAAAGATGATTCAACCCAAGATGGCTCTGATGCAATCACATTAAAAACACGGTTAACCTATACTTCTGGCGATTTTAAAGGGTTTGGGATGACACTTGAGCTTGATGATGTTACGTCATTAAAAAGTGTAAATTATCCTGATGGAGTGAACAGCGGCGAAAATGGCCCCGCTATTGTTGACCCTGAAGGTACTGGCGTAAACCAGGTATACTTAAGTTACAAAGTGGCAGATACCACTGTTAGGTACGGTCGCCAACGCATTCTACTCGACAATCAACGTTTTGTTGGTGGTGTTGGCTGGAGACAAAACGAACAAACCTATGACGCTGTCAGTGTTAGCAACAGTAGCGTTAAAAATCTGACTGTATTTGCTGCGCATATTTACAACCTTGATGGTATTAAAAATACTAATGCTGATCACGATACTAATTTATTAAATGTGGGTTATAAGACCCCTGTAGGTAAAGTGTCTGCTTATTATTATGACGTTGAAGATGAGACCAAAAATACCACTCTAGACAGCGGTACTGCATCCAAAACTCTTGGGGTTCGTTTTGCAGGCAACACTAAGGCAGGCGATGTTAAATTCCACTATACCGCAGAGTTTGCTAAGCAATCGGAAGGTCATAACTCCAAAAGTTATGACGCGAAATACAATCATTTAATGGGTGGTATTTCTGTTGCGGGTGTTACGGCAAAGATTGGTAGAGAATCACTTGGTGCCGATGAAGATGCAGGCGTAGGTTTCAACACCCCGCTGGCAACCAAACATAAGTTCCAAGGCTGGACAGACAAAGCTCTCACAACACCGGCCTCAGGCATTGACGATGTCTATATTTCTGTAGGTACAAAAATTTCCGGCGTTAAATTATTGGGGGTTTATCACCAGTTCGACGCAAACGAAGGCGTTAACGACGGTGACAAGTATGGCTCTGAAATTGGCTTTGTTGTTGCGACAAAATTAGACAATGGAATTGGCCTCCACCTTAAATACGCAGACTTCCGCAAAGGTGATAATACAGTAGGCATCAACGACACCACCAAACTTTGGTTAACCTCTACTTACAAGTTTTAAGCTAAACCTGTATTAGCAACTCTTCTATCCTCCGTGGCGGTATAATATTTCCCCCATACCGCCACGGACTTTTCCCTTCTCATCGAATTATCAACCTAACCGGGGGTAGATCAACGTTTTCCCCTGGGTTGTATTTTTTATATAATGGTTAAAGTTCTCAACAAAAGATGTCAGACCAACCTTATGTTGCACATTCATTCCTCCGTACGCAGATAGAAACCATCGTATTCTAAGAAAGTGATAGGCTAATTCAGGCAACGACTGCCCTTCAATCCAGTGGTAAAGATTAAACCCCGATAGGCGCTGCTTCCTTCCCACAATAATTTCAAAAACATCAAGCTGCGAGTTTTTATCTGACAGCTTCCCGTACACAATCAGCTCACTGCATACCGGCATCGCGCTGAGTAATTCTTGGCTGCTCTCCCCCGCTACAGCATCAAAACCAATAGTTGCCTGCAGCTTGTGACAAAGGCTTTGCAATTGGTTTCGATATTCAGAATCTGAAGAATTCACAACATATCGCTCTCCCATTTTATGCAAATACTCAGCTTGCTCTTCTGAGCGAACGATATTGATAAGGGGAATGCCTTGTTGTCGAGCCAAATAACGCATCATAGAACCAACGTCTCCGGCTGAGGCATTTTGAATAGCCGCTTTATGCCCGCCTTTTTTTACGAGCGTTAATAATGCCCATGCCGTCGTTGGGTTAGCGAGTAAATTGCTGCCTGACTCAAAGCTAATATTCTTTGTCAAAGGGATGCAGCGTCTAGATTCCGTTAATACGTATTGAGACCAGGTACCGTCGCCATCACTCATACCCCCACAGCTCACTCTCTTACCTAGTAAGCATTTATCAATAATACCTCCCCCGGTTGCGACCACAGTACCACTGGCCACAAAACCAGGGACTACCGGAAGCGCCGTATCCACAATAGATCGGTACCTACCGGTAAGAAACATAACGTCCGAAGGGTTGACCGGTGCCACTTCAATATTAACAAGCACTTGGCCTTTTTTAGGGATTGGAGTCGACTTTTCGACAACATGTAATGTGGGGTTATCTGCTTGTTGTTCTAAAACAATGGCCTGCATCTTATCCATCATGACGTCCTATCGTTGAGTAAGCTGAGTAAGTTGATTGAGTTCATCGAGCATAACGATTCCAACCAACATAAACGATGGAAATGTTTTCAAAATCGTGTTTCCATAATAGAAACAGCGAAGCTTATCGCCAGGACAGAGGCACCCAACATGACCCAGCTAAAAGAATACGAGGCCTTTGTAGCAATCGTAGAAGAAAACAGTTTAAGCAAAGCTGCCGATCGGTTAAACCTCACAAAATCGGCGGTCAGCAAACAACTTGCCAAACTTGAACAACGCCTTGAAATAAACCTCATCCATCGCTCCACACAAGGTTTAATTGCTTCTACAGAAGGCTTGAACTTTTACCCTCAATGCAAGGAAGTACTATTATCCATTCATACTTATGAACAACGTCTAAAACATACGATGGAAGATGAAAAGGGCAAGTTGAGAATTTCCTTTTCACAGGTTCTTCTGCAATCACCCATCATAAAACTACTATCGAGGTTTGGTGATCGTCACCCCGATATTGTTTTCGATATCAGAGTCGAAGACAACTTCGAAGATTTATTGATGAAGAATATCGACTTTGCATTTCGTGTCAGTCACCAAGAAGATTCACGACTAGTGGCTCGCCCGCTAACCGACACCCAACTAATTTTGTGCGCCTCCCCCGCCTATCTCAAAAAACACGGTAAACCGCGGGTGTTAACATCCTTGCTCAAGCACAAATTGATCGTTTCAAATTTTGACAACTACAAAACACCAAGAATCATTCAAGATGAATGGCTAAAACAAATAGACCTTACCCATTACCATACCTGTAACAATATTTCTGCTCTTGTTGAATCGGCCCTTCAAGGAATGGGCATTATTGCGGTCTTGGATATTGCCGTCAGGGATCAGCTTACCGATGGCAGTCTGATTCGATTATTTCCAGAAAATTCGATCTTACACAGGGCCTTGCACTTGGTTTATCCCAGCCAACGCTATCCAATAAAGCGACAGCAATTATTTAGAGCGTTTATTGAAGCAGAGTTTCTTAAATAATAGTTTCTTAAATAATATTGGTAACTGTTATTTAATGGCTGAGCGGTATTCCACCCATCTCCCCCTCCCCATTTCTTGCACACTCTTGCGCTATTCTGCTCTCATTCATCTAGAATTAACGTTATATTGAGCATTTTTAGGTTAACCCCTACAACGAAAACTCGGCAAGGATTAAAGATTGGCGCTACTCCCCTCACCTAAAAGCATCAAAACCAAGCTATTCCTGACCATGCTAATGGCATCCAGTGGTGTGGCAATTTGTATGTTTTTGGTAATGCAGTGGAGCTTTGACAGAGGGTTCTTGAATTACGTTAATACGCAAGACAGAGAGCAAAGCGCTGCTCTTAGTGCGGCATTAGCCACAGAATATGAGTCTGCTGGTGACTGGGAGCCACTTGCCAGAAATCCACGAAAGTGGCACCAGCTAATCTCGGGAAGTAGCCCAGATCTATTCTTATCCCCCCGACAAGAAAGGGGGCCAGGCCACCCACCCATCGACCATCGCCGCCCTCCAGGCGGAGACTCAAGACAACCAGCACCAAACTTTCAACGACCAGAACATCCTCCCGGCCGTCGACCTCCACCTAATCAACAGCGCCCCCGCGTTGCGCTTTTCGATATTGATAAAAACACCGTCTTTGGGCCCCCAGAAGGGGCTAGCACATTCTCACTTTCACCGATCACATTAAACGAGCAGACAATCGGCTACTTGGGCATTAAACCCATCAAAGAACTTTCCGATGCTCATGATCTTGTTTTCGTTCAGGAACAAAGCCAAACATTTCTCGTCATTGCATTAGCGATGATGGTTATATCTATGCTGCTATCTATCCCTATTGCAGGGCATCTCGTCAAACCCATTAAACACCTTGCAAAAGGTACACGGCGGTTAACGTCAGGTAAGTTTGATACTCAAATACCGGTGATCACCAGGGACGAGTTAGGCACCTTATCCACCGACTTTAATACCTTAGCTAACACGCTAAAGGAAAATGAAAACGCTCGTCAGCAATGGGTTGCTGACATTTCCCATGAGCTACGAACCCCGCTTGCAATACTAAAAGGGGAAATTGAAGCCCTTGAAGACGGTATTCGCCCACTCACCGCTGGCAACATCACATCCCTAGGACAAGAGGTGGAGCATCTCACCCATCTAGTGGGAGACCTATACGAATTATCCATGTCAGATATCGGCGCACTTAACTATCAAAAATGCCCGACTGACGTTCTTCCGGTTTTGGAACATTGTGTTGAGACATTTACCGATCAATTCTCTAACAAAAATATCAACCTATCATTTGACTCGATGAACCTTAATGAAGCGATGCTGTTTGTTGACCCGCAGCGCATCAAACAACTGATTAATAATTTATTAAAAAACAGCTATCGTTATACGGATAAAGGCGGCAATAGTTTACTCACTATTGAGAAACAACACAGCGAGATGTTGATCCATCTACAGGATTCATCCCCTGGCGTCGCCAAAGAAGAAATCCCCCGGTTATTCGAACGACTCTATCGCGTAGATTCCTCCCGCAACCGAGCAAGTGGAGGTGCCGGGTTAGGATTGGCTATTTGCAGCAATATTGTCACTGCACATAGTGGAACTATTAGTGCTCAGCCATCTCCACAAGGGGGGTTGTGGGTCTCAGTACGACTTCCCATAAAACACGTATAACTCACCGTTAACGTATACACGCAATAAGGCACAACCAATGACAAACGATGCAACATCAAACAGCACTATCCTTATTGTTGAAGATGAAGAAAAACTTGCTCTGCTGCTCTCAGATTACCTTAAAAACTCAGGGTTCCAAACTCACTGCATCTACGAAGGAACAAGTGTTGCTGCCTGGGTTAAAGCGAACAAGCCCTCACTGATTCTTTTGGATTTAATGCTACCCGGGAAGGATGGTATGGACGTATGCAAAGATATTCGTGCATTCTCAAACACCCCGATCATTATGGTGACGGCTCGCGTTGAAGAAATTGATCGGCTTCTAGGGTTAGAGTTAGGTGCAGATGATTATATCTGCAAACCATTTAGCCCAAGAGAAGTGGTAGCCAGGGTTAAAGCCGTATTACGCCGAACCGGGTCAACACCCAGTTCAACTGACTCAATGATTAAATTGGACGAAGCTCGATACCAAGCTACAGCAAACGACAAGCCGTTAAATCTAACCGCTGTAGAATTTCAGTTGCTCAATATTTTAGTATCGGATCCTGGACGTATATATTCTCGTGAACAATTGATGGATCATATCTACAATGACCACCGCATCGTTAACGACAGAACTATTGATAGTCACATTAAAAAATTGCGTAAACGTATTGGGGAAGTAATACCCAACACCACGATTATTCATTCTGTGTATGGTGTTGGCTATAAATATGAACCGGAAGTATGAGTCAGAAATAAAACCCAACCCTGTAAGAGTTAGGTAACACGTTCTTACAACCCCTTCATTATTGCTAATATATTAGAAAAAGTTACCATAGATAATCCGGTATCGTACTTGGCCGCTACCTTGGGTGGTGGTGCCAAGACAGAAACAAGAACCGCTACACGTTGCCCTGAAACATTATCCGCCACCTGCTTAAGCGCATTTTTAAACCGTTTAAACTTCGTGCTGTCAGGCCCGTTAGGCACCTTGTCCAAATCTATCGTGGAAGCCGTCACATAATCATAAACCGCCTTAACCGTATTAGCCCCTGCCTTAACCGCGATACCCGAACCAACAAGTCCACCATTCATATTTGACTTCATAGCACTGGCTAAGGTTTTACCAATACCGATGCCTGTCTGTGCCATTTGCAATTCAGGCGATGGGGCATTTTTGTCGTATGTCCACATGGAAACAATGATATTTTGGTTGCCTTTCGTATGAACGCAAGCTTGTGCATTTTCATGCAAAAAACGCTTCACAGAGACCTTGCGACCGATAATTTTATAGGCTCCAAACTCACTTCCCATGGTCATTGGCTGAATAGCGCCATCAAGTTCGATAGGGGTAATATTCATAGCGCATGAATCAGGGGGTAGTAAAAAAGTAGAAGCGACACCTTTTGTTGTTAAATAGGGAGGGGTGGGTTTTAAGTATCCGTGATCCATTGTGATTAAACCTGTATTGTTATTCGATTAATTCGGAAAAGTCTCTCTCTGAAACCATGGTGAAAGTATTGCAGAGTAGTCATTTTTTATACAGGTTATTTGCTGTGAATATGTCACTAATCCATGTGGTAAAAGTACAACAACTAACGAAAACCCTTTTCGATACAAAATGCTTAACTGAATAAGGTTGGTGGCGCCCGTAATGAGTTTCGTCAATACAGGCGTTACATTGGTATATATATTGCTCCCAATATCACTCCATCTGCACAGCCCACTGCTCTGGCACATCCTGCTTATCAAAAAACGCCATTTTCGCTAGCTTAAGCCCTTTCAACCCCATGATTTGCCCCGCCGTTAAAAAGCCCGCCATCATCGCGCCAACCACTCCAGCAGACAATACATCTTGCCCCGTTAAATAGAGGCCAGGGATTGATGTCTTAGGTTGCAACCATTCTTGGTCAAAACGATTCATATCATGGTCGATACCGTAAAGCTCACCCTTGGAGTAATAACAAAAGTAGTCTGTTGATAACGGTGTTGAGGTTTCGTAATAATCAATCTTACCGCGCAAATGTGGCATCTTCTCGTACAAAGCTTCTAACATTCGCTGAGAAAAATACTCTTTAAGCTCCTCATACTCATCCCCACGCTTACCCCAAGTTTCATCTTTCCACTTTTCAAAAATATGGTAAGGCGTTGGCGCTACAATTTCGATGGTCGAGCGCCCCGGGTATTTGCTATTAAACTCTGGATCTTTGGCTGATGGGAAAGACACATACACAACAGGAAATGGTTTTTTATAATCATCAAAAAACTTATCTGTATTTTCGTCATGTTTTTCATCAGCGTACATCCAGAAATTAGTAGAAGGCAAATCATGAGACTTAGAATCCCCCTTCAAACCAATATACATGCCTAAATGCGCATAGGACGGCGACACCTTTTTTAACTTTTTATCATACCCATGTTTTCGACTGACAGCTTCTGGCAACAAACGGCCAAAGGTATTAAACACGCCTGCATTACTGATCACCAAAGGTGAACGTATGGCGGTGCCATCTTTCATTCGAACACCAACCGCCTTGCCTTTTTCTACCAAAACCTGATCTACAGAGGCATAAGTAAAAACTTCACCCCCACTAGCCTGCACCACAGGAATGATAGTTTCAGCGATTTTTGATGCACCACCAACAGGATAATAACCACCATTAAAATAGTGTTTTGCAATTAGCGCATGAATAATAAACGCTGACTTTTTCGGGGTCATTCCACAATCGCCCCATTGCCCGGTTAATACAGCAATCAGTTTTTCATTGGATGTTAGCTCTCGCAAAACCTCATAGGTATTACGATTAAAATATTCAGGCATTAATTTTTTGGTAGCGAATGACAGCGCTTTCTGCTGCCACGGTTTAAATAATTTACCCATGGTAAACCATTGCATACCTTTGTTTGCCTCATCAATCATATGTACGTATTTATCAATAACAGCACTTTCTTCTGGGAATTTACGTTTTAATTCATTCTTAAACGCTTCTTTTCCTTTTACAAAATTAAACTCTTCGTCGCCTAGAAATATTCGATCGTAATTATCATCCATAGCAGCCCATTTAAGCTTGCCATCGGTAATAAAATCAAACAGCTTGCGGCCCATGGTGGGGTAACCCATATCACCAATGTAATGCACACCCACATCCCACTCATAACCATTTCGAGAATAACTGTGAGTGTAACCACCGGCGGTATAATGCTGCTCTAACACCAGCACTTTTTTACCCATCTTGGACATAGACGCTGCGGTTGTTAAACCTCCAATTCCTGAGCCAATGACAATAGCATCATAAGAGCCATTAAGACGGCTCGGGCGATAACGCTTACCGATACGAATAGTGCTAGGTGCCAAACCCGTTTTTTTCTCTTTCTTCTTTTTGATCGGCTCTTTGTTTGCCGACTCATGATTTATGCCATCACTCGTATCAGCCATCTATCATCTCCAAGATGTTAACCACACTCATATTAAAATGAACAACCAGCTTATATTCAATTTTTTGAATATGCAACAAATTGAGATAACGCAACAAATATCCGCTAAACTGCTTTAATCACGCCATTACCCCACCACAAACACCCGAAGGAAAACTATGTCCCTTAGGCACGCCATACTCGCTATGCTTGATATTGAAAAAGGCTCTGGATACGACCTGGTAAAACGTTTTGACCAGTCCGTAAGTTACTTCTGGGCAGCGTCATACCAGCAAATTTATCGAGAGTTGCAAAAACTGGAGTCCGAAGCGTTACTTGAATCTGAGGAGGTCATACAACAAGGAAAACCCGATAAGAAAATTTATGAGGTCACCCCTGACGGTATAAGTGAACTACAGAAATGGCTAGAAAAGCCTGCCAAAGCCATGAAAATCAAAGAACCCCTACTAATTAAAATTTATGCGGGAGAGCTTGCGGACACGGGGTTACTGATTGAAGAGATATCCCAACACAAAGCCGCCCATGCAACACGGTTACAGCAATATCAAGAAATGAGCGAACTTCTCATCAACCTAGAACAGCCATTACGCTCAAAATACTTTTTACCCCACCAAACACTTAAACTAGGCATAAAGATTGAAGAGGCATGGTTGGAATGGGCAGAGGAAACATTAGAAGCAATAACATAAAAGGCAATATTCGCACTAATATACGCCAGAAAAAAACACAATTTGAAGGCTAAAGCCACATTTCCTCCCTATTTGCTCCTTAGTTGGTTCCTACACTAGTTAGAAATCCAAAGATAGAAATCAAAACCCCAAGGAGAACAACCATGCCATCAAACAATCACAACAGTGAATTCAATAGCTCGTTCGACAACCCTTACGATAACGTTACTAGTGCTCCCAACAGCCCAATCAGGGGTGCCATCGTTATGCTTTTTGCCATTCTTGTAAGCGTTAGCGGTATGCTTGCAGCAGCAAATTCATACGGCAATGCGAACCAAAACCACCCAATGAACAAAAAACACCAAGGGCCAGACTTTGACGCTATCTCAACTCAGCTTCAATTAACAGGCGACCAAACAGAGCAGCTCAAAACGTTACTAAAATCACACCACGAAAGTCGAATGCAGGAACGTCAATCACAGCAACAAAAGCGCCAAGGTGAACACCAAGCAAAACGTGAGTCACATAAACAAGCCTTAGACGCTGAACTTTCGGTTTTTTTAAACAAAGAGCAAATTACCGATTTACATGAAATACTACAAAAGAACCGCCCACCTCGCCCTTGCAACCAACCATGTGATCACCGAACTGCCTCAAACTAGTAATAAAAACAAACGGTTGATAGCAATTTTTACCTCGAATCCAAAACGAAGCCTTGCTATCAACCGCCGCTTGCGAATACAATAGCGGCCTCTGCGGGCTTGTAGCTCAACTGGATAGAGTACCGGCCTTCGAAGCCGTTGGTTGCAGGTTCGAATCCTGCCAGGCCCACCATTTATTTTCCGCAGACCCCATCAAAACAATCAGCTTTAGCTCACCCATCGCTCACTTTCTTTCCAAAGCCTTTCAGCTAACGCTTTATCCTGCGCAACACCTGATGCAGAAGCCACCTTGATGTCATCATAATACAACCCGCTTTGCTTTTCCGTCTCCACTGCTGTTGCACAATACAATGTTGTTTTGGCCCCATCGTCCGTATTGATCATAAAAAGCTTCATTAGACGATCCAATGGCCACGGAACAGAACGCCAAACGTCAGAGGCAACAACCCCCGGGTGCAGTGAATACGTGGTAACTCCAGTACCTTCAAGCCGCCGCCCTAGCTCTGAGGCAAACAAAACATTTGCCAACTTAGCAACCGCGTACTCTTTTAGCCCCACAGACGACGTCGTTGGCTTACGCACCGCCGCAAAATCAATACCTTTAGCTTGTCGATGAGCCTGACTAGACACCACAACAATACGAGATGGCGCAGACCGCTTCAACGTCTCCAACAGCAATTGCGTTAACAAGAAATGTCCTACATGGCAGGTACCAAACGCTAATTCAAACCCAGAATCTGTCATTCCTTTTTGCCCAGCCAACCCTGCATTCGCCACCAGCAAATGCAGCGGCAGATTTCGATCGAGAAAAACCGAAGCGCAATGCCTCACAGAATCAAGATCGCCAAGATCCAAGGGCAAGAATTCCGCCTTTACCTTGCCGCTATCCGCTCCATTAATCTCATCAAGTACCGGCTGTGCTTTTGCCTCTGAACGACAAGCCAAGAAAACATGCATACCACTGGCCGCTAACGCTAATGCCGTTGTCCGCCCAATACCACTACTCGCGCCAGTTACCAACGCAACCTTTCCCTCAAGCTGTTGATTACTCATCACTCTAACGCCCCGCCTTCATTCGCTCTTCTACTTTGTTCACCAAAGCCGAAGCAAACTCATCCACATTGGGCGCCAAAATACGCACACCAAGATTCAAGAACAGTTTCACAAAACCTGCTGCCCAAAAAAACAATACAATCGTAAAAAAAATTGCAGAAGCTGAAAACACCCCAACAGGCATCACTATATTGCCCTGAGAGGTTTTCATCGTGCGATCGACCTCAGAGATATTAACCAAATACGCATGCAGCGGATTTGCCGTGGGAACCTGCACAAACTCATACGCCCCGACCAACAACGCTGCAATCCCCGCAACGCCCGCCAATATAAACAGATACCCCATTAAACGACGTGCCATAACATACCCCAATATTATTGATTTTTGGGATATGTTAACTCACATTAACAATCCATTCACTTCCAAGATTGCAAGGTTTTCGTTAATCCCTTGGAATGGCCCAAATTACCCTCCATCATTTTTTTAATTTCGCCACTTTCATATAGCTCTTTAAAACGCTTTTCGAAACGCGCCTTGGCGGCAATACCTTTAGGAGTATCGGCAAAACCAAAATAAATAGGAGAGGATAAAACCGACATAACGACGGTGTATTTATCTTTCGCCAACCCAGCCGCTTCCATTAAAGGCTCAAGATCTGCCTTGTAGTCCAATACCGCATCTGCCCGGCCAGCAGCCATCATCTTCAACATATTGGCCAACGATGCTATTTCTGTATACTTCATTTTGACATCCGTGATGGTATCAAACGCATAACCTATTTTTGCCATCACCTTTTTACCTTTTAACATTTGCATACCCTTCCATGACTTAGCCATGTCTACTGGCACAACAACATCTACAAGGTCTTGCTCAACAACGTAGGCAGCCATGTGCTTATCAGGAATCTCCCCAAAATAAATCCCCAGCACAATATCCGCTTTACCCGTTTTCACCATATCTAAAGAACGAGCATAGGGCAGCACAGAAAACGCTAAGGCATCCGTTGGCTCATTATAAATAGCCCTTAGCATATCCATGTAATAACCTTTACCTTCTTTAGAGGTATAACCCTCCCATGCATCAGTCACTACCTTTAACTGCCCAGCCATCGCACTATTGGCCAACAACAACCCCAGTACCGCAATAAATACTCTCATACCGCCACCCTCTGTTAGTTAAGCACCTTAACCAGTGTAGACCACCTTATATACTTCTAGTCCATATGGGCTTGCTATTTAGTGTTGCTTCACGTCTAATTTTGAAAACAGCGGTCAAAAAACTAACAATCAGACCCCGCTGACAAAGCCCGTTGGAGGCATGTATGCATTTTATCTCAATTATCTTGTGTTGTTTTTCTTTGGTTCTAGGGAGCGCAACTGCCATGGCTGACTCACCGTCGCTCAATGAAATGTTACCCGCTTACGCCAAAGCATTCGCAGGTAAAAGCAGAGTTCCTTTCCAGATCCCTCACCCTGAACTCTTAGACATAAAAAAACTTGATGGCTCCGTTGCCAGTCTATCGATTGTTGATAGCTATCTAAGCGGCCTATACAAAGACAAAGCCAGCTTAACGCACAAAGATATATCCATGGTATCAATGCTGGCCGGGGCCTATATCGGCCAGACCATTATCGGCATATCAAAAAAAGGGCATCAGTGGATACTATTGACTGAGTACGCAAAAAAACACCCGACAACTAAACGCACAGAACCCGAAAGCGTGTACACCGAATACGTTCTTACTAATAAAGCGGAATCCCTATCCATGCCGATTAACCAAATCGCGCACTACCTAGATTCAGGAAAAATATTCAACGCAAAAGATTACGCATTGGATCAGCTAAAATAGGATTAAAGTAGAACCGACGGCAAGGCTATGAACTACACGCCCTACTCTACAGGCGAAACCGAATGCGTAAAAGCCATGTTAAAGCAACCGTTTTATCAGGTAGCTAACAACCAACAAGTACTCCTTCGGTTTCACCTTCCCTCATACAAAACAGATCACGCGCCTTCCTTCGCTAACTGCTCAAAATCTTCTGCATAATCCCGTAACGTATTAACAATGCGTTTGCGCTGTTTCTTAGAAAATGTTTTATCTAGCGTAAAATACAGCTGTGACAGAGACTGTTTATTTTCTAACATCTTCACTTGAAACGCATCAGACCAGCCAAAGTCTGGCGTCGTTAACAACGATGTTAAACGTAAAGGGTATAAGGCTGAATCCTCCCGCCCTTTTAACGCCTGTTTAAATTCTGCACGCCACTTCAACCCCGCCTGATACAACTCATCCCCCATAGGCTGATACTGCGCGCCCCACTCGCTAACTAACCGCTCCTGCTCATTATTAAGAGAGCCCGTCCAACGCTCAATGGTTTCAATCACATCCTCGACCTGGCTCTCTTGTTGCTGCTGAAGCGTTTGCTTCACATAACGCTTTCGGTAACGCTCCCCATCCTTATCCAAGGCATCATATAACTGTGTTAACTGCTCATCACTCGCATCTGCAAACACAGCAACCACATCTGGGGCTAGGCGCTCCACCAAAATACCCGCTAAACGCTCGGTCTCACCTTGAAAGCGTTGAATCTCTTGTTCATTTAAGCCATCGTTTACATCGTTAGCAACGCTGCGTAACAGAGCTGCATACTCAGGAAGCTGGCTTTTGCGATGCCACGCTAAATAGCCCTGCAGTCGTTTATCAAAAAAAGCATCTTGCTCACCGTTCATATCAAGGTAATCACTGAGATACCACGGTATCAGCCAATCCAACTGGTTGTACATTAATTTGACAGCGCAGCCACTAGTCATTGCAACCAACAGCAATACCGCTACGACCCTTCGCCATTGTTTGCATGATGTTTTTTTAATCATCCTTTCCCCTCCATAATCCTTTCATACAATCCTTTCATACAATTCGTTCGCGTAACCCTTTTGCACGGCCCGATTATTGAACAGTACCACATTACGATTCAGACAACAGAGGACAGTTTTTTCAGTTCTCTAGTTCCTTTTATTTACAGGATAATCGTAATGACGTATAAAAAACCTTGTAGCGATAACATGACCAATAGCACGACCGATCAATATTGCATCAATCCCTGCAATATTGCGAAAAAGATCAAGAAAAAAAACGGTAAAATTACCTTTAGACAACTATGCTTGCGGTTACAATAGCCCCAACACAACAGCTCCACTACAATGCGATAACAATCCATTAATAACAAAGGCTTACCATGGCTTCAGCGGCAATTATAGACATCGAAAGTTTCCTCGCCCCCAT
>CAJXXT010000135.1 GCA_913063495.1 uncultured Gammaproteobacteria bacterium | reverse complement strand
TAATCTGCCAACGCCAGCCCCTAGCTTAATCAGGGTTTGAAGGCTTTCGATACTCAGTGACTGGATTTCATCAGATAACAGGGAAGCTGATTCTAATAGGTCGTGAATCTCGCGCATTTTTGTTTGAGCATGGGCTTCGCCTTCACTGGAGGGGCTTTCTAATATGATGTCACGCAGTAGTGTTAACGTTGGGTCAACTTCCCGGCGTTTACGTTCAATCATGACCCGCCGGGCCATCTCTAAAATACTACCTGCGGTAGAGAAGTATTCTTTGCGATCCCCTGGGACGTGATGTACACGAACAAGTTGCCAAGACTGCAGCTCCTTAAGGCCCATGCTGACATTACCCCGTGAAATACTCAGGGAAGATGAGATATCATTGGCACTAAGGGGGGCTTCACTTAGTACAATCAGCCCGTACATTTGGCCTACGGTTCGATTAAAGCCCCAGCGGCTCCCCATTTCGCCAAAATGTAGGACGAAGGATTCAATCATGGGCGTCATTTGCATCGCGTTTCTCGATGTTTTAAAGTTTCAGAAATTACTGAAACTTTAAAACAAAAATTGATATATATCAAGAATGAGAGGCTGTTAACAACATATTTGGGTTTTTACCCATGCAAAGGATAGAGGTATTATGGAGTCATTTTCATCGTTATTAGCAAGAGTTCGAGCTTGTACTATCTGCGAGGAGAACTTACCAGAGGGCCCTCGACCCGTTTTGCAGTTGCACCCTAAAGCAAGGATTTTAATTGCAGGGCAAGCACCGGGCAGAAAGGTTCATCAGTCGGGAGTGCCATTTGATGATGCCAGTGGAAATCGTTTGCGAGAATGGCTGGGTGTGACACGTGAAGAGTTTTACGAGCCAGAAAAAATTGCTATCTTACCTATGGGTTTCTGTTTTCCAGGGACAGGTAAATCCGGAGATTTGCCTCCTCGCAGTGAATGTGCGGACGCTTGGCGAGAGCAGCTTCTGGAGCAGCTGTCTGATGTGGAGGTGACCGTGGTATTAGGGCAGTATGCGCAGGCTTATCACTTTGGTGAGGCTGCTAGCTCTGTGACGGCTCTGGTAAAGTCTTGGCGAACTTATTGGCCACAAATGATTCCTCTCCCGCATCCAAGCCCTAGAAATAACCGTTGGTTACATCAAAATCCATGGTTTGAGACTGAAGTGTTGCCGGCACTTCAATTACGTGTGTCAGAAGTACTTGCTGAATGAGTTAACTTATATTGAGTCCGGTGGGTACTGCTAAAACGAATAAGTTAATGTCGCATAGAACCCACGGCCATTATGGCTGGGAATTGAATTTACGATTAAGCGGCTGATTTCTGGAGAATACACCCTCTCATCAAGTAAGTTATCACCATAAATGGAAAAGGTTAAATCGGCGTAATTGGTATTGTTTAACACGAGGCCTAGATCAAAAACGATGTTTGCTGTGAGTAATGTATAGCTTTCCGCTTTGGGGTTGGCTTTATTAACTGCGGGGTTTAATTCAACGCTTTGTGTCGGTTCACCGAAATAGCTAATAAATAAACTGGCTAGATATCCGTTGGCATCATAGGAGAAACCACTTTTTGCCATCCAGTTGGGGTGAAATGTTGTGTCTTTATCTCCGGTGTCAGTTTCGTTTGACTGGTAGGAAATGTTTCCTGTGGCACTCCATGCTTGACTCAATGTCCAGTTGTATTCTAATTCTATACCGCCGTAATCAATATGCCCTTGATTGGTTAGCGTCACTTGCCCAGAACCATCCGTGGTACGCACAATAAGGTCTTTGTGACGGCTTGTGTAGTACGTGAGAGCGACGTTAGACTCTCGTTGTGTGTAGATAAGTTGTGCGCTGTAGGTATTAATGGTCTCTGGTTTTAAGTCTGGATTTCCAAGCAAGAAGGCGGCGTCGAGAAATAAATCCAAACCGAAGGGAGATCGATAGGCTTCATCATACATTAATTTTAATACATAATTTTTGTTGAAGGTAATGACACTTGCCGCTCGTGGGGCAATGTCGCTGCCATCACCTTCGGGTTTGTTTAGCTGAAAACCACCGTTCAGCTTTAACCGGTCACTAACGCGATAATCTAGTTGAGAATAAAAGCTGGATCGCCAGGCATCGATGTTAGTGTTTCGATTCCCGTCGGATACATTGTCTCCTTTAAGCGCGTCATATACACCACCGATGACAACATCAGTGTGCTCATTAATATTGCCATGTAATGAGAGTTCACCGAGATAACCCCGTGACTTTGTTGTAAAAAAACGATCTTTACCACCAATGATTCCTGCTGTGTTGTTCATTCCGTTGTAAGTGAGATTGGCCTGTATGTTCCATTGATTGTGGAGGTCAAATATATATCCTATATCGAAGAAACGTCTTTCGATTGTCCAATACTCTGAGGGAAATGTGAGTAAATTGTTCCCCGCTTTTTGTTCGACCTGATTGACGATGGCATTTATGTTTAGCTGTTTATATTGTGTTTGGAATACCATTTCTATTGATTTTTTGCCAGTTTCGTAATCCCCGTTGGATCCAAATTCACCTGTAGTATTGGCGAAGGTGTCTCCGTTGCTGTTGTGTGTATTTAATGCGCCCATAAAACTAAAATCTTCAAAAATTGCCCCACCTGTTATATCAATTTCCTTAGATTTGTAGCTGCCATATTGGGTTTCAATTTGAAACTCCGCGGGAGATTTCGGTTGTTTGGTGACAATATTCATTACGCCAGAAAATGCATTGGTGCCATAAAGAACTGAACCTGGACCTCGAATAATCTCGATTTGTTGGATGAGGTTAAGGGGGAATGATGAGTAGATGTCACCATTAACGCCACCTTGTCCGGCATCGCGAATAGGGCGTCCGTTGAGTAGGATTAGAATTTTATCGTCTAGGTGGGTTTGTGTTACCCCGCGAAGTGAGGTGCGGTTATGGGGATAGTTGGTAGAACCAATTACCTGAGCGTTGGGTAAGCGATCAATTACGTCACGTAGGTGGCGAGCACCGTAGCGGCGAATGTCATTTGCGGAGATTACGGTGATTACACTAGGAGCATGATTTACCGACTCAAGGCGCTTGGATGCCACGCTAACTTTCAGTAGTTGCTCTAGCGGCATGTCCATTATAATCTCGTCAAAACTATCGCGTGATTGCGCATATACAGTGGGTAGCAATAGCGAACTTGCCACTAATAAAAGTGTGCGAATCCAGGGGGGCTGGTGCATCGGCTTGAGAACCTCGTTTTTCACCAAAAATAATAATGAATCGATTGCTCGTTCATTCATTATAGAGGATTTTCAAATCGGCGGGGGTTGCTTAAATGGTTTCGCATATTCACCGGGCGTTACCCCTAATTGTTGTTGGAACATCGAAATAAATGCGGAGCTAGATTCATACCCAAGGTCACTGGCAATACGAGTTACGGAATGTTTTTCTGTTGCTAAACGTTGTAATGCAATTTGTAAACGCAGTTGTTGACGCCAGCTACGAAAGCTCAGCCCTGTCTCTTTTAGGAAGAGGCGCTGTACCGTTCGACTTGAAGCACCTGCAAACTCCCCCCATTGCTCTAAGTTACGTTTACGTTCCGGGTGGTTCTGTAATTCTGTACAGATTTTCTGTAAGCGTGAGTCGCTTGGCAAGGGGAGGTGTAATGGAACTGAGTTTGCGCCGATAACTTGGTCACGAAGGGTTCGAAATAAACGCCCTGTTGAACTTAACCATTCATATTCACTGGGCTGACGTAGCGCTTCTAAGATTAGCTCTCGTAGCAAGAGTGAAACTTCAAGTACGTAGCAATGGTTTGCCAGGGATTGTGCTTCATCAGTGGTGATATAAACGCTGGAGATTTCAGCTCCGTGTATGCTGGAAATCTCATGGGGGTGCTCAGGGGGTACCCATACGGCCCGGTGCGGTGGTACCAGATAGCGACCACTAGGGGTCGTCACATCTAACACGCCGGTGCTGGCATAGACCAGCTGCCCCCAGTTGTGGCTATGTGCAGTTACCACTGATTGCGGAGGCAGTTTGCGATAAAGCATACTGATAGGGCGTTGTGGTTTGCCTGTTGGTGGCACGATAAGGGGGACTTCTTGCCAATGTTGTCGTGTTCTCTGCATAGCTTGTCATATTATCGAAAGTACGCCACTCGGGCTAGCGTTATTATCTTCTTACCACCACTAACGTAGTGTTTACCAGCCCCTAATAAGTTACATCGCCAGAAAAATCTGCAGTGTAAATGTTATGGCTATAAAATTATTAAGGAAAGAATGGTATGAATATTCTGTTGTTATCTGGGAGTTTTCACTCGAAAAGTAAGACTTTGGCACTGCTTCACAATATCTCTAGCTTTCTCGATGAGCATGAACTTGAAATGCCCAAGCTAGATAGCCTTCCATTCTACTCAGAAGATTTAAACGATGAAAAACCTGAAGTTGTTTCTAATTTCCTATTACACGTGGCGTCTGCTGATGCGTTATTAATCTGTACACCTGAGTACAATCACAGTATTCCTGCGGTATTAAAGAACGCCATAGACTGGGCATCAAGGCCTGCGTTTAATTCACCTCTGAAAGGTAAGGTCGTATCAATTATCACTCAAGCTGCAAGCCCAGTAGGTGGAGCAAGGGCGCAGGCGCATTTGAAACTGATTCTTGATTCAACACTTTCTGATATTCATAGGTGTCATGAAATGATGGTTACAAATATAGATAATATATTTGACAAAAATATGAATATATTAGATATCAAGGTATTAGCGAGGCTGGAGAGGCATGTTAATGATTTCATTAGGTTTGCAAATAATACATAAAATAATTCTGACATTATTTGCAATTACCCGAAGCGGACTAAGGATATGCCATTGCTTTCATCGGCTCGATAATTTTTTCTAGCCCATTGATGCGAATTTCCAAAGCAAGCTCAAGTAACATTCCCAGTTTGCCTTGGGGAAACCCTTTGTTCGCAAGCCACAGTAAATATTCTTCAGGTATATCAATTAAAACCTGCCCTTTGTATTTTCCAAAGGGCATTTTCATATGAGCGAGCTGTAACAAATCACGTTTGTCGAACATCTACTGTTTTCTCTTAATCCGTTACAGTATGGCCAGTGTGCTTTCAGACAAAAAGAAAGGCTCTAAGCGACGGCGGAATATGTCAGCTAGAATCCCTTTTTCTTTTAGCATTTCTAGGATTGGGGGTGCAAAGCGCATGGCATCGTCGGATAACATCGATTTCTCAATGCTCACTTCTTCAAGGATTAATGTTAAAGATGAGTCGCCGTATTTGTTGAAGAAAAAGTCTACACCAGAATCAACTAAGTAGGCGTAATAGGATGTTTTTCTGAAGGCGAGCCAATAGTCGTAACCCATAACTAATAAATCTTGTAAGTCATCGGTAGTGATTGCTTTTCGAAAGGATGATAGTTTTTGTAGTTTTACTTTGTCCCAAATATCGAGAGAGATTTCGCTAATTTTTTCGTTATTTAAGGTTTTGGTTAGGAATTTTTCACTTTGTTTTAATGTTGCGCTGGCATTTTTCTCGATAAACCGTTTGACGTTATCTTCAATCGCTTTTTCAAGTTTTGGTGCTGCTTTGTTCATCATGTTTTTACCTAACTTCATCATTGATGATGCGCCAGGAATATTCTTAGTCACTGCGTTGTCAGTTGCGTAATCTTTAATGCCGTTGTAAAGCAAGTCGGATACCAGGGCTGCATATACTGGGTTGGCTACCGCTTGTTTTATTGCTCGCCCCCGAAGCTCTTCCTTTTCTAGCGTTTTTTCTAGAATGTCTTTGAACTGCTGATCGGTAACAATATCGCTGACAAGGGTGTTGTCATGGGCTGGGTGGTCATAAACGTGCTGGGCTATTTCTCCTAGAAGCTCAGGCACTGCACCGTGTATTTCAAGTTCTTGGGAGTACTTTTGAATCGTTTGTTTAATTTGATCAGGGTTGGCGACATCATTTAACGTTAATGTATCAATGACTGTGTAGAAATGGTCGATTTCGTCTTTGACTATTTGTTCAAAGCCATCACCGGTAACTTGCTCAACAAAAAATGCTACTTGTGCTTCAAGGAGTTGGTTGGCAATTTTCTTTTTGCTATCTGGCATAGTCTACTCTCGTTTAGCAGTGGTTCTAGGGCCGCTTTATTGCAACCAGGTGATTACGATCTGGCCCTATACTATCAGTGCTTTGTCCTTGAGTGAACGGCTGTGCTCTATTTTTTTGTAGAGGGCTGTCTGCTGCGCCTTTTTTGAGTTTGTGCCTTTGTGGAGGGACGTTGGCCGTCTCTGTGCCCTGTTTTGGGCTTCTTGGGTTTCTTTGGGCTATTAGCGCGTGTATTTAAACGTGATTCGGGCAAGGTGTGAACAGGCTCAAAACCGGCAACAATTTCCCTAGGTAATAGTGTTTGAATCAGGCGTTCGATATCAGATAATAATTTGAACTCATCGGCACTAACTAATGATACTGCTTGGCCAGTCGATCCTGCACGGCCGGTACGGCCAATACGATGAACGTAATCCTCCGACACATTAGGCAAGTCGAAATTAACAACTTGTGGTAATTGGTCGATGTCGATACCACGTGCGGCAATGTCCGTTGCCACAAGTACCCTTACCGATCCGTTTTTAAATGCAGCTAGTGCTTTGGTGCGAGCCCCTTGGCTTTTGTTGCCGTGTATGGCTGCAGCGTTGATGCCTGCATCTTCAAGCTTACTGGTGATCTTGTTAGCGCCATGTTTGGTTTTAGAGAAAACCAACACCTGCTTCCATTGGTGATCCTTGATGAGTTTGATCAGCAACGGTGTTTTTTGCTTTTTGTCGACAGGGTAAATCCATTGCTTAACTGTGGGGGCAGTGGAGTTACGGGGCGTGACGGATATTTCTACCGGGTCGTTGACGATAGTTTTTGCAAGTTTACGTATGTCGTCTGAAAAGGTGGCAGAGAACATTAAGTTTTGACGCTGCTTGGGTAACGTGGCAATGATTTTTCGAATGTCGTGGATGAATCCCATGTCTAACATTCGGTCAGCTTCATCGAGTATAAGGACTTCTAGATGTTTGAATCTAACCGCTTTTTGATTGTACAGATCCAATAACCGGCCGGGTGTAGCAACCAAGACATCAACACCTTTACGTAATTTCATCATCTGCGGGTTTATCTTCACACCACCAAATACAACGGCGGAACGAAGTGGTAAATGCGCGCCATAGGTTGCAACACTTTCACCGACTTGTGCAGCTAACTCGCGGGTAGGGGTTAGCACCAACACGCGAACTTGGTTTGCTTGGGCTCGCTCACCTTCGATTAACCTTTCTAATATGGGCAGTGTGAACCCCGCTGTTTTGCCTGTGCCTGTCTGGGCTGCTGCCATAACATCTTTTCCTGCAAGAATAGCAGGGATAGATTGGGCTTGAATCGGAGAGGGGGTTTCGTACCCTTTCTCGGCGATGGCTTTTAAAATGGGGGCAGAAAGGCCTAGGGAATCAAAGCTCATGGGGGGTATCTCTTGGTTAACAGCGGGCACGTCTAGTCGGCGGGGCGTGCAGCTTACAGGATAACGTGGTTAAGAACCATGCTGAATACCAGCTCATAGTTGTTGATTTTCCCAGTAATTAGTTGTGTTAGGTGTTTAACAAGGGCTTTTGGTATCGTTCTTGCTGAATTTTTCTTCCTGAAAAGCTTTTGTAACCTGTTGTTTTAAAGGTATTTAATGTGGTGTTTTTTTGGAATGTAATTGACATTGACTACATGGTAAAGCGGTATATAATTGAATTAGCTTGAAAGTACGTCTTATATTTATGTTTACCGTTTCGATACCAGTTTAGTACTCGTTCTGTTTTCTATAAGTAATGGCAGCACTTCCAGCCAAAATGGTCTTATAAAGGCTTCATATTACTCTTAAAAAATAGGTATGAATAATGTCTACTACTACTGGTACAGTAAAGTGGTTTAACGAATCTAAAGGTTTTGGTTTTATCGAGCAAGAGTCTGGTCCTGATGTGTTTGCACACTTCAGTGCTATCAGCGGAGATGGCTTTAAAACTTTGGTTGAAGGTCAGAAGGTTGAGTTCACTGTCACTCAGGGTCAGAAAGGTCCTCAGGCAGAGAACATCGTTGCTGTCTAATTAGCTATTGCTGAATTGGATGCAATGCAGCGTTTGTGTTTATCATTGATAATACATTGGCGCTGAAAAAAGGGCGAGACCATTAGGTTTTGCCCTTTTTTATTGCCTGTTTTTTGAGTTATGTAGTTCAGCCGCTAAAGCGTAGATGCCAAGCTTGTGAGTACTAGCGACACTAACATCGATTGTTGTGTTACCCCCATCTTTACAAACATGGATCGTAAATGGGCTCGTACCGTGTTCTTTTTTATATCTAGCTCGTCGGCAACTTCATCGGTGGTATGACCTTCTGCTAACAAAATGGCAATCGTGGCCTCAGACATAGTGAGTTGGTACAAATTCATTAATGTTCGTACCGATATTTCTAAGTTGCGCTCAGGGTCTTGAATTAAGACCGTTAAATAAGGGGTGACGTCGGATTCGTCGTGGCTGTCCACAGAAATAGGCTTTATCATGATTTGGTAGTCGGCCTTGCCGCTGTCACGAGGTACCGCCAACGCATTGATTGGGCCGCGTTGTTTATTGTTTATCTCCGCTAGGGCTTCTGTGATGAATTTGTTTAGCTTGTCATTAAGAGCGCTGTTATTGACCTTGATTTGGTTTTTAGCCTGTAACAAACCATCAGAATCATGCAGGTATTTATCTGCCGTAGTATTCGATTGCAAGATACTGCCGTTTTTATCCAGAGTAATGATACCGATGGAGCGTTTTGATATCGAATCCGCGTAAATTTGACGCTCAGAGTCTAACTGTCGCAACTGAATGCCGAGAGTAACAGACTGCTCAAAGTGAGGTATTAGAAGGCGGAAAAAGTCTTTCTCATCGTTGGTGAAGTCCCCTTGTGCCTCTTCACGGGTAAAGCGTACGGAAATGCGAGAGTTCTTTTCATATAACCAATCAATTCCAGCAACATAATCGATGTTATAGGGCTTAAGAAATAGGTGGTAATAGTCGCTTTTTAAGAGTTGAGTTCGGGGCGTTTGGTCGCTTAGGGTTACCAGTTCACCGGGGGGTAAATTCACTAAAGGGTCTTGCGCATACAAGCTAGCGTAACCACCCGCTTCAGTATCCAGAATTGCAATATCTGCATCATCACCACTGGTATAGATTAAACCGGGATCTGTTGCGGTAGGTTGGCGCACAATCATGGTGGCGTGCTGAAGGTTCATTAGCTGGCGAATTTGAGTTAAGAATTGCCGGCTGGTAGATGCAGCAGTCGTGGCTGATCCATACAGAGCGTACAACAAATTGGATAGGGCTTGGTTATCGATAGATAATGACATCGACGAATTTCACCTAAAGTCAGTCAGAAAAGGGGTGTACTTATAACTAAAACTATTACTTTAAAACGAGTATGGTAAAAATAGTACTCTAAAATCAGCTTGTTATGAAGGGTTATGGGTATTTTCGTATGGAGAGGGAAGTAAATGGTAGGTATTGGCGATCTTGATTGTGATTTTGTTGTTTATATAGGCAACAGGCCCCCGATGGATGAATATATTGAAAGGCAAGAGCTGATACCTGCTATTAAGGGGGAGCTGGCGAGTATTGGGCGTGAGACGGGTAATCATTGGCGTAAAATTATCAATATCTATGCCAAATTGGGACATATGTTAAATGCTGAAGGTTTTTCTTCATGGCAGGCATACAGAGAGTCTTATTTACTCACGAAAGGGTCACGTCAGGCGCTCTTGTTTGATGATTCTATTTATCCTGACACAGGGGGTGAGCCAACGAAAAGTGAGGCGGTTCGCCTTATTTGTGGGAAAACACATGCTGCAATGTTGCTTGCTAATAATGTTGTCGGCGATGTCGCTGAAACCTCGATGCAGTGGGTTGATGCAGATTTTGCAATCGACCCATCACGACGACTTATCATTACTCCTTATTTTGACTACAGGCAGTTATCCAATGCTAAGTTGGAAACGTTGGCTTCTATAATAAACAATCTCTAATCGTATTTTTGGGTTATTGCCAATCTTTTAGCCCGTATTTGTTCAAGATTTCTTTCAGTTTTCCTGATGTTCTCAGTTCCTTGATTCCCTCGGAAAATAGCTTTACATATTCTTTTGAGGTCGATTTTGCGGGGGAACAAGCAATGTACATGTTGTCTGCTTCGGCGAGAACGCCAGCAGACTTCACCTTGTCAGTGACGTTCATGTTTTTAAGTTTTGCTTCCATAACTAGGTGGGACTCTATAACGACATCTATTCTTCCCTTTAAGAGTTTCTTAATATTTTGCTCTAAGGCGTTGTTGGCGTTGATAACCTGTACCTTTCCCTTGCCTTTATTTTGTTTGATGTATTCATCAAACGCCTCATTGTAGGCATAGCCACCAATTGTACCAATCACAATGTTTTTAACGGAATCCATTCCGGTATACTTCCAAGCGGTTTCGTTTTTGATATAAAAAGTTGACTCTATTGAACCCCAGGGGGCATCTGGAAAGATAAAATCCGGAGCATCTTCTTTATAAGCACCAACAACACAATCAAAAGAGCCTCTTCTTACTTCTTTTAAGCTTCGCTCCCAAGGCATCGAACGGTATTCAACGGTATGGCCGTGTTTGGCGAGAATAACTTGTGCTAATTCAATCATGTAACCTGGTTTTTTAGAGCCGGGAACACCGTTAATGGGATACCATTCATCGGCGCGAATAGTGACGGTATTGGCGTGGCTTAACGTTGAGAGAAGAAATAGAGAGGCAAGAATTAGTTTGATGATATTCATAGCGCCGCCTTTATAAATGAATTTTCTGGTCATTAATTATTCAGGCTAGTGTACTAAGGATTGTTTTGACAGTTTCGGAGGAGGGAGTGCTAGATTATTAATAGCCTTAAAAATAGCGATTTGTTATATCGATGTTATTTATGTGGTTTTTCGTAGGAGTATTCTCGTTTGATATCAACGATTTGAATATTGTAAGACGTGTACCAAGTTTGTTTGGCTTTTTCTTGAATTTGACGGTGTTCGTTATTATTTCTCCATTGAAGAATGTCATCTTCATTTTTCCAATAGGATATGGCGATTCGTCTAGGGCCGTCCATCATGGCGTAGAATTCAAGGCATCCATATTGTTCAAACGCCAGTGTTTTCATGCGTTTTAACGCCTCAGAGTATTCTTCGTTTAGATCGCCAACAGTTGCTCTTAATATAACGGCATACAAAACTAATACTCCAGAAAAAAAGGACGCCATTGGCGTCCTTTATATGCTCTTAAAAATGCATGAATGTAACGTTAATTATCCGATATTACTTTTTCGCTTTTGCCATTTCCATCGCAACATGTTCGATTAGATCTTCTTGACCTCCAACGGCTTTTAGTCGTGCCATTTCAAGTAAAATATCCTGAGATGGAACGCCATATTTGGCACTGGCACGTTGTGCGAATAATAAGAAGGAAGAGTACACGCCCGCATACCCCAATGTTAATGAGTCACGGTCAACACGTACGATGTTATCCATTAGCGGTACGATTTTTTCTTCGGCAACAGCCATTAACTTAAAGATGTTGACGCCAGTTTCTACTTCCATTCTATCGAGAACTGTCGCTAATACTTCTAATGGTGTATTTCCTGCACCGGCACCAAGGCCTGCTGCGGAACCGTCAATTCGATTTGCACCAGCTTCTATTGCTGCAAGGGAATTCGCAACACCAAGGGCCATGTTGTGATGACCATGAAAACCAAGTTCAGTTTCTGGTTTTAGTTTGCTGCGAAGTAAGGTGATACGCTCAGTGACTTGATGAGGAAGCATATAACCAGCAGAGTCTGTGCAATAGATACAGTTAGCGCCGTAAGACTCCATCAGCAATGCTTGCTCAAGCAATGCTTCAGCAGAAATCATATGGGCCATCATTAGAAATCCGACAGTATCCAAACCCATTTTGGCGGCAAGGCCAATATGTTGCTCAGAAAAATCGGCTTCGGTACAGTGAGTAGCAACACGAATGGTGGTTACACCAATGTCGGCAGCCATTTTTAAATGATCAACGGTACCGATTCCTGGCAACAATAGCGCAGATATCTTAGCATTTTTCATTTTTGGAATAACGGCGTCCAAATATGCTTCGTCAGTTGCTGCAGGGAAGCCATAGTTAACCGAAGCGCCACCAAGTCCGTCACCGTGAGTGACTTCAATGAGAGGTACACCTGATTCGTCGAGAGCGACGGCGATATCAATCATTTCATCAATGGAAATTTGGTGCTGCTTTGGGTGCATACCGTCGCGCAGACACATGTCGTGAAGGGTGATTTTTTTGCCTTTGAGATCCATAACTGGTCTCCTTATAAATGAATGTGTTTGCGGTAATTTATGCAGTTGCAGAGCTTGCGATGTCGCCGTTGGCCATAGCTTCTGCGTACATTTCTGCTGTACGTAATCCTGCGGCAGTCATGATGTCTAGGTTGCCAGAATAAGTGGGTAGAAAATCCCCTAAACCTTCAACTTCTACAAAGACCGTTACGCGTTTGCCATCAAAAATAGGGCCATTAATAAGGCGATAACCCGGTACGTATTTTTGTACCTCTTTTACCATCTTATGAACGGATTCGGTGATGGCATCTTGATTTGGCTCATCTTTGGTGAGGCAGTGAATGGTGTCACGCATCATCAGTGGTGGCTCTGCCGGGTTACAGACAATAATGGCTTTACCCTTTGTTGCGCCGCCAACTTGTTCGATGGCACCCGCTGTGGTGCGAGTGAATTCGTCGATATTTTTTCGTGTTCCTGGGCCAATAGACTTAGAGGCAACGGTTGCAACGATTTCGCCGTACTCGACGTCTTGCACTTGGCTAACAGCGGCTACCATAGGGATGGTGGCTTGTCCGCCACAGGTCACCATGTTGACGTTGTCTTTACGGCCTTCTTTGAGTAATTCTCCAAGGTTTACTGGGGGAACACAGAAGGGGCCAATTGCTGCTGGGGTTAAATCAATCATAATAGCCCCTTGTTCTACAACCTTGCGTGAGTTATCTGCATGGACGTAGGCGGATGTGGCATCAAACACGATTTGGATATTGTCTTCTTTCATGGATGGAACAAGACCGTCAACACCGTTAGTGGAGACTTTCATACCAAAATCGCGGGCGCGTTTAATCCCTTCGGATTCTTCTATACCGACCATCCATACGGGTTCTATCCAGTCACTGCGCATGGCTTTCATGAGTAGATCGGTTCCGATATTGCCTGGGCCAATGATGGCGGCTCGTAATTTTTTAGACATTACTGTTGTCCTTTTATTAACTTCTGTATATGGATTCTTGGCGGATCTAAGAGAGCGCAATGTATTTGAGGCTTTATTTAATCAATGTCGTTTACGCAAAGCGAATTGTAGCGCTACCAAGTCCTTCGCATTCCATGTGCATTTCGTCCCCTGCAACAACAGGCTCCAAAGGCACAAGAGAGCCTGAAAGAATTACTTCCCCAGACTTAAACGGAATACCAAACTCACCTAAGGTGTTAGCAAGCCAAGCAACCGCTGTTAGCGGATTGCCTTGTACTGCAGAGCCTTTTCCTGAGCTGATTTCTTTACCATTCTTAAAGACAGTGACACTGAGGTTTGGTAAATCAACATCGTTAGGGTTTACCCGCTCATCCCCTAATACATAAACACCACAAGAGGCATTGTCTGCCACGGTGTCTTGTATTTTTATTTTCCAATCATCAATACGTGAATCGACAATTTCAAAACAAGGGATGATGCACTCGGTAGCTGCTAATACATCCTGCTCGGTAACGCCAGGGCCTTGTAAGTCAGCCTTCAGCAAAAAAGCAATTTCTGCTTCAGCGCGAGGTTGAATAAGGTTACCCTTGATGGTGACAGATGCCTTGTTTTCAACATGCATGGCAGAGGTTAAAAAGCCAAAGTCAGGTTGATAAACACCTAGCATATCTTGTACGGCTGCTGAGGTTACGCCAATTTTCTTACCAACCACTTTTTCGCCAGTAGCTTCTAGCCGACATTGCAACATAGCTTGAGATATATGATAGGCATCGTCTATTTCAATGCCTTCGCAGCGCTCAGTTAATGGGGCAAGGGTTTTGCAATCACGTAGTGCGTGATATAACTCCTCTCCCAGCGCTTGTCGTTGATCTTCAGGTAAGCTCATAATACTTTCTCTATTTGTTCTTCAAAAAATCGGTACAGCGTTGATTAAATAACTCGGCATATTCAATCATTACCCAGTGCCCGCATTGGCTTAAGGTGATCATCTCCGCATTAGGGCAATGTTCTACCAATGTCCGAGCGCCACTGATAGGGCAGAAACGATCCTGTGCTCCCCAGAATCCCAAAATCGGCGTATTGATCTCTTTTAAACGCTCAGTGATATTGGGGATAGACATGCGAGTGAATACCGCAGGGTTTTGTGTTTTCAGAATACGAAAACGCTCTTCGATTAACTCGTCGGTAATGTGTTCAGGGTTAAAAACTATGAGCTTAAGCACTTCTTTTAAATAGGCAGGCGTAAATTCTGGAGAACCAAGAGGGATCTTGGTCATCGCTTGAATACCTTCCATTTGTTGAAAGTACACTTCAATATTTTCTAATCCGCCACAGCCCATTAACATTAAATGACTGATACGATCAGGGTTGGCAAGGGACATGCCTAGGCTAACAGCACCACCTAATGAATTTCCAACTAAAGCAAATTTTTCAAGGTCTAACTGGTTGGCAAAGTCCATCATGGATTCTGCGAAAAAATCCAAGGTGTAATCAAGGTCGGGTTTGTCACTATCACCAAAACCAGGAAGGTCAGGGATAATCACGTGGTAACCTTGATCAACAAAGTGTTGCACGTTATATCGAAAGTTTAACCAGCCACTTGCACCAGGGCCGCTGCCTTGCAAAAAAAGAACAGGGTAACCTTTGCCATAGGTTGTATAGCTTATCTTGACATCACTTTTTAGCGTGATGTTCTGGCTTTCTGCTTTTGTTGGCATTCCCATTGAGATTCCTTTTTGAGGTGTTAGTGTTATTCAACAACCGCTGGATTAAATTGAATGGGGCCACCCAACATATCTCGATGAGAATGTGGCTGTGAACCATCAATATCCGTGACCTGGTAATTAAGTCCAAGCTCAGCACCAATAAACGCCTGGCCGGATTTCTCCATAAGATCGGAGTCACGTTGTAAAGCATCAATCACTCGACCCGTAAATTCTGGGGTTTCTGCCGATTCAAAAAAAGCACCGTACTTTTCAGGGTCAGCTTCCATCACCATCTGTAAACGTTCGGTTTTTAATACACCCATCCAAATAGCAACAGAGGCAACATTAAATGGACGTAAATCGTGCGCCATATCCCACACCATTTTATCGCCGCCAGCTTTCTGAGCGCCGTAAGCTGGGCCGTGCATATAACAAGCCGCACCAGGAGATGAGGTATTAACAATCAACCCACTTTTTTGTGAAGCCATAATCTTCGCAGCATGATAAGCCGCGATATAACTAGAACGTAAACCAACATCCAATAGATTAACCAGGTCAATGGATTTTTCCCAGAACGGCCCAGGCATAACAAGCTCATCATGCAAGTTGATGGCATTGTTAACTAACACATCCAAACGGCCTTGCTCTTTCTCAATCTGTGCGAATAACGCCGCAACTTGTTGATCATCACCGTGATCACATATAACAGCAACACCGGTGCCACCACGTTTATTGATCTCTTCTACCGTAGCGTAAACCGTTCCAGGTAAAGGCGCATCGCCTTCTACTTTACTTCTGCCTGTAACGTAAACAATATCCCCCATGCCACCAAAGGCAAGGGCAATACCTTTCCCAGCACCACGACTAGCGCCGGTAACAAGAACAACTCTTGGTGTCGATTGATTCATAGAAACAGTATTCCTAGTGACGGTCTTAGTTTTGAGCTACACAGTAAAATTCAGACGATACAATAAGCCGTTTCATCATAATCCCTGTTCAGAAACGTCTGCGCCAAGGAAGGCGCAGTCGAGCACGCATGGATGCGATCTTTTGCGATTTCTGAACAGGGATTATGATGAAACGGCGTTCTCATAGA
>CAJXXT010000134.1 GCA_913063495.1 uncultured Gammaproteobacteria bacterium | reverse complement strand
ATTGTTAAAGAACTTAAAGAAGATATGGAATTATACGGTGATGAGCGCCGTTCACCGATTGTTGCTCGTGGCGAAGCAAAAGCGATGAGTGAGACTGATCTTATATCTGCTGATCCGGTGACGGTTGTCATCTCCACTAAAGGGTGGGCTCGTGCTGCTAAAGGGCATGAGGTTGATCCTACTGCATTGAATTACAAATCGGGTGATGAATATAAAGCATCAGCATTAGGGAAGAGCAATCAGCCTGTTATCTTTATTTGTAGCACTGGGCGAAGTTATTCTGTGCTGGCGCACACCTTGCCTTCAGCGCGAGGACAAGGGGAGCCGTTAACCGGCCGCTTGTCGCCGCCTTCAGGTGCGACCTTTGATGGCGTATTGATGGGTGATGAGTCTCAGCGTTATTTGATGGCTTCTGATGCGGGTTATGGCTTTGTGATGAAGTTGGGCGATGCGATTACCAAGAATAAGAACGGTAAGGCACTTATCAATTTACCAAAAGGTGCACGTGTATTGCAGCCCAAGTTGATCACAAAGTTAGACACTGATTACTTGGTGGCGGTGACGAACGAGGGGCGAATGTTACTGTTCCCTCTTGCGGAATTACCAGAGTTGGCGCGAGGTAAAGGTAATAAAATTATCGGCATACCGGGAGCGCGTGTTGCGGAGCGTGAAGAGTTTGTGATTGATGTCGAAACCATTGGTGAAAAAGATACTTTGGTTATCTACGCAGGCAAGCGACACATTAACTTGAAGTATTCTGACCTTGAACATTATTTTGGTGAGCGTGGACGACGTGGTAATAAGCTGCCACGCGGATTCCAAAAAGTGGATAAAATAGATATCAAGAGAAAAGAGCCGAAGAGCTAATGTTAGAAAGTTAACCACAAAAAAGCCGCTATCCAATCGAATGGGTGGCGGCTTTTTTGTGGTTAATGCTGACCTTTATGTTGTTATTGTTTTATCGCTTCGATATCCAATATTAACTCTACCTGCGTAGAGGCGGGCCCTAGGTTAAAATCGATCCCGTAGTCTTTTAATGTCAATGTGGTTGATCCACTGAAACCCTGACGGTATCCACCCCAAGGGTCGCTGCCACCACCAATGTGAGTCACGGGGATTTCAATTGTTTTTGTTACGCCGTGCAGCGTTAGTTCGCCTTTTATCGTTCCGGTGTTATCTCCAGATTTGCTAACGGAGGTGCTTTTAAACGTGGCGTTTGGATATTTTTTTACATCGAGAAAGTCTGAGCCTTTAAGGTGCTTGTCTCTTTCTGCATGGTTGCTATTGATGCTGGAGGTATTAATAGTGACTTCAATAGTAGAGTTTTCAGGTGCTTTTTCATCAAGCATCAGCGTGCCATCAAATGTGTCAAACCGACCGTATAACCAGCTGTATCCCAAATGTTTGATTTTAAACTTAATCGACGCGTGGGCCCCTTTAGTATCAATTTTATAGGTGTCAGTAGCAGCAAATGTGGAATTAATGGCGGCTATATTCATGAATAAGAAAATAGCCGTCAAAAGGTGAGTGGCTTGGGGGCGGGCTGATATTTTTGTGAGTACATTTAGAATAAGGTGCTTAGTTATCATTGTTGTTTCCTTTTTGAGTGATCTTTGTTTTTGCGTTTGTCTTGGTGTGTGAATGACATCAGTGATGTCATGCGGCGTAACGTATTATCTTTATCAATCAGGTGATGTTTGATGGCGGCTAGTGCATGGGCACTAGCCAGACTGATGAGTGTGAGTGCTAAGTAGAAATGAAACTCCCCGGCAATATCTTCTTGGTTTTCTATACCGGTAAGGGTTGCGGGTATTTCAAACCAGCCAAATACCTCAATGGCTCGTTCGTCGGCGGTTGAAATAAGGTAGCCACTTACCATAATACATGCCATTAAAACGTACAGTATAACGTGGGCGATTTGCGCAATTTTTTTCTCGATGTTTGAGTGCGTAGGGAGAGGTAGTGGTTTGGTGTTGGCGAATTTCCAGAATACTCGAAATACCCACACCCCTGCTAGTAATATGCCGATGGATTTGTGAATGGAGGGAGCTTGTTGGTACCAGGGATCGTAATACCCTAGGGACGTCATCCATAAGCCAAAACAGAACAAACCGACAATGGTTATCGCCATCCCCCAGTGGAGCAGAATGCTAATGAGTCCATAGTAGTGCGGTTGATTGGTGAGTTTCATTGATGAGTCTTATTGTGCCTACGATGCGCTTGATCACTAGATTTGTGTAATAGAAACTATGCAATAGAAACTATAGGACAAATAGGCGGGGTATTGGTTTCAAATTAAAAAAGGGGAATAGCATTTCTGCTATCCCCCCTTTTTTAATTTGTGAGAAAAGGCCTTATTGTGCGCCTTTACCCTTTAGCAGCTCCACAAACTCAGGGAAGTTGCTGTTACCTTCAATAAAGCTAACAAATGATTGGCCTTGTGCATTCTTGGCATTGATATCGCGACCGTCAACTAAGAACATTTCTAGGAACGTGGCAAAATACTCAACCGGTAAACCACGATAAGCCTTTGTTAATACATAAAAATCTTCAGATTCGTCGCCATACGGCTTTAGGGTAAGAAATCGGCGAATTTTCTCATCGTTCATTTCTTCGTCAATTACTTTGACTTTGTCTTTTTTCAACATTTCATAACCTATATGACTGGGGGCAGAATACGTGCGGCGGCCATCATACCAGACTTATTCATTATCAAGCAAAACAGCGATCCAGTGGGTGTCTTCGTTACTTTCAAGGGCGATTTTAACAATCATTGTCAGTGGAATTGAGAGCAACATACCAACGGGGCCAAGAATCCAACCCCAAAAAACGAGGGACAGAAATACGACCAAGGTGGATAACCCTAAGCCTTTGCCTAAGAAACGGGGTTCTATAACATTGCCCATAATAATGTTAACGGCCATGTAGCCCCCGGTGACAAGCGCAGCGGTACTTGGTCCCCACTGTATAAAGGCAAGAAGAACGGCTGGAACGGCAGCGATAATGGAGCCAATGTTAGGTACAAAATTCAGCATAAAAGCGAGCAAGGCCCATAAAATGGGGTAATCAACGCCCAGAGCCCATAACCAGAAACCAATGATGAGACCTGTGGCTAGGCTGACCCAGGATTTAATAATAAGGTACTGTTTGACCGAATTGTTGAAGGATTTGAAGGACTTGAAGGTATGGTTTGGATCATTCATCGCCCGGCGATACTTTTTGGGGAATGAGGATGCCTCGAAGAGAATAAATAGCACGGTTAAGAAGATGAGAAATGAATCTGTTAGTGCTCCCCCTAGTCCAGACAATACCTTTTTCACCATATCCATTACGGCGCCGGGATTAATCTGCTCTTTTAAGACAAGAGAGGGGACTTCAATACCAAAGGAGCTGAGCCAAGTCGCGAGAGACTCTTTCTCTGCGTGTAACCGTTCTTGGTAATGAGGTAACTGATCTGCAAAGTCACTAACGGATGCGCCAACGATAGCGGATATAACCGTGCCGCTTAAGACAAAGGTGGTAATAACGACGGTTACTGCTAAGGCCGTGGGGAGTTTGCGTTGTTCTAACCAAAAAATAGGTGGCGCGCATAAAATGGCAATAAACCCAGATAAGAGAAAGGGTACAATGATCTCTGCGCTGCTTTTCATGCCTGCCACAATGACAATAAAGCAGGCAGAGCCGAGTAATATGCGTAAAGTAGGGCTGAGACCTTGGATGGGTTGCATGGGTTATCCCTGACTAGTTTCAGTTTCGGTGTTTGTTGTGCTTTGTTGCTGAGGTTTTTCGGGCTCTTGCTGTGGTGTGGGTGTTTCTTGTACTATTTCTAATTTTTTACAATACGCCGAGTGTTTATCTTCTAGGTTATTTACTCGAATCAGTTGTTTAAGGGATTCAATGTAGGCGGACTTTCTTTCTGAGTAATTAATTAACCCTTCAGCAAGAAAGCAGCCGTTGATGGCTTCGCCGCTTTTTCGTTGGGTGAAACGGTTGTCGCGCAAGATCACGTAGGACGGGTGGCTATTCAGGTTTTGCATATAACTTGCGATGGATTCCGCAGGGGACTGGAAGCGTTTTACTTCATGGTGTTGCCCATGGCCTCGTTGAGAGGGCACAAGGCCACAGCCTTGGCTAAAACACCACTGACCGAACAGGTTATTCCCTTTTACTGCGAAACGTGATGTTCCCCATGCGCTTTCAATTGCCGCCTGCGCAAAAACCAGTGATTTGGGGATGCTGTCGATTTTGGTCAGTAGAGATTGTTTGATATGGGTATCTGTGGGTTTTAGTCGGTATTGCATTGCTAGTTGTTTGATTTGCGCTGAGGGCGATTGCATGTTTTGTTTGCGGATATAACGTCGTAATTCTTGGATTTTGGTATTTTCAGCGCTGATAAATGGGGATAGGTAATCAAAGAATGCTTGTTTTCGAGCTTTGATGTCGGTAATCGCCGCAAAGTTTGGGATATCTGCTTGCCAGGTTTGTTGTGGGCTTGTGGTGGAGGCATCTTGAGCGCGGTCAAGTATGTGGCGGGTAACGCAAACATGAAGTGTGAAGAAGAGCAGTAATAACGTTAAGGCAATGGATAGTGTGACTTTAGGGTTCATAAGGGGCTCTTATTTTTATGTAAGATAGTTTTGCGTATAAAGTAATTTTTATCACAGCCGATAATGACTATAACGCTGCAATGAACGCTGCAATTATAGATCACCGTTATAGTCCGCGGCTACAGACTGCAATAGTAGCTGGATAATCACATAAACGGCATCCCCAAAAAGATAATTTTTGAGATAACATTATGAAATTTACACGTTTTTTTCGATCACAAAAGAAACAGACTGTTGCAACGTCACCAGTCTGTCAAAAAACGTACCTGCGGTTATTTCAGTTAAAGCGCGCTCATCGACTTATGTGGTTACAAGCAGAGGGGGATAGTAATACCTATCAAACCGTGATTCTTCACGTCGATACAGAAGAGCCGTTTATCCTTATTGACGAGCCTTTTCCGGTTGATGGGGTGTTAGAGGGGCTTGTCGGAAAAGATGTGACATTGATGTTTAATGAAAATGGTTTGCAGCAAGAGATGCGTTGTAAGTTGCTGGGCCGGGCGGCTGATGCAGGTTCTAGTCTCTATCAATTATCTTATCCAGAAAGTGTCGGCGCAAAACAACGTCGTGGTATGTACCGCTTGCCTGTTGAAACGACAAATCATGTACGTATTAATGCGGAAAGTTTGTGTCATTGGGTGCCGGAAGAGGATGGCTCCGTTGTTGCACCTGTGGTATTGGATATTTCTGTATCGGGTATGCGTTGGGCGATACCGGGTAATCGTCAAGTAGATGTCCATGCAGGGAAATTGCTAACAGCGTTAGATGTGTCAGTTGCAGGTTGTGGTGAGTTCACGGTGGATTTTGATATATCCCATAGCCAATGGGTTCCATCGTTAGACAGTGGCCAATTAGATCACACGGTAGTGGGCGGTAGCTTTGTTGGGCTGGGTATGAAGCAAAAGCAGCAACTGGAACGATACATTACGTTAATTCAACGTCAGCAGTGCCGTGAGAAACGCCAAGACCGGTTATTGGCGGCCTAAATTGTTTCGAGGTACAATGGCGGTCGTCAATATTTGAATAAGGTTACTGCCACGTGCATGAAATTCTGCTGATTAACGTTTCCGGGCCCGATAGACCAGGGGTTACATCTTCTATTAGTGAGATTCTTGCTCGTTACGATGTCAATATACTTGATGTTGGGCAGGCGGTAATTCATAACACTTTGTCCCTTGGCATGGTTGTGGATGTGCCTACTGACGCTGAAGCGTCACCCATTTTGAAAGATATCTTATTTCGATGTCATGAATTGGACATGGCAGTGAGATTTACGCCGATCAATGCGGATAACTATGAAGAGTGGGTCACCGAGCAAGGAAAAGCCCGTTATATTGTGACTTTGTTGTCGCGTGTTGTCACCTCTCAGCAGATTGCCGCGATTACTAATATTGTTGCAGCCAATGAGCTAAATATCGATAACATTAATCGTTTATCGGGGCGTATTTCTTTAGATAACGCAAATCAAGATCAAAAAGCCTGTGTCGAGTTTTCGGTTCGGGGTGTTCCCAAGGATATTAACGCCATGCGGGCGGAGTTTTTGTCAGTCGCTCAAAAGCTGGGTGTCGATATCGCTTTCCAGAAAGACAATGCTTATCGTAGAAACCGCCGTTTAGTGTGTTTTGATATGGACTCAACCTTAATTGAAGCGGAAGTGATTGATGAGCTGGCTAAACATGCCGGTGTCGGGGATCAGGTCGCTGCTATTACTGAGCAAGCGATGCAGGGCGAAATTGATTTTACCGAAAGTTTTCGTCGCCGTGTTGCGCTGTTGAAAGGGCTTGATGAATCGGTATTAAAAACAATTGCTGAACAGTTACCTATCACAGAGGGAGCGGAGCGTTTAATAAGTACACTCAAGGCCTTGGGTTATAAAACGGCAATTCTATCGGGAGGTTTTACCTATTTTGGGCATTACCTTCAGCAGCGGTTGGGCATTGATTATGTGCACGCTAACGAGCTGGCCATTGAAAATGGTAAGGTAACCGGTGAAGTAAAAGGTATTGTGGTAGATGGTTTACGTAAAGCAGAATTACTGCGTGAGCTGGCGGCGTTGGAAAATCTTAATTTAGAACAAGTGATAGCGGTAGGTGATGGTGCAAATGATTTGCCGATGTTGAATTTGGCGGGTTTAGGTATCGCATTTAGAGCCAAACCGATTGTAAAGGAAAGTGCTGAGCAGGCGATATCGACTCTTGGGTTGGATGGTATTTTGTATTTATTGGGTGTTCGAGACAGGGATAGTGAAGAGCTATTAACGAAGTAGATGCCTGAAAACGTGCGCTTATGCTGCGACCCCAAATAACTGTGGATGTAGATAGCTGTTGATGCAGATAATTAAGGAGTAAGGTTTGAGAAAAGAGGTAGTGGAGGAGATTGAAGTTATTTTGATGGCGTGTGTTAAGGGAGCTATGGATAGAACCAGTAGAAAACTTGAGACCGGAAAATCACATAAGCCTTTTCATAATGCGTTGTTAACTGACGATATTGTGCGAATTTCTTCTTTTGAGCGATCGTTCTCAACCTCTTTTGGTCAAGGCCCGATTGAAAAAATCTCAGAATTAATTGCCAAGGAAAATGGGTTTGAAACGGCTAGGCAAAAAGAGACCATGGTTAATCTTTATAAAGGCGCGGTTGATGAGGTGGAGCGAATTTGTAGTGCGTTAAGAAATGGAGGACAAAAACCTCATTGGGCTAAAGAAGTACAAGCTATATCATCCTTTACTAAAGGTGATACTGTTGTGCGTCGAGTGATCTCGGATTTATGGTTAAAGAAAGATTCTATCGAGCACTACATTTCTATCAAAACAGTTACCCCCAATTTAGATCAATCAGAAATAGCAAAAAAAGACATGTTGCTTTTGAAGGCAGAAAATAGCGAGTATAAAACGCTTATAGGCCTATATTATAACCCGCAGGGTAAACTTCGCACCGACTATAACCATTCCTTCCCTATGAAGATATTTAATATGCATAAGGATGAGTGTGTATTAATTGGTGAAGACTATTGGGATTACTTGGGAGGAAAGGGTACGTATGGAAAACTGTTAACCATTTTTTCTGAGGTAGGCAAAGAAACTAAGGAGTCTTTGTTGGCGTTTTAGTTGGCCATGTATTTTAAGCAGATCTTGGTTTTCGTTTTGTGACTTGGTGTTCTTTGAGTGTTCGTTTGTTAAATTCCAAAATCCAATCAGTGTGAGCTGTGTTTTTATATCTTGAGTATTTAAATCGTGGGTATTCCGCCACGTCTTTATTATTTATCAATGAATTTATTAGGGTGCCTACGGCACAACCTAAGCCAATTGGAACGGCATTGCCGACTTGTTTGTATTGCTGAATGAGAGGGCCAGCAAGTTCCCACTGATCTGGGAATTCTTGGATGCGTTTATATTCTTGAATCGAGAGGGGGCGATCCTCTACTGGGTGTCCTAAATCCGTCGCAGGCATGGCGGGGTGAGTGACCAGTGTTGGGGACGGTTTGTCCCAAGATAATCTTCGAAGAAATCCTGTTTTGCCTCCCCCTGAATAATATGACTTACCCATTGCCTCTTTTTGTAATTTTATAGGAAGACATTTCCAGTTTTCCCCTGGCTTTAAAAGTCGATAATACTTGAGCCTTTTTTCCGGGAAATTCAGATGGTTATGCTTTTTGAGTTTTGAAATGCTCTTTTTAATAGGGTTCCACTTGGGAAGGTTGGTTTCACCTTCTTGGGAGTGTGTAGGGGTTAAATATGGGGGCGTTTTACCATCACGAGCACAAATGATGATGACTCGCTCTCGGACTTGTGGTGTGCCGAAGTTAGCGGAATTGTATAGGTTAAATGAAAAACCGTACCCAGAATTTTCAAGTTTTTTAATGATGAAATTAAGGGCGCCACCTTTTAATTCATCCTCATTCAAGTCAGGGAAATCTTTCCCTCGTTGGTCATGTGGGCGATGGTCCATAGGGCATGACAATAACCCTCGGACGTTCTCAATGACGATATATTTGGGGTTAAGCTCGATGGCAAGATCAATATACTTTAAAAATACATTACCTCTGTCGTCATTAAAACCTTGGCGTTTACCAGCGGTACTGAATGCTTGGCAAGGTGGCCCACCGGCAATCAAATCTATTTCATCGTTTGTATCTAGACCTGCTTCTGCCCGTATGGTCTTGGCATCATAGTCGTTAATGTCGCTTAATAGGGCGGTGTTGGGTTTGTTTAGGGCTATTGTTTGTCTGCAAAACTTATCGACTTCGCAGGCTAAACGAATATCAAAACCGGCTTTTTCAATTCCAAGGTCTAGGCCCATTGCTCCAGAAAAAAAGCTAAGCGCTATTGGTTTTGACGGGTTTTTGGATTTTACGCGGTATGCTGGGTGGTCTTTGGCTACTTTGTGTGCAGACAACAGGCCATATCGGTCTAAACTTTCTTGTGTGACGGTCCAGGAATTACCAATTTTTTGTGCATCTATGTCGCCCTGTCTACACAGCGTTCTAACTCGTTGTTCACTAATATTGAGCTGTGCTGCGGCGTCTTTAGAGCTGATATTGGTACTCATACTTAGTTTCCCTTGCGAAACCTACAATGAGTACCATTATAACTGGACGTATAGACAGGTCAACCTTGATGTGTTGCTAATCATCACTCGAAAAATCGTAGTTCATCTGGTCAGAGGGTTCTTGCAAATAGTATCCCTGGATATAATTAACCCCAATTTGCCATAACGTTGAAAGAATTGCTGCACTTTCAACAAGAGGGATAATGGTCAGTTTGCCTTGTGCATGAGCGGCCGTAACCAGTTCTTTTAGGCTCTCTTTGCTTTCTTCGCTACCAATATCTTTGGTGAAGGAGCCATCAATTTTCAGGTAGTCGACTTCTAGATGTTTTAAGTTATTAAATGGGTTTAATGAGCAGCCAAACCGGCTAATGGATATTTTGCAATGGAGCTCTTTTAAACCTTTGGTGAACTCTTTGGCCTGCTTTAAATACGTGGTGGCATCGGTTTCTGAAAATTGGAAGATGATGGCGTCACTTGGCATACGAGATGCTTTTAACGCTACGCTTAACCAGGGGAGTAAGGTTTGATCTTTTAGCGACTCACCGGTGATGTTAATCATTATGCGGCTGTTATGGCCTTGTTCACGATGATCAGATAACATTTTGATGGATTGTAAAATCACCCAGCGATCAATTTTTTCACACAGGTCTTGATTAGCAGCAGGACCTAAAAACTCTGCTGGAGAAATTTCTTCCCCTTGCTCGTTTACCATTCTTAGTAATACCTCGTACAGCTCACCGCTGTTACCACGAAGATCAATGACGGGTTGGAAGAGGATTTTAAAGAGGTTTTTGTCAATGGCGCTTTGAAGTAGTGCTTCAGTATCTTCAGTATCGCCAGTGTTGAGTGTCGATGGGTCAAAGCTGTGTACACCATTGCCCAACGGATTTTCTTCTTTGACCAGTTCGCTCGCTTGTAATGCCCGAGTGATAATTACTTGTCCATCGCTGGTGGTGTCGGTGACTAACGTGACGCCAATGCTTGCGGTAACCTGTACCGTGCGATCTTGGACTTCAGATAAGTGATCTTCAAGTTTTGTGCGGAAGGCTTCTGCGGCTTCGGCACCACTTTCAAGGCTAGAGTCTGATATGATCACGGTAAATATATCATCGCCAAACCGGGCCATCGTATTGTCAGAGAATGATTCTCTGAGTAATGTGGCAGTATCACTTAATACGATATCTGCACCCGCCATACCAACATCAGATTGAATCGCGGAGAAGTTGTCGAGCTGTATATACAATACCGTTGAGGTCAGGTGGTTGTTGGTAACCGTTTCAATCTCTTCATCAAGCGATTGGGAAAAGTGGTTGCGGTTAAATAAACCTGTTAGCAAATCTTGGCTGGATATTTCTTTTAAGCGTTCTTGTAGTTCGGCGTCAGCTTGGTTGGTGCGAATGACTATTTGTGTGCAAGGTTCGCCATCAAATGAGGCGGCGGAGAATGTCATACGTGTTTGAATTTCGCTACCGTCGGTGCAAATGCCATCGCAGGTAAATTCATCACTTTTGCTTGTTCCTGCATTATAGTTGCGTAAAAAGTCTTTGAACTCTCTGTGGTTGGATGGTGCAACCATGTCGAGTATAGGCATTCCCTCAAGGTCTTCGGCATCTTCATAGCCAAATAGTTCGAGGTAGGCGTCGTTGGCATAGGTGTGCATGCCGTCGATCACATAAGTGATAGCATCTCTGGAGCTATCCAATAACACGGCGCAGCGCTTTTCTACATCTTTTAATGCAAGCTCGGTTTGTCGTCTGAGCCTGCGCTCTTTTAAATTGTCTAATTCACGGTTAATAACAAAGGTAATGCGTTCGCCTTCGTTAACAGGTACAGCATCGCGATAACCGTCGCGTAAACACTCTGTGATTTCTTCAGAGTCGTTTTCATCCAATAACATAATCGCGGGAATGTCTTTTTGCATTTTTTGCATATGCATTAGGCATTCCATTGCAGTAATACCGTCTGCTTCTGGGCGTAGTAGCATTAAGTCCCAGGTACCGTTATTTAATGCGGATAACAATGTGTCTGTACTGTCTATTAATTGCCCACGAGTCGCTTTTCCTGAATTACGAATTAAATTGAGGAGTTGCTCTGCATCATCTCGGGATTCATGCAGCAATAATAATCTTATGGTTTCTGTCTTAGTTGGCATTTAAACGAGTACTTCCAGACTTTGAATTAGCAATGGCGTCATTATAAGTGGCTAATTGCAGATTCAAAATATTAATTGTTGGTTTTGTGTTACTTGCCTCACATCACGTCATATCACGTCGTATCAGAACGGAGAGTGATTACAGACTTGACCAAATAGAATCGAAATCATCTTCTTTCGGGGTTGTTTTTGTATCGGTCGCTGGCGTCGTTGGCGCTACTTTCTGTGTGACCGTCATCCATTTGTATTGAAACTGGCTAAAGCTTACCGTGGAGGCGACTTGTTTGATAAGTTGTGCTTTGCCAACTTCCGCATTCTTGTTGATGTTGACTTTATAACCCACATGAAACGCTATATTGGGGGTGATTAATGTGGCTGGTTGTCCAATGGCTTTTAGCTCTGGTAGTTCAAGTGTTCTGAGAAATTCAGAGACATCGCCTTTTTTATGAAGAACCTGTGTTCCGCAGGCATCGGCTTTGGGGGCGAGCAGTTCGATCCCCATACGAGCGCCATCTTTCTTAAACTGTTTTACCCAACGAATAACGCCGATGCTCCAATGGCGTTTTGAGGCTTCCTGTATGCCTACTATTTCACCGGTTTTTACTTGAGGTGGAACATCTTGTCGCCAGGATAAACAAAATCCGCCAGGGCTTGTATTAACGATAGTGCATTTGTAAGAGGGGTATTTATCGGGTTTTTGACCATCACCTTCTTCTTGGAAAGACGCAATGTCAAATTCAATGCCTCCTTGTTTAGAAGACATGGCATGTGAGTTCGCTTCTACGTTCAACCCCCAGACATCACCGCTTTCAATGTTGTCTCGTCGATTGGTGGGGCCACTATTTAGAAAAGGGTTTGATTCATCGATATCTAAAATACTATCAGGCCCTTTGTCCGACATCATGGCAGCAAAATCGGCTTTGTCGGAGACAAAATAGTGTGTTGCGCTAAGGCCTAGGCACAGTGTTAGCTGGCCTGCTTCCTCTAACCGTGTGAACGCTCGCTCAGTGAGTACCCCCCATGCTTGAATGAGCTGCCGAATAAGGTCATTGGCAATGTTTTTGGGAACGCTAAAACTCTGGTCAGGGTGGGGTTGGTTAGAGGGTAGTTGTAATTGTACTCGTAAATGGTCTGATAACTCAGCTGCGTTGAGGTAGCGTAAATGATTGCCGTTGGTGTTTTCTCCAACCGCTGCCATTAGCGCATTGTAGATTGGCGGTGTGTCACTCAGCAGGTTAATCGTATAAAGGCTCTTTGCCTCACTATTGGACTCCATGGATGTATATTGTGTCCACGATTCTGTAGCATCAAAGACATGTTCGATTTGTTGCTGTCGAAGTTGGTTGGGCTTGCAAGTGGAGACCAGCAATAAGCGAAGGTAGATATCACTAATAGTGCTAACCGTTGGCGGTAAATTTTTGCTGGTATCTTCGCTAGGGCATTTAATGCTGGTATCAAGAATCTTGTATTGCTCAGAAATCATGTAGAGCAAGTGAGCTTCACGCCAGAAATTGGGTGGTGCAGGGTAGTACAACTGATAGCTTCGTAGCAATACGTGTGCATGCTCTGTTAATGCTCGGTGAATCGCTAGGGATGCGTCGCGCTTTGCTTCTCTGTCATTAACTTTGAGCCTAGGGAGCGCCTGCACAACGATAGCTTTATAACCTGTCGCTAAGTGGTTTTGCAGTGCTTGGGCTAGGTTGGCAATTTTACTTTCTTTAGGCGGAAGAATAACGGGTTTGTTAAGAAAGTGTTTTCCGAGGCTTTTACATACATAACGAATAGGCTCCCGGAGGATTTCTAACATTTGTAAACGGGTGTGTGAATCCGTTTGAAAGCGGTTTATTTCTTGAATAGCAGCGTAAAGCTGTTTGGCGCTTTCACCAATATTCATTTGCGGTAAAGCATCGACCCATTCTTGTAGTCGCTTAGGCTGCGGGCTACAAAAAGAGAGCATGCTGAGGTCTTGAGGGGGAATTTTCAAGCGTAGCTTATCCGCTTGGGTTGCCATTTCCTGTCCTTTTTGAAGCGAAACTGATTGAATTTATTGAGTTTATTCATAAACACACTAAGTGATATAAGAAAGTATAGGCAACTTATAGCATTGTTGCGAATTAAACCCGTGTTACAAAACTGCTGCTGAATATCGAAGCATTACAGTGAGTTAATACTTCGGTTTATAAGGGGATGGGAGACTTTGATGGTTGATTTGCCTCTTCTCGTACAAGTTTGGGTACTAAGTAGCCTGGCAGGGACGCAAGAAGGTCGTTGATAAGCGATACTCCGATGGATTCTTCTACGTCAAAATGACTGGCCCCCGCTACAGGGTCGAGTAAATGCAGGTAATAGGGCAAAATGTGGGCGCTGAATAGGGCTTCGCTAAGTTGAGTCAATACTTGGGGGTTGTCATTGACTCCTTTTAATAGAACGGACTGGTTGAGTAGTGTGACCCCTGCGTGTTTAAGGTTTGCCATTGCGTGAGTAAATGCCGGGTCGATTTCTTGGGGGTGGTTGCAGTGCAGAACCATAACAACTTGTAAGGAGGTGTTTTTGACAAGGGAGATAAATTCCGCATCAATTCTGTCGGGTAGTACCACGGGGGTTCTTGTATGAAAACGAATGCGGCTGATGTGAGGTATTCTTTCAAGAGCATCAATCAAGCGCTTTAAGCGGCTATTGCTGCTAATGAGAGGATCCCCGCCACTAAGGATAACTTCATTTACCTCGGGGAAGCGGTTTACATACTGCACAATGTCAGTAAATTCTTGCTGAGATAACCCGTTGTCTTGATAAGGAAAGTGGCGACGAAAGCAATATCGACAATGAACAGCACAGGCACTGCCTAGTATAACCAATACCCGACTTCGATATTTATGCAACAGGCCCTTGGTGGGGTTTGCGTCTCGCTCCATCAATGGGTCATTGGTATAACCGGCAACGGAGAGTGTTTCTTGATGAATGGGTAACACTTGTTGAAGTAATGGATCGTGAATGTCCCCAATGCGCATTTTATCGACAAATGCCTTGGGTACACGAAGAGGAAAGTCCTTTTCGGCCTGAGACCATTGAGGGAATTGCTCTTTTGGGATTTTTAAGTATTCCAAGAGGCTTTTTACCGAAGTAAATGCCTCGGAGAGCTGTTTTTGCCACTCTTGAGTCTGACAAGTAGCTATGGTTCGGGTTATCATTGGCGCATTCCAGAATTAGACATTTCCTGATTAAAGATAGGTAACAATCCATGGCGAAGTATTCTACCAATGATTTCCGCTCCGGTCTTAAAGTGATGCTAGAAGGCGAGCCTTGTGCAATCACTGAGAACGAGTTAGTTAAACCCGGCAAGGGGCAAGCATTTAACCGCGTTAAGTTGCGTAACTTGCGTACCGGACGTACCTGGGAGCGAACCTTTAAGTCAGGGGAGTCTATTGAAGGTGCGGATGTGATGGAAGTGGATTTGCAGTATTTATACACTGACGGTGAATTTTGGCACTTTATGGATCTGAATACCTTTGATCAGCAAGAAGCTGATGAGGCTGCCGTTGGAGAATCAGCTAAATGGCTGAAAGAAGAAGATATGTGTACGGTAACTTTATGGAATGGCTCGCCGCTGGCTGTTGCTGTTGCTAACTTTGTGTCTCTTGAGATTACTGAGACTGATCCAGGGTTAAAAGGTGATACCGCTAATGGTGGTAGTAAACCTGCCTATTTAAGCACCGGTGCAATGGTTCGTGTACCGTTATTTTTATCCATCGGTGAAGTCATCAAAATTGATACACGTACCGGTGAATATGTAAGTCGAGCGTAATGTTAGCCCCGTTGTGGCAACCCACAGCGTCGATAGATGCGATTCAAGCTCGGGCGGCAATGTATGCGCAAGTGCGAGCGTTTTTCTTTCAAGGCCAGGTGCTGGAAGTAGAAACCCCATTGTTGTGCAGTACAACCGCCATGGATCCGTATTTAGATAGTTTCTCTTTATCCTGCGGACGCTTTTTACAAACATCCCCCGAATTCCCTATGAAGCGATTATTGGCCTCAGGCAGCGGGCCAATTTATCAAATCAGCAAAGCTTTTCGTCAGAACGAGGAAAGCTCTCGTCATAACCCTGAATTCACTCTGTTAGAGTGGTATCAACCTGGCTACAGTTTGTTGCAGCTACAGGAGGAGTTGTTGGCGTTATTGTTTCTCTTGGCGGCTGAGTCAACGGCGGTGTCCTGGGGCAGTGATAGTGTCACTTGTCGGACTTACGCTGAAATGTTTCAGTCCATTGTTGGTTTATGCCCTCATACTTGTACCGACGATGCGCTGGCGAAGGTGGCAAAGCAAGCAACTGGTTTTGATGGCGAGCTTGCTCGTGACTCATGGCTGGACTTATTAATGAGTCACGTTGTTGAGCCCAAAATGCCCTCAGGGCTTCTTGTATTAACGGATTTCCCCGTTGGACAGGCAGCTTTAGCTGAAATTGCTTCTGATGAACGTGGTCATGATGTGGCTAAGCGGTTAGAGCTCTATATCGACGGCGTTGAAGTGGCGAATGGGTATCAGGAGTTAACGGATGGAGCGGAGCAAAAGCGTCGTTTTCAGGCAGACAATGATCAGCGCTTGGTAAATGGTGTTGCACAATTGCCGATTCCAGAGCATTTGGTGTCAGCATTACATGCAGGAATGCCAGCAACGTCAGGTATTGCAGTAGGATTGGATCGTTTATTGATGAAATTGATGGGAAAACAGCAACTATCAGATGTTATCTGTTTTCCCTGGGGGAGGGCATAATCTCTTAAAAGTGATTAGTCATCACCACGAGGCACTCTAAAGAAGTGTTCTCGGTAGTATTTTAGCTCTTCAATGGAGTCACGAATATCATCCATTGCTAAGTGTGTGCCTTTTTTCTTAATGCCGTGAAGCATCTCTGGGCACCATCGAGCAGCAAGCTCTTTAACGGAGCTAACATCAAGGTTTCT
>CAJXXT010000133.1 GCA_913063495.1 uncultured Gammaproteobacteria bacterium | reverse complement strand
GACGTTGTTATTTCAAGCAAGCAGCGTAGAGAAATTTGCTAATTACTTACGACTGGATGGTTCAACCGATGCGCAAAATTCTCAATCTCCTCTAGTGTGTATCAAGCCAGGTAAAGAAGGCGTTAAACCTCTGTTTTTGGTCCACCCCGTCGGCGGCAGTGTTTTCTGTTATCACGAACTCTCAAACGAAATGCATGAAGACCAGCCAGTATATGGGTTGCAACTTTCTTTAGGGGTCAATAAGGATTCGACTAAAACACAAATTAGGGAAATGGCTGCGTCTTACATAGAAACGATCAAAGACGTCACCGGTAATGATGCCCTCATTCTTGGTGGTTGGTCACTGGGAGGCGTTATTGCGTACGAAATGGCACGTCAACTGGAGGTAAAAGGGCATGCTCCAGAAATAATTTTCTTAATCGACAGTGCATCACCTGATAGCTACGAATCCATTGAAGAACTTGATGAGGTTAACCTATTGGTACTGATGGCGATGGAACTGGGGCTACAAATACACCAGCTATCCCTACCAAGACTCATTGATGATTCCGCTAATTCAGGGCTTAACTATCTGTTAGACCTTTGTCAGCAACAAGGTCTACTACCGGAGACCTTTACCGACAAAAACCTCGAGGAGCGATATAACTTAATGCGCTCTAATCAAAATGCACAGACTAACTACATCCATCAGGCCGGTAGTTATACAGGTCGAACTGCCGTATTCCGTGCAGAGCATCAACTCTCTATAAGGCAGGACACCGTTTACTTAGGTTGGAAACCTCACGCACTACAATTAGAAATTTATGATATTCCAGGCGACCACTTTTCGTTAATAAGAAAGCCTAATGTAGAAACCTTAGGTAAACGTCTCGATGTATTACTAGAACAAACAAACCAGGGAGCAAAGAAGTAATGACTAATTTTATCATGGAGGGCATCTCAATGAAGAATATAGCGTCAATAGCCGCTGCACTAAGATTTAATGTGTGGATGGTAAACACGATATTCCTAACTGTGAGTATCTTCGGGGCTAATGCACAAGCAGCGCCAACCTGCCACCCCATGTCCGTAACCAGTTGCACCCTGCCTTTCCCGAGCGATGTCTTTACCATAGAGGATCCCACATCGCCAACCGGGCGCTACGTCGAATACCCTGATGAAATACTGCCAAACACCGTACGTGCAGAAATGCTTCCGTCTTTTTCTCCTCGTCAAATATTTTCCGGTGCTTCAGGGTTCTCCGCAGCTGCTCCAATTTACTTTGAACTAGCAGAAGCAATATCCCTAGAGAGCTTGCCATTAAATGGTGGCAACAGTTTCGTCGTATTTGACCTTGGGCCAACATCCCTGGACGACCCAGCGTATCAGGATGACTTGAACGCTCGCGGAGACCGCGTTGATATTGTGACCCATTTAGGCAAGATGGCCATACAAGATACGGTTGCTATCAGATCACACGTAATAGAGGCCTGGCCACGCGGACGCCTTAAGTATGGGCACCGGTACATCGCCGCCATCACTAAGGTTTTAAAAAATGAAAATCAAGAAGATTTAGCCCCTGCACCAGGGCTTCAAAATATTATTGATAATCCTACGCCCTTACATGAAAACCTGTTAGAACTTCTGACAGAAAAAGGCTATGCCTCTAATAACTTAATCTCACTTACCCACTTTACTGTCCGTGACCAAGACGAAGTGATAACACCTATGCGCAGCATGATGTCTAAAACTTATGCTCAGGATCACCCCTTAAGAGATGTTGCGATATCAACAACGGATAGCAACAGCATTACGCTGACAGGTGATGTACGCTTAACCAACTTCCGAGATAATGACGGTGGCCTCACATATAATGCAAGCAACACAGGATTCGCAGAGTGGGTTCCCTTTCTTCTTACCATTCCCTCCACTAGTGATCTTGAAAAACACCCTATATCCATCTGGGGCCACGGTGGATTGACAGCAAAAGAAATCAGGCATCCATTGGAGCAAAATATCCGCCTAGGCATTGCAACAATAGGTATCGATTACCCAAACCATGGTGCCCGAATAGACCCAAATGACAACAACGGAAATGGGTACGTTGTCACCTCTATGAACCCGACTAAACTGCAATATATCGGCCTCGTCACACAGGCGCCTCTTGATCAAATGTCATTACTAAAAGCAATCCATAGTCATCTAAAAGATACGCTAAACAACATCCAACACAACGGTCTCGCGTTGCCAGAACTGGATTACGATAACATTGTTGTTCAGGGTCTTTCTTTCGGTGCAATGGCTGGCTCTACCTTTGCCGCTTTTGCTCCCAATATTAAAGGGGCTATTTTTGAAAACGGAGGTAGTTCTTTAATGCACCTCCTTAGCCAATCCTTGCTGTGGAGTGGCGGTGCTAAAGAGTCTATGCCTCAATCTGCAACCGGCGCGGAAATACAGTTTATCGCAGCAATGATGCAGCACTATACCGATATAGGGGATGCTACTAACTTTGTTCATCTCTTCAGAAACCCTATCGAAGGATTAAAGGTAAGGCCTCTCGCATTTTTGTATTCTATAGGAGACGGTGTCACCATCAACCAAACAACGGAAGCACTTGCAGAGATTGCAGGATTGAAGCTTGTAAACGACGTCATTGAACCTAGGCCTCATTTGGGAAATGGCATTGATGGATATGATGATTTAGGGTTTGGTCTTGTCCAAAATTACTACGGCGTTGAAGACCTCACTCTAATGCTAGATGACCTTAAATTTGCCGAAGAAACATCTGCAACTATTGGAGGAAACAATCCATTTTCTGGTCTATTGGATAATATGCCAGATAATTTGGATATTTTTTTCCTCAGTGCATTTTTAGAAAACCCAGAGCAATACCCTGAATTTAATGACTTTTTCGGATCCGCCTTCCTTGGCGATATTGAAGATTTTGGCACGCACTTTAACAGTAATAATGACAGATCCCAGCAATACGAAAAACAATGGTTATGTGAACGTTTGCCCGTTAGTGAAACGGTTTGTGCAGAAACATCGAGTACAAATACGGACTCAAGCGTCGACAACACTAATACTCAAAGAGAGCTATACCCTGATCCAAGTGGAGGCAGTATCAATCTAACGCTGTTGCTATTGATCATAGGTTATAACCTCTCTCGAACCCTTAAATACCAGCCTCTTAAAAAACGGATTTAAAGAAACCATGTTAATTTTCTTTCAAAAACTTCCAGTTCATGCGAGCAAACGGGTTGGGTCATTATTACTTACCACATTACTATTCATCGCAACCAATACGCCCGCTTATAGTGAAGAAAAGGTTTTGCCCTTTGATCACCTCAATCCTGCTCATTGGCCTGGAGAGTGGTCCGGCAGTGTTGGACTAGAAAGTAGAACATACAGAAAGACCGGGGAATTAGGCCAAGACACTCAAGCTTTTTCAGCAGTTGTTGCTGCGGAGTATTTTCATAGCTGGGATCGCGGTCGCTCCAACATTCAATTCAAGCCCTTTGTCAGGCTTGATCACGAAGATAATGAACGTAGCCATTGGGACATTAGAGAATTAAGCTGGTCACATCGAGGCTCCACCTGGAACATCCGCGCAGGAATCGGCCAGGTTCATTGGGGGGTTACCGAATTTCGACCGATTGTCGATGTTATCAATCAGATAGATGGCGTTGAGGATACCTATTTCGCAAAACAAGGCCAACCTCTGGTAAACTTTACCCAGCGTACGGATGTTGGCACCTTTGATGTATACGCACTATTTTCAACTCGCCAGCGCACCTACCCCGGTGAAGATGGTAGATTTCGACTCCCCATTACTATCGACACAACGCAGGCCAGAGAATCCATTAATGATTCTGAACCATTCGACTATGCTATTCGTTGGAAGCAAACCTTTGATGCCCTCACAATTGCCCTTTCACATTTTCATGGCACCAGCCGAGACCCCCGTTTAATATTCAATTTTGATTTCGACAGACCTCGTTTGATTCCTATATACGAAGAAGTCGACCAAAGCAGCATTGAGCTTGAATACCTATGGAACGAGACCACTTTCAAACTGGAAGCCCTGACTCGATCCGGTGACGCAGTCAACTATGAACAAGCAAAAGGGGGTATCGAATACACCTGGGCAGGTGCATTTAATGGTGATTGGGATGTGACCGGCATACTGGAATATATGTGGGATAGCAGAAAAGGCGAAGCTCCTAGCTTCTTGGATCATGATTTTCTTTTGGGCTTTCGTTTATTCTCCAATGATATTAACAATACCCAGCTTAAAATGGGTTTCCTTATTGATGATCAAACCCGAGAGAAAGCCGTTAATCTTGAATTCTCCCGTAGTATCAATGACAACTGGGACGTTCGTGTATTAGCGAGTGCATTTATCGAAACAGACCCAGTCCCGGACAGTTTTTTGCCCTCCTCCAGCGTCATTGATTTACTCAATGACATTTCCACTGGCGGCATCTCCAATATCAATGATGCAAGTGATGCATTATTAGAATTACTGGATTTCAACATTTATGTGGACACTGATAGCGAAGAACTTCAACGTTTTATTGGAGAAGTTATTATTAACAATGACCCAACCACGCTCAACCCTATAAGCATCGCAAGTACGTTAGATTCACTTTATCGAATGGGTGATCCAAACAGAAAGATGAACCTATTCAAAGAAGATGATTATATTCAATTTGAAATCATCCGACACTTCTAAGGTCTACATATGATTAAATGGTTATGGAATCACATACAAACAACAGGTGGTCGTGCACAGATTAATGCTGTATCAGCCGCTTGTTTATGGGGGACTTGGGGTTTTCTGATGAATGTAGAGCACGGTACTGATATCGCGTTAAAGGTGGCTATGGCACAAGGTGGACTTAACTTTATCACTAATTTAGTAGGAACCTACATCCTCGAGTACTTCTATTTCAACTTTAGCAGAAACCCCATAACACAAGGTACGATTGCGTTTTTTGGCACCTACTGTGTCACTATGTCGGTGATAATCCCTGTTCACCTTTGGGTAGGCACACCAGAACTACTCCGAACCATAGGACCATCTGTCTCAATTAGCATGGGGCTAACAATAGCTTACTTGATTGGACTAACAAAACTGGAAAACATTAAAAACGTAAAGGCACTTACAGAATAAACTGAACATCTAAAGGAATTACTATGCTACGCACTACCTTTTTAGGCCTTATTTTTTCACTAACGACCCTACTGCCAAGCATTGAAATCTATGCGCAATCAGCAGAGGAAAAGGGCAAACAAATAGCCCTAAATTCCATCAATAAGAGTAACAATTTTCGAGACATCTCATCAATCATAGAAATGACTACTATCGAAACGTCAGGAAAAAAAAGCGTTCGGGAAATGAACGTAAAGGCCCTAAATATTGACAATAAGAGTACCATAATGAGTTTGTTGGTTTTTAGTAAACCTAAACGTGAAAAAGGAGTCGCGCTTCTATCGCACGCGTTCAAAACCAAACAGGACAAACAGTGGTTATACCTACCCAATATCCGTAGAACTAAAAAGCTAGCACCTAAGGGTCGTAAAGGTTCTTTTATGGGAAGTGAGCTTTCATACAGTGACCTGATTCCACAATCGGTAGAGGACTTTAACTACCGTTACCTAAAAGATGGAATCGTCAATCAACGAAACTGCTCGATAGTGGAACGAACGCCTAAAAGCAGAGACTCCTTATACTCCAAGCAAATAACCTGGTTTGACAAAGAAAACCTCGTAGGCTTAAAAACTGAATTTTATACGCTAAAATCTAAACCTGTTAAAACACTCTTCACCACAGAAATAATAACTGATAACCACGGGAATAGTCGCCCAGGTTTATTGGTCATGAAAAACCATAAAACCGGGCGATCTACTCAGCTCAGAAATCTTGATTACCAGATCAATACTGGCTTACAAGAGGACGAATTTTCTGAAACGGCGCTAGAATTTTCACGCTGAGTATTAGCTAAAGAACAATTACAACAAAACCACAACAATAAAAACAAGAGATACAATTGGTAATGCAAAATTCAATCCTTTGGGAGCTGGCAGAAATCACTGCGATTTTCTCTCTTTGTACCCTGCTGAGCCACTTCTGGGTACGACATGCGATAGGTTGGAAAAAAGCGCTAGGCTGTATTACCGCCTGCGCTGGTGTTTTGTCTCTGCCCCTACTTTTACCTTCGAACTACACTGGAACCCGCATGGCAGTAGCGTGCTTTAGTTTATTGACTACGCTGCGCTTTTTAGAAACGGCTTACCATAAATACCCAGATCCAAAACTACAAAGCTCCCTACTGACTTATATAAAGTATCTGATGGCTGTTTCCGATGTCTATGCCCCAAAATCTGGAAAAGAACGTGCTAAAAATAGACGACTTGGATACAAACGCATGGGACGCGGGCTTCTAAAACAAATCCCGACCCTAATGTTGTTCTCACTAAGTACAGCATACCCCCTCATTCATGATGTGATTTTCATACATTTACCCTGGGTATTACTCGTCAGCTATTTCTGCGTCACTGGATTTCTGGATATAGGGTCAGGTTTCGGAATGGCAAGAGATGGCTACAAGACAATGGAAATTTTCAACAACTCGCTTTTTGCGACATCACCAAGAGATTTTTGGAGCCGGCGTTGGAACCTAACCTTTAGAAACTCGATGCACCGGCTGATATTTGTCCCTCTCAATGGAGCAAAAAACCCGGCGCTGGCTGTTACCAGTATTTTTGCTTGTAGTGCCATCTTACATGAATATATTGTTATTGCTGCAATTGGCTATACAAAAGGGCATATGACTATATTTTTCATTTTGCACGGCGTAGCAACAATGGCTCAGGGAGTTATGCTACACAAACGATCAAACCGACCATTGTTTCCAAAACCAGTCGCAATAGCCTTGCATAACATTTGGTTTATTGGGACATCCTATTGGTTCTTTACGCCGTTTCTTACAGCAGTCCCTTTCGGTTCCTGGCGTTTGTGGTGATATATGGTCACTTGCATGCAATAGTAACATTAGCTATTCGTAGTCACAAAACCCTTCTTAACCCTGGAATTTGTCGCAGGAAAAAATGGCTTATAACCAAACTAAGAGTAAGCGCCAACAATACAACCACGCTGTATTTTAGCAATGCAGAAATCTCCAACTGACTCATTGCATACTGGCACACAATAACGATGGGCATGTGAACTAAATATATAGAGTATGAATTTTCATTCATTAACTTTGTAAATCTATTTGTATAGTTGTATTTCTTAGAAAAAATTGATAGCAATAGCCATAACATGCAGAGTATTGTTGCGCAATGAAATGCTGCGTTAAAAAACCGGATATAGCTATTCTCGATTAAGAGAGGGGTTTTGTAAAAAAACAAAGAAAATATCCACATCCCTATCACAACCATAGTAGTAACAATTACCATACCTAGGTCACCACTTTTTGTTATAGATGCTGAAAAGTCCAAGTTTTTTACACTCGCGTATATGCCGAATCCAAAATATAGAAAATACAAAGGAGTTCGTGATAGTTGAATTCGGATAATGCCTTCCTGTCCTATTTTCAGCCATTGATTATCAATATAGACTCCTGATGAAATAAAATAGGCCATGACTGTTGTTATAAAAAACAACATCAAAATACGCAAAGGCGGTGTTGTGTTAACAGCACCATTACCCTGTAAATCTTTCTTGTCACTAGATTTCCTACGTTTGATCATTGTTAAACTAACTGCAATGGAAAATAAAACTGTTAATGCAAACAAAAACATTAGGTACCACAAGTGGTCTGCAGTCATTCGACCTGGATAATACTGATTCACCAGAAAGCTAAGGTAACCTTGGCCATAGCCAGTTTTGGAAATTTCTTCAACATAGCTATTGATAGGGGTTAAAAATACAATGCCTAATATAAAAGGGATACATAGTCGCAGTATTTTCTTTTTGATGAAGATCCAAATATTGGTACTACGTTTTAATGAAGGTACCAAGAAATATCCCGCTATAAAAAATAACGAAGGCATTGAGAAAATGTCACCCAGTCGTGCTAAACCATCAAATATCACATGACTTTCATCGTCTGGTATTGGCCATTGGTAACTCCCTAAACTCATATAAGCCAGTGTTGCATGATAGCCTACGACATTTAGCACCAAAAACCAGCGTAGATTATCTAAATAATCAAGTCGTTGTGACATATCGAATTAACCTTATATATACCGTAATCGAGTGTGCTGATAGATTTTTAAAACCCCATATTATATAGGTTCGCACTAAAAAGTGTATTGTTAGTTACGATAGTTGGCTCTGACTTCGGCATGACAAGGGATAGCTACCGAACAATGGAAAATTGCCACAAACCTCTAACACACGTCAGTCCGAACCGTTGATTCGTATCAAAGGCATTATTTACACGTTCTGTACACTGGTCTCATGTGCCAAATGTCAATTATATGCACTTACCAATTTCTAAGGACTCTGTATGCCTTCTACCAAACCAACAAGCATCTTTTATCAACCCCAGGGCAATGAGGTTGAACTGTTTACACAAGCAGCTAAGAACCAACTCCCCGTATTGATTAAAGGCCCTACAGGCTGTGGTAAAACGCGGTTTATTACACATATGGCAGAAAAGTTAGATCGAAAACTCTATAGCATTGCTTGTCATGATGATTTAACCGCATCAGATCTCATTGGACGTTATTTAATTGGCCCTGAAGGCACCTACTGGCAAGACGGCCCTTTAACACGGGCAGTAAAGGAAGGGGGGATTTGTTATTTAGATGAAGTAGTAGAGGCTCGTAAAGATACCACCGTTGTTATCCACCCCCTCGCAGATGATCGACGAGAACTACCTATCGATAAAACCGGTGAAACACTCGTAGCCCACGAGGATTTTATGTTGGTAGTATCATATAATCCTGGCTATCAAAACATGTTAAAAGGCTTGAAACCTAGCACCCGTCAACGCTTTGTTGCCATGCGTTTTGACTACCCTGAAGCAAAATTGGAACAAGCCATTGTTCAGCAAGAAACAGGGATAAGTGCTGAAATGGCAGAAACGTTAGTAAAAATTGCCGGTAATATTCGTAATCTGAAAGACCATGATTTAGAAGAAGCGGCATCCACCCGATTACTAATCTACGCAGCAACGTTAATCAAAAGCGGTATGGCACCGATTGCGGCCTGTAATGCTGCGTTGATTGAACCGTTAAGTGATGATGACAGCGTGTGTGCGGCGTTAACGGCGCTAGTAAAAATCAATCTTCCGGTTGAATAATTCAAACAGCAAAACGTAAATAAATACTGCCTTTCCCCGCCTACTGTAAGTAATATATTCAGTAGGCGCAGTGACATGTAAAAACGGCCTTTTACTGCACTTTGAACTTCCCCTTTTACTACAGCTTTTACTGCAGCCTCTCTACATAATCCCCGTATCCAAATATTCAACAGATACATAACTCCCAAAATATAACACCCTGATAAAACGACTCACCGCTACCTTGGCATCAGAACTATGATCAGCCCATACCGTTATTCGTTGCAATCCTTCTGGTAAATCTGCCTTTATTTGCTCATATATCAATTTGGTTGCCGTTTCATCCATGGGCTCCCCATAGTGTTTTGTGAAATTCTTAATGATCACCCTGTCCGTTAACAAGTCATCAAACCGCTGAATAATCAAACCTAATTTGTCTGTTTTTTGGTTAACCACAAAGATCAACGACGAATTCCCCTCATCTCCTGCTTGGTTAGCATGAACAAGGTTAAAACCCTCCTGCTGCTCCGCAGAAATATTTGTAAAGTTTACAGTGGCGATCTGTTGTTTCACTTCAGAAAATCTCGTTCCAAACGGAATTGAAGGAAAACCTTCTATTGATTGAACTGCCAGCAAAAAATCAGATTGCAACATTAGTAAACACGTTAGTAATATAGACTTCATTGTTATTCACCTTCAACTTAAAATTCATATTTTCGAGCCAACCGCTATTGGATAACCCTTATCCTTTAGCCGTCACTCTCACTCTCACTCTCAACGACCACAGTACCTTTCATTCTTTCATGAGGCCCACAGCGGTAATGATAGGTTCCGGCTTTATTAAACGTTCTTTCATACGTCTCTTCTGGAAAAAAGTAATCAGCCTCCTCTTTGTCTAAAGACTCAAACCATACGCTGTGATATTGACGTTTTTCTGCATTGATCCAACGCACAGTTGTACCAATGGGAACCGTCAGTACAGAAGGTATAAATGCAAACTTTTTTATTTCTATGGTGAATTCCTTCACGGAGGTAGGCTCTGCGTAAACCGATGAACTTCCTGCAAGAAAAAACATCAACAAACCAACAATCACAGGAGCACCTGACAAGCTATTTCTAGTCACTATATAGGTCATAACATTCATCCATTGTTATCTGCATGGTTATCTACATCGATATCTGACTGAAAAAAAGGGCGATATAAACCTTCAGATCTATACCGCCCCATTAACCCGCTAATATTACATCAGCTATTTTTACACCCATGTTTCTTTACAGAGCTACATTTTAATAGCATTAATTTCAATGCCTTCTTCTGCGTTATCAAAACCTAATCGATAACCCAAAGAAACATGGTGGAACCGAGAATTACTATAATCTTCGTGAATCGCAAACCCAATATTGTAGACATTATCCAATGTCATTTGCACATCACCTTCTAAGCCAGATGCTAATTTTCGTTTAAATTCAACAATCCACTGGCCATCGATAAGCTGTGCATTAACTTCAGCACCCTGGCCGCCAGACATTTTTCGTTCATCCAATATATAGCCATCTTCTACTGTCTTAGTACCGCTGTTATATCGTACTAGATCTAAGAAATTGCCAGCCTCAAGCTCTGCCTGGATTTCTTCAGCAGTCTTTAACTTATCCCAACCACCAAGCGTTTTTCCTCGACGGCCTTTAAGCTCAACTTTGGTTCGACTTTCCGCTAAGTACTTAGTTAAACCACCTGAAGTATCTAATCGTCCAGATTCAGAATAAGCTGCAATTGCCGCCGCATCCACTTCCCCTGGCATATTACTCACGTCTACGTGACAACTTCCCCAGCACCCAGCACGATCAGCGTATTTCACATCGTCGGTACCAATCATGAACGCCACTTTCATAGGATTTTCAGGATCCATCTTGCCACCATCAACAAAGGGTACTGGCGCATGCTCAGTATCAGCCCAATTCAACCGAAGGTATAGATACTCTTCATCATGAGCGGCCTGTACTGTAAATGGAACACTGCCTCGTTTACCGGGAATGACACTATCTTCTAGTTTTTCTCCAGTAACCATTTTCTGCCCCATATCGGCTGTTTCTGCATCATGACATTCAACACAACGGTCTCCTGCCATAAATGGTCGCTTACCACCGTGTTCGCTTCCTTTATGAATCCACTCAATAGATGCAGTTCCGGGGTAAAACAACGTCATTTCTTTGATAGCGACACCAGCCCAGTCGATAAAACCACCCGGTGGCAATGCTGCCGCGGGTTTAACAGCCGTAGCTTCTTCAGGCACATCAACTTCACTGGAGGCCTTCTTCTCTGGCTCTTCCGTCACATCAGTTTTTTCTCGCTCAAAAAGATGTAACGTGACATCAGGTCTAGCCAACGCCGGGTCAGGTGCTTCCAACTCTTCTAACACCTCCTCATCCACTAGATGACGAACGTTTTGATGAGCGATACCTTTATGGCAATCAATACAAGTATTGCCCTTTTGAACGGCATTAGTATGCTGCTTTAACGCTCGTGGTTTTTGATCCGTCTGATGCATATATTCGAAGCTATGACAGTTTCTACATTCTCGAGAATCTGTACTCTTCATTCGTTTCCACTCATTCATCGCTAAGTGAAGTCGTTTTGATTCAAATTTTTCTCTAGTATCAATAGTACCGAGCATTTTGTGCCATAACTCGTTACTTGCTTGAATTTTACGTTTGATTTTATAGGTCCACTCCTTTGGCACGTGACAATCTGGGCATGTTGCTCTTACACCTGAGCGATTACTATAGTGAACCGTTTTTTTGTATTCCTGATAAACATTATCTTCCATCTCATGACATGAGATACAAAACTCTTCTGTGTTGGTCATCTCCATTGACCAGTTAAACCCACCCCAAAAAATAACACCGGCTACCATAAACACACCAGCGACTGTTAATGTAACCCCCATAATTTTCATATTGAGGAGCTGTTTCAGAAGCGAAAACATAATAACGTCCTTAGATTTTTTGGAGAAATAACACTTTTAAAAAAGGCGGTCATGAGAGACCCCACTTCCGCCTTTATATGTAATGCATTAACAAAGGCTAAGATTAACCTTTATGATGCATCCGGTTGTAAACATGGAACTTACCAGTAGGTGTTTCTAGACCTTTAATACGCGCTTTCTCTTTAAGGGTCTTGTCATCGTAAACTACGATCTCACCTTTGCTTCGATCTCCATCGCCACGAGCCCATACAGATACCCATACTTCGTCGCCCGCTTTGTTGTACTCAAAGTGTACAGCGGCAGCTTTTGGATGTGTTGTTACACGGATAGTCTTGATGATCTCACGAGTCTTCTTAGAGATAACCTGAACACTCTGCTGTACTTCTGGCTCAGGAGTCTTCGTCTGATCCGCCCATACATGGTCAGAGTTTGGATGCGTTCGTACAAACACTCCAGGACCATCAGTTTCTACGTTGTAGCAAAGTTTCCATGCTTGCTTAGGATGCCCCTTAGGATCATTACCCCATACTGCAACAAGACCTTCACCTAAGTGAGTAGTACCAGCAACGGGTCCACACTTATCATCAATCCAGTTTGCACCAGGACCAGGGTGTGGCTTATTACCGGTTTCAAGCTCTGCAACAAACTTACGTGTCTCTGAATCTACAAAGATCATCTTGTTGGAAGCATTGGCAGCAATTTGGAAGTAACGCTGTGTTGGATCAAAGAATCCATCATGCAAGAACTTCTGAGTATTGATCTGTTCAATACGTAAATTATCCAAATCTGAATAATCAACCTGCCACATCTGACCTAACTCTTTTACTGCAACTAACCACGTTGGAGCATTTGGTGTGTTATAGATCGCAGCTACACGAGCTTCGTTAACATACTCACCATCAACGTTAACACCGCGAGTAGAAACAACCTTCAGAGGTTCCATGGTTACCGCATCAGAGATAACGAAGTGTGGAGGCCAGTAACCACCACCAATGATGTACTTATCTTTGTCTTTACCGTAGTGAGACACAGCCACATCACGAGCGTCATAAGCGATTTGGTTTTCCGCCACAACTTTTGGAGGGTTCATCCAAAGGTCAATCTTAGTCATCTTGCCGTCACGACCCTGGGTATACCAGAAACGTCCGTTAGAAGACTCTTTCATTACGTGAACCGCATAACCAGTATCAACCTTAACAACCACTTCTTTTGTATCACCGTCGATGACACCGACTTTGCCTTCATCGCGTAAGATAACCAAGAAGAAGTTTTCCCAGTCACGATTATGTTGAGGTTTTGTAGGATAATCTTTCGGTTCAACAAAGACTTTCCATGCTTTCTTCATCTCAGCCAATGACATCTCTTTTGGTTGAGGTGGATCAAGCTGGATGTAGGTAGCCATTTGACGAATCTGATCTTTCGTTAAGATATCATCAAAGTTATTCATGCCCCCTTCAGTACCATAGGTCAAGATCTTTTCTAAGCGCTTTTGCCCTTTCTTGATCATGTTCTCAGGTTCTAAATTCTTACCCGTTGCACCCTTTCTAAGTGCACCATGACAACCGGCACAGCGCTGAAAGTATATTTCTTTAGAGTTTTTAAATTCCTCTTTTGTTAAGTTTGGTTGAGCATTTACAGCAAACGATGCTCCACTGCCAATGGCAAGCATCGTCGCTGCGGCGAGAGTACTTTGAATTAGCCGATTTTTTTTCATAGGGCGCACTTCTCCGTGGCGAATGAACAGACCCTGTAAGCCGGATGAATTCCAACCACTAGAATCATTGAGAGTCTCGAAGTCTACGCCGAACCCAGCTAGTTAAATTGACACCCGTCAAGTTGGAAAAGAATCTCAAAAAAAACTTTGAACTTTTACGGTGGTAGCCAAAATATATCGATACCGCAAATTCTAAACAAATCTTAATCGAACCTATTTGGCTTGATTAGCGTCAATTCAAATCCTTCAAAATCAACCTATTATTCATTCATCGAAAAACTAACGTATCGCCATTCTTATAATAGATATGGCTAAGGATGTAATGATGAGGGCCATTGCATTGTTGTTAGTCAGCGTAGGGTTGATAACGCTTCAACCTGCTATAGCAAATGACATCACTGACAGCATCAATAACAACATCACAGATCAGCGAAAAGCCGAGTTAACACATCTGGTACTGCAAGACTGTGGCTCATGCCATGGTATGCGTTTAACCGGTGGCCTTGGCCCCTCCATTATCCCTAATGATCTAAAAACCAGTCACCCCAAAGCACTGGCCGCAATTATAAGCCATGGAGTTCCTGGCACCGCGATGCCGCCTTGGAACCTCATTCTTCCAAATCACGAGATCCTATGGGTAGCCAATCAACTTGTATCGGGTGGATTTATTAATAACAGTGCGGGAAAGGGAATGACGAAATGAAAAACATGCGAATACAATTATTCCTGACAATCTTTAGTTTCCTATGTGTTGGCTTGCCTGGTTGCGCTTCATTCTTATCAACCAACCAAACACTGCGCGGAACGGGCGACCTTGGAATAATTATAGAGAGAGCGACAGGTTCGGTTAAAGTTGTCGAGAATTCAACAAACACTATCCTTCACCAGATCAATGGCTTAGGAGACTTGTCACATGCTTCTGCAGTTTATTCTCGAGATGCTCGTTATGCCTATATCTTTGGGCGTGATGGCGGATTAACAAAAATCGACATTCTTACCGGTAGAATTGATAAACGTATTATTCAAGGAGGTAATAGCATTGGCGGCGCTATATCACAAGATGGCAAACTCGTTGCTGTTTCCAACTACACTCCTGGTGGTATCAAAGTCTTTGATAGCGAATCATTAGCTCTTGTAGCAGACATCCCCGCTACGCCTTTTAAAGACAAACGATCCAAAGTTGTTGGTTTAGTTGATGCTCCGGGTAATCGCTTTATTTTCAGTTTATTTGATACCAATGAGATTTGGATAGCAGATTTTTCAAAAATAATTTCTACGTCTGACAAAAAAACACTATTAACACCAACCATCTCAAAGTTCAGCAACATTGGAAAAGCGCCTTATGATGCTCTGATAACCGACGATGGCAGGTTTTATATGGCGGGATTATTTTGTGAGGATGGCTTAGCGAAAATTGATTTTTGGCATCCTGAAAATGGCGTAACACGTGTATTACCCAACTATGGTAAAGGCAAGAAAAAACTCCCAGTTTACAAAATGCCGCATTTGGAAGGGTGGGCGAAAGCGGGCAACATGTTATTTGTTCCTGCTGTTGGTGAGCACAAAGTCTTGGTTATCGACATGAATACTTGGGAAAAAATCGCCGAAATACCCGTATACGGCCAACCCGTATTTGTAATGTCACAACCGGATAATAGAAAAGTATGGGTCAACTTTGCGTTCCCCAACAATGATGCCATTCAGGTGATAGATACGGAGACATTGTCATTAACCCATACCTTAAAACCAGGAAAAGCGGTACTACATATGGAATTTACCTCGCGTGGAGAAAACGTATGGATATCAGCGAGGGATAACAATCAAGTGTTTGTCTATGACACATCAAATATTCAGTTACAACAAGAGCTTAATGTGGAAAGTCCTAGTGGCATATTCTTCACCTATCGCGCTCATACTATCGGTTTATAAGAGCGCGATTATCAAGATTGAGTTATAAAAGTTGAGTAATAGAACATGAAGCACCTGACCAAACAACTTATCAATAATTACCAGCGAGACTTTCCTATAGAGAGTCGGCCGTTTTTGTCGATAGCAAACAAACTTGGTGTGAGTGAAAACGAAGTTATTTATGCTATTTCTGAATTAAAAAACAACAATATTCTAAGCCGACTTGGCCCAGTTTTTAATCATAAGAAAGCGGGGGCAAGTACTCTCGCTGCAATGTCAGTACCCATAGAAAAGCTTCAAGAAACTGCCACTTATGTAAATAGCTTTAAACAGGTAAATCATAACTACGAGCGTGAACATGCTATCAACTTGTGGTTTGTTGTCACCGCGGCCACACAGGAAGAAGTCGATTCGACCTTACAAGAAATGGAAGAAAACACCGGCTTCTCAGTATTAAACCT
>CAJXXT010000132.1 GCA_913063495.1 uncultured Gammaproteobacteria bacterium | reverse complement strand
GCTGTGGCGCCTTTGTGATCGCTGCGCTTTTATCACAAATTCGCCCCACCTTTTCAATCGAGTGATAGTGGGCGTTAAAATTCAAGGCCATCATATAAAGGGAATTACATAATTATGAAACATTGGAAATACTTGATACTTATATTGTTGGTAATATCAAGTTCATCATTTGCAGAGAGAATGTATTATTCAGCAACGGCCAAGAATCATGCCGGGCATACTATCGTTTATAGAGCGCTTGATCTAGATTCCACCGAAGTCATAAAGCCTGATTACCCTACTCTTGTTAGTATTCATTGGCCATATAAGATAGATAACGAAAGAGGAATGCCTGAGTCATCTGTAATTGATGCGCAATACGCTCTAGAAGACCTTTTGATTCATCTAGATGTTCCGGAAAAATCTCACTTGGTTTTGGTCGTAACTGGTAGCGGGAATAAAACGTGGAATTGGTATGTAAAAGACCTTCCTGCCTGGAAATCAGCATTCAACGAAGCTTTGAAGAATAGGCCAATATTTCCGATAAGCTTGAGTACCGAGATGCAGCCAAAGTGGTCACTATTTGTTGATTTTCAGAGAATGGTCGGTAAGCTTTAACTATTCGATCAACGCGGAATGTGAATGCTTGTGCGCCTTTATGCCTATTACGTTGCACACCATTGTTGCATAAATTCGCCCAAGCATTACCATCCGGTTATCAGCGGGCGTTACTAATTTCCAAAGGTTTACAATGAAAACTGTGGGTGATCGAGCAGGGTGTTACTCAGAAATTGGTTAGAATTAAATCGGTAATCAATGGTCTATAGATAGCTTGCTCGTCTCAAAGACATTATTCCTACAACTGTTAGTATTGACGCTTCTTCCCGTTGCTTTGGGGAGTCTCGCAAAATACTTTACAAGAATCCAACATTTTACCTGTAGATAGGAGTTCAGTTGCAGGCTAAAATCCGCATCAAATTATTATTCATTAGAAAATTCATCTCACTTTGAGATTAACTTTATGCCTGCCAGTTTCCTCAAGAAAATATCCGTTATTCTTAGTCTGTCTATATTGTCGTCTTGTGGTGGAGGCGGTGGAGGCGAAGATGTGCCAGTATCGTCAGAAGAAATCAATCATACTATAGTGAAAGTCTCTGTATCGGTTGGTGGAGACGCATTTTGTGCGATAGACGATAATGGAGTCATCTGCTGGGGAGCTGATCGAGAGGGGAATACAATCGTTCCGGATAACTTAGTTAATCCATCTGATGTCTCTATAGGTTATGAGCACGCTTGTGCGATAGATGATATTGGTGTCAGTTGCTGGGGAAGTAATGACTGGGGGAAATCGTCGGTTCCGGATACGCTTAGTAATCCAATTTCAGTTACTGCTGGAGTTAATCACACATGTGCTAATGACGATAATGGAGTTACTTGTTGGGGTATAAACGAAGATCTGATGAACACCTCTCAAGAGGGGGTGACTGCTGTATCAGCAATATCATTGGGATATGTGCATACTTGCGCTTTGGGTGATGCTGGAGCGAATTGTTGGAAAAACGATTTGTATAACATTTCAGCTGAACTAGACCCTACAGTTGTGCCATTAGGCATTAGTAATCCAGTAGCGATATCTACAGGTGGAGCTTACTCATGTGTGATAGATGATAATGGGGTTCTGTGTTGGGGTGGAGCTGAGTTTAGTAATGGGCAGTCGTTACCGTGGGATAATGGTTTAACCCCTATGAATTTGAATGTCCCTTCTGATATATCTTCAGGGGCAACTCGCACCTGTGTTATAGATAATAGTGGGGTTTCATGTTGGAGTGGTTATGCGGATTATCAAAGACTCATACCAGAGACATGCGACGATGGAGTGACAACCTGTTGGCGCACCTATGAACCTTATAAAAATACACCACAAGTTCAGTTAGATAGACCTACACAAATATCGGTGGGAGAACGTTATGCGTGTGCTATTGATAAGAACGGAGTATCTTGCTGGTTGCTTGAGTTTGGTGTTTTTACGACGCAAACAAATGACTTAAGCACTTTAATGCAATAAGATTTGCTATTTTAAAGTGTAGATTGTCTGATGAATTTAGGTGATTCATTTAATTATAAATGGATGCTCCGTAAGGGAATATAAGAGAAGAATCCTATTATTTATATTTTAAATGTTTTCCCATTTAAACAGAACAGCATGTCTTTCTGTAACAAGAGCGATGAACCTGGAATGGTAATGCTTGGTCGCCTTTATGCTCATTACGCTAAAGCTCCATTTTTGCAGAAATTCGCCCAAGCATTACCATCCCGTTATCAGCAGCGTTTGAAAAATCGAAAACCAAAATGGAGTAGTATTATGAAATCAGGAATATTAGTAGCTTTGTTATTTATTCTATCGAACCATGCTTTTGCAACCGATAGCATTATTGAAGATGGCTTTAAGGCATTTAAAGAAGGGGGAGCAAACAAGGCTTGGCCAGCTTGGGCAAAGGGAGGCCCACTTGAAGGTAGTAAAGAACTTATGGCGCAAGCCTCGCAATTTGGGACAATTGGAGCTTACTATGGCAACTATGTGGATCATGATTACGTGGGAGAAAAAAAACTGGGCCCAAAAAACAAAGTTGTTTATGTAATTATGAACATGGACAGTGGGCCACTTTATGGGATTTTTACTCTGTATAAGTCTCCAGCGGGGAATTGGACAGCCCCAAGTTTCATGTTTCACACTCAGATACAGCAAATTTGGCCTGCAAGTATGTTCTCAATTTATAGTGAGTAAATAAATTTATATTTTCAATGTTACAGTCAACGACCCATTCCTTGGGGATGTTCTCTGGGTGGCTGACTCCCTCGTTTTTGATGGCGTCTAGCAGGCGGCCTCTAAATACTTTGGCGAGTGAAAATTCGTTAAGCAAGTATTTGTCATCTAGCTTTTTACGATGGCCTTAAAGGATGCTTGAGTCCCACTTCTATCCATATGCTTTGTTGCTATATGGCGCTCATCAGTGGTGCTACCTTTGGGAAAGATAAGGGAAGGATTTCGGTGTGTTTTCCAGTAGGATCGTAAGGTGAGCAACACTAAAAGCGGCATTGTGACAAAGCGATCCTTTCCGCCTTTCCCATTGCGAACATGAATCTTCATTCGTTTTTGTCGATATCCCCGATTTTGAGGTTTAACCCCTCTCCAAGTCGTAACCCTATACTGTAGACGACTAAAATGTAGGTCTTATAGCGTAATTCTTGAGTGGAGTTGATGATTAACTCGATTTCGGAGGGAGTGAGGATGTCTGGGAGGGTTCTCACCTGGGGAGGTTTGATAATATCAACCCAACGCCATTGTTTGCCAAGTACATGTTTATAAAAGTGTTGTAATCCGCAGCGGTCAATTTTGACGGCGCTCCAGGAATTGGTTTTTACCCGGTTAGCGAAATATTCCTTCAAATCTGAGTTGGTTAGGCGATCTGGGCAACGGTCAAAGTATTGAGTAATACGTCGAGCCGCATAACAGTAGGCGGAGATTGTGGAATCACTTTTGCCTTGCAGGGTAAGTGTTGTAAGATGTTCTTGGTACAGTGAATCGAATTTTTTTTGCTGTGCTTTGTTCATGAGATAATTCCTCTGTGATCGCGCCCGGGCATGGGCACGTAGAGGAATTATCGTTCAGAATGAGGAGTTGGGGTGCTGCCGCACAGCGGCTTCGTTCAACAAGAAGATGAAGCGCAAAATTTAATACTGGTGCCATTTTTCGCTTCCGCTGCACTATAGCAAAAATGACACCAGTATTAATTTCGCCTTATCGTAGGGCGTTAAAATTTTTGGATAGATATGGATAATCGATGAAAAATATTTTTGTACTGATAGCAATAGTTTGTACATATGGGTGCGCATCAAGAAATACTCACCCAATTCATGAGTATAATGTAACTGGAAATAGTCAGTATCCTGGAGTGGAGTTAACAGTCAATGGGGGGTACGTTAGAAGCTATACTGACTGTAGCCAGAATGGCTGTTATGTACACAAGGATAAGACCGGATATTTCTTTAGGCAGGAACTACTAGAAACCAAAAAATTCAAAGGTGTCTATAAAAGAAATATTGATGCGAACTTCCAGCTATATGTTAATTTCTCGAATATTGGAGAGAAAGATAAACCTTGGGATATCGCAAAAGCAATTGTTTCTGGGCTAAGCCTATTTCTTATCCCTGTGTCTCTTGATGCAGTTTTCCAGGGTGAATTCGTCTTGAAAAATAACTCTGAGGTTCTAGTAGAGCGCACGTATACAATGAATTCACGGCAGTACTATTCGTGGTTTTTCACGCCAGATACCGAAAAAAGGCATGTAATTGAATCAATGGTAAGCCATTTTATGGCGGATTTGCTAAAAGAAAGTAAGTTCGTAGAGGAAGTATAGGGCGATATTTTCGATAAGTGAATGTGTCGAGCTTATCCCCTTAACGAGTAGATCCACCTTTTTCAATCGGGTGATCATGAGCGTTATTGCTAATGTGAACTTTTGAGATGTCTGAATGAAAACATATTTAATCTTAGATTTTACAATAACAGATATGGAAACCTTTATGATTTATGTGCGCGAGATACCCGCGCACATTAAGAGACATAATGGCAGATATATAGTCGAGGGTGTTAAACCTGATGGAATAGAAGGTGATTGGCAACCCGAAACCATAGTTGTTCTTGAGTTTCCATCACCGGAAGATGCAAGGGCATTTTTGAAAGATCCTGAAATTCAACCGGTGTTTGCAATTCGCCATAAGTCGACAATCAGTAAACTTATATTGGTGGAAGGTGGTTCTTGGCGGGACGGTATACGATAGAAAATTTTAAATCGGGTTGCGTACCGCAATGAGAGATGGCACTGCCCTTTTAGTAGGTTATCATTCTCCGATTGAATATGAACAATTAGCAGCATAAAATATTTGGTGTCCGTTTTATCGGGGGAATATCAACTTGTTACTGTTATTTTGCTATGTTTTTTGAGCGCTGAAAAAATGAACTTTCATTAATGTCGTGACTTTTTCAAATGACCTGTCTTCTATTGGTAAGATGGCAGAAATTCTGAAAGAATATGGTAAAAATTAGGAATTGATGGGATAGCTGGGTTAAAACTAATTTAAGGAAATATTATGCGAGTACTAGTGTTGATACTTACGTTACTGAGTAACGTGGCTTTTGCAGGAATTTATGAAGTTGAGGTTTGTAAAGTACAGTCACAAACTAATGACACGGGATTCCTCTACCCTTGTGATAAAAGTTGGGTATCAAAAAATAATTGTGGCGGTAGCTGGGTGGTATGGGATATGAGCGAAGGCCAAGGTAAGGCAATGTACTCTACTGCATTGGCTGCAATGCTTTTCAATAAAACAATAACACTTAGGGTGAGTGGCGTAGATGGAGAGTGTATCAAATCTTATGATATAACTAGCATGATTAGAATAAATAAATAATGTTTGGCGTATTGCTTTGATCAAACATAACAATGCCATACATCCCATGGGGGATGATGGCGAAGTCATAGGGAGTTATGAGCCGATTAGAAAGAACAATAAAAAAAACGCCTAATTCGCCTGATTAGAATTAAGGAAAGGAAAGTCCGCTTTTTTCAGTTGATATAGGTGCCAACAAAGCCCCCTCGACTAGCCCACAGAACTCTGCACCGTAGTCGCAATCGCTACCTGATGACTGCATACCTTGATCGAACAGCAATAGGTGTTATTGATGGTTTAAAAATACGGTTTCGTCGCAAATAGTTCTGTTTGCTTAAAGCTGCTCTGCTGGTGACAAAGTACCCGCTATATAAATGCATCCAATTATTTTTTACGAAGATATTCTTTGGGTGTTTTGCCCGTCCATTGTTTAAATGCACGGCTAAATGTACTTTGTTCTGTATAACCCAGCTGGTGGCTGATTTCAGATAAGCTCAATTTTCCTTCATCGAGATAAATTACTGCAAATTCAAGTCTTGTTTCTTTTAACAGTTGTTTGAAGTTAGAGCCTTGATCTTGTAAACGTCGATGCAAGGTTCTTGATGACATACTCATGCGCGAAGCAAGATAATCAAGGGTCATATTTGATTCATTAATGCAGTTAATCAGTTCAGATTTCACTTGTTGATTAAAGCCCTCTAAATCGTTGCTGGTGTGATTTGTTTCGGCCCTTGAGCTGTCATATTGTGGCAAACTACTGTTTTGTAAGAGGACTTCGGCCTGCTGATCTAAGATGATTTTTAATGCGGGCTCGGAATTATTAATGGGCAATGCCAGATAGTGCTTAGGAAATTCAACGCTGAGTGTGGTGCAATCAAAGCGAAGGTTATCTCCAAGGTGTGGTTTGTATGCCTGGTAATAGTCCGGTTCAGTATGGATAAAACTAACATGAGGCATAGTGACTTTTTGGCCAATCACGCGATTGATAAAGCAGGCCAGTCCAATGATTAGTACTTCATCAGAAAGTTGAGTGCCTAAGGTTGGTTCTACTTCGGGGTGCCATCGTATAACGATGTTTTCACCCTCGGTTACCACCTTGGCCTCACTGCCATATAACAGTGATTGAAAACGCTCAAAACGAATCAGTGCTTCGCCCAGGTTATCGCAACTGGCGGTGAGATATGCCAGTATGCCGCCGTGCCCGGCTTCGGCTAACTCACCCAGTTCAATACCAAGCTCGGGTTTGCTGTAGCTTTTACTCAGCTCGGCAAGATACTCGCACCATTGTTGATAGCTTAGTGGCTCACCGGCTTGGTATTGCTCTAGCTCATTCAACAGGCCTACTTGCTGAACCGGGCCATGTAGTTGGATGTATTTCACTAGCAGCTTGGCCAGGTTGTTGGTTATATTTTGTGCTTCCATGTCTTGGATTCTACATCGCTGGCGAGAATTGTCAAAAATATGTCGAGCACTGTCAATATTTCTCTGGCCAACATCGGCATCATAATCCCATAACGATTACAGCGATTAATATAAGAAATATAAGTGAGAGTGCTCTTATGGAAGATGTTTTACATGCCGTGCTATTTGTTATTTTGGGTGGCTCGATTTTTGTTGGCTTAATGATTCTTGAAGTCTTTTATTGCTATAAAAAAGGTCAGACGGATATTTATGACTTTAAGGAAAGCATTGTCAACTTAACGACAGGTGCTATGTATAAGATTACCGAAGGTGTGTGTATTGCGCTGTATATTGGCGCCTTTTATGATGTGCTTTCTTCGGTGGGTTTGCAGTGGTTTCCGGAAATTACACTTGCCACCCTGGTCATCACGTTCATTGCGCTGGATCTGTTTCAGTATTTCAATCACAGAATAACCCACAACGTTCGTTGGTTGTGGACGGTTCATCATTCACATCACTCTTCTACACGTTTTAATTTGTCGACAGCGTTGAGACAAAACCTACTCTTCCCGATCACCGGTGGCTGGCTTTTGTGGTGGATGCCCATTGCACTGATTGGATACGACAAGTTCTCGGTGATTATTATGATGGAAATCATTACGGCTTATCAGTTCTTTTTGCATACCACCACGATTGATAAGCTGGGGCCATTTGAGAAAATCTTTAATACACCCTCTCATCACCGAGTGCATCACGGTAAAAATCCCATGCAGATCGACAGGAACTTCGGTGCGGTATTTATTGTTTGGGATAAAATCTTTGGAACCTTTCGCAGCGAAGAGGATGCAGGGGTTATTATTTATGGCGTTACCACGCCGCCGGCGAAACCATTGAACCCGCTGTATTTGCAGTTACATGAATTCTTTTTGATGTTGAAGGAGGCCTGGCAACATAAAGATTTTCGTATTCTGGTTATGTCCCCTGATTGGTTACAACAGAAGCAGGCTAAACAACCTTTTATCCAGCCTTCAAGGAGATGATTTACGTTAGTGGTATTAGCAGGATATAATTTATACGCAAAATATCTGTTTTCAACGGCTGGAGTCTCATGTAATTTAGTTGACTACGGGTGAAAAAATACCTATTAAAAATGTAACGGAACTTATCTTATTCCACCTATAAGGTGTCAATAATGCCCGCACTTCAAAAGGCATCTATTTCTAACCCATCCAATGACAGAGAACACTGGTCGGCATGTCATGATTGTGACCTTCTTTTACCTATACATGATATTACTGAAAATCAGGTTGCTCGTTGCCCTCGGTGTAATGCTGTACTGTATAGGCACAAAAAAAATAGTATCAATAAAACGTTAGCATTTAGCTTGTCTGCTTTGTTATTTTACATTCCGGCCAATATGTTACCAATTTTGACATTGAATATTTATGGAAATATGGGTCGAAATACGATGCTAAACGGCGTATTTCGCTTGTGGGAACAAGGGTTCTGGTGGATGGCTCTTTTAGTGGCTATCTGTAGCATTCTAATGCCTTTGTTTGAGCTTATTCTGTTACTCACCATATCGGTCGCAATTAAACGTCAACGTTATAGCGCGGTATTACCCTTTGCAATTAAATTGCAGCATTTAACGTCTAGTTGGGCTATGTTAGAGGTTTATCTGCTCGGTATTATCGTTGCTATTGTAAAAATGAGTGATTTAGGCGAGTTGGTATTGGGTCAGGCCCTTGTTTGTTACCTTATATTATTGGTCTTCACCTTATGTGCCTTACAAAGTTACGATCGACATTCTGTATGGCTAGCGACTGAAATTCTACGCAACAAGACGAGAAATAACGTTAATATGAAAAATAAGTCATGGCCTATCAGCAGGCTTTAAGTCAAGGTTTTACCTCATGTGATGAATGTCAGCGTCTTGTTCGTGTGGCTGAAGTAACGAAGAGACAAGTTCAGCGTTGTCCCTGTTGTCATAGTGTTGTGACGGTTAGAAAATCCAAATCGTTATCTAGGACCTGGGCTTGGTTACTGACGGGATTAATTTTGTTGATTCCGGCCAATATGCTTCCTGTTATGGAGGTAATCTATTTAGGCAGTGGTTCACCAGACACCATTATGTCTGGAGTGCTGCATTTGGTCGAAGCAGGTATGTACCCTATTGCTTTTGTTGTGTTTATTGCGAGTGTATTTGTGCCCGTTGTGAAGTTGGTAGGACTGGTGGTGTTGCTTGTTGTGGTGCAGTGGAAATTGCCGATCAGTGCTCGTCAATGTACAACTCTTTATCGAATGATTGAGTTCATTGGGCGATGGTCTATGTTGGATTTATTTATGATATCTATTCTAGTGACACTGGTTGACCTTGGCTCTATCGCGTCAATAACAGCGGGTGCTGGTGCTACGGCATTTGCTTCGGTGGTGGTAGCAACAATGTTTGCAGCGAAAACTTTTGATCCAAGACTTATTTGGGATTTACGAGCACCAATTTATGAACAATGATACAAACAATGATTCCGTATCGGATTCAGACGATGATGATAGTGGTACAACAGAATCTCGTGAAATAGAGCGTCCTTCCACTATCGATGATCCGTTAATCATTGAAAGCGAAGGTTTTTCATTTATTTGGTTAGTACCGCTAGTCGCTCTACTGATTGGTGGCTGGATGGCCTATCAACAGTATGAAGAAAAACCCACTAATATTACTATTCATTTTCCTGATGGCGAAGGAATTAATGTGGGGAAAACAGAAGTTCGTTATAAGGGGCTATCGGCAGGTGTTGTCAGCGATTTAGCACTAGCGGATGATGGTGACAGTGTTCTGGTATCCCTTGAAATGGATAATCGTTTTGATAATTATCTAAGTACAGAAACAGAATTCTGGTTAGTACGACCTGAAATAGGTGTTTCCGGGATTAGAGGATTAGAAACACTGGTGTCAGGTAATTATATTGGCGTGAACCCGGTAAAAGGAGAAAAGACTCGGGAGTTTACGGCATTAGACGGCCCTCCCCCTCCAAATGAAAATGCACCAGGTTTGCATATTAGATTAACCGCAAATGATTTGGGTTCATTGAGTGTTGGATCACCGGTAGCGTATAAAAAAATCAACGTTGGTAGTGTTCAGGATTATCAACTCCAGGGCGATCGTGTTGTTGTAGATGTGTTTATAAAGCCGAAATTTAGCCATTTAGTAAAAAGTGGGTCTCGTTTTTGGAATAGTAGTGGTGTTTATGCATCGGGTGATCTATCAGGTTTTGAGATTAGAACGGATTCATTGGCCTCAATTGTTGCGGGAGGTATTGCTTTTCACAATCCACGTAATGGTGAAAAAACGAAAGCGGTAAATAATGATGAATATCACCTTTATGATGACTACAAACGTGCGAGTGCGGGCATCACTGCAACCATTATGTTTGAACATGCAAAAGGGTTGGTGGCTGAAAATACAGAAATTCGCTACAACGGATTTAAAGTGGGAAGTATTCGCCGTGTGGATTATGTAGAGAACGGCGGTGGCGCCTTAACGACAGTCATTGTGGATCCTGACTTTGAGTTTCTGCTTGTTGATGATTCGAAATTTTGGTTAGTAAAACCTGAATTATCTCTTTCAGGAATTTCTGGGTTAGAAACAATTATCTCAGGTAATTATATTGAGGTTATAGCTGGACAAGGAAAACCCCAATATGCATTTACTGCGTTAAAGCAGGCACCAAAAATGGACTATAGTGTGCCGGGGTTACATATCAAAGTTGTTAGTGACTCGCTTCCATCTATAAGTCATGGATCTCCGATCTTGTATCGTAAGGTTCAGGTAGGTGAAGTGCAATCTTATACCCTGTTACAAGATGGCAAACACATAGAAGTGCAGGTACATATTAAGCAGCAATATGCTCATCTGGTAAAAAAATCGAGCCGTTTTTGGAATGCTAGTGGTGTACGGGTTAAAGGTGGTTTGAAGGGGATTGATATTCAAACAGAAACACTTGCAACGGTGTTGAAGGGCGGTTTGTCATTTTATACACCAATGGGAAAATCCCCAAAAGCAAAAAATGGCCATTCTTATCGTCTATTTGATGGTATAGATGAAGCAAAAGAGGAAGGAATACCGATTACTTTTAACGTAGCTTCTGGAGATGGATTAAAAGAAGGAACCGAGGTTCGTTTTCAGGGTATTAATGTTGGCACAGTCAAAAAAATACAGCTAGGTGTTGATATGAAACGGGTAGTAGTGAAAGCGGTATTAAATCCGGATGCTCGTGCGCTTGCGGTAGAAGGTAGTTATTTTTGGATAGTAAAACCTAAATTGGGTTTAGCGCAGACTGCGAATTTGGAAACGCTCATTTCTGGACAGTATATTACGGTGAAACCTGGAGATAGCATCGATAATCGCCAATATGAATTTGATTTACTGGATAAGGCGCCAACGCAGAAGCAAGAAGAGACGGGCTTGAATATAGTGTTACTTTCGGCATTTACCCAATCAATAAAGGCGGGAGTTACCGTCTTTTACAGACAGGTTCCCGTAGGAATGGTAACCGGTATAGAATTGGCAAATAATGCAGATCATGTGCGTATTTACGTTAATATCGAAGAAATGTATCAGCCATTGGTGAGACAGAATACTAAGTTTTGGAACACAAGTGGTATTGATGTCAACTTCAAACTATTTGGTGGGGCATCTCTTCGTACGGATTCGTTTGAGTCAATTCTTGAAGGAGGTATTGGCTTTGCGACACCTAATAGGAAGGAGATGGGAAAACCGGCATTACAACAATCACGCTTTACGCTTCACTCAGAATCGAAAGATAAGTGGTTGAGTTGGAGCCCTAAAATACCGCTAAATAGATGATGGTGAAATTGCAGGATTTATTGTATTCATTTATGCAGGTCGCATTGTCGATTCAGTTGTTGACGAGCATAACGTGGATATTTTTTTTGTTGATCGTTATTCAAGTTACCGCTTTGTTGCGTTGTCTACAGGTGATTGTAAAAGCAGGAACGTTAAATGATATTCGTCAATTTCTAAGGGAATATTGGCAGTGGAGTCATTTACGAGAAAACAGCTTAATGTTGTCATTATGGCTGAGTTCCTGTGGTGCATACTTAACGGTATTGATGCTGGGTATCGGGCTTACAGATATATCGATAAGTAAGGCCTCTGGTGTTGCGCCATTTCTAGTGGCGTATGTGGGGGTCGGTTTGATCGTTCTGATTGGATATACGATTTCAAAAACAAACGAGCAGGTACGATCTACCCATGTGGTGGTGTCCCATCTTAAAAAAATGCGGTTGTATAATAGCTTTAAGTCTGTATTGAGGCGAGTAAAAGGCTCCCCGATAACGGATACGTCATGGGGCATGTGGGTGGGCGCTATGGCATCAACAACAGAATGGTTGTCTGACCGTTGGGTGAAACGAAAAATCGATTCTGAAATGAAAAAAGCTATGGTGGATTTTAGTGTATCAGCAACGCTGGAGTATTTTTTACGTATGTCTATTGTTGCCGTGGCGGTGTGGATTTCTTATCAATAATGGTTATTATTCAGTATCAGAAATGAAATAGAATGCCTGCCTGTACTTGTTGGCGATCATAGGTGTAGTTTGCGTCGTTTGCCTCGATACTTTTGTTCTGCCATTGAGCATATAAGGTCGGGTATGATTTTGTTGGACGTTTACCTAATAACGCTTTAAAAGGGAATTTACTTTCAAAGCGTAAACTAACAGTACGTCCTTCTCTTGTTGAAAGTGTATCTTCTTCATCCTGGGTATTATTATTTTGAGCATTGGCGCGTTCGTAGTCATCTCTACGATAATCAATTTTTAATTGGATATTACTTAACGGCAACACTCTATAGCGTATCGCTAATTGGGATGCTAAACGGATATAATCGTAGTACCCTTGACCACTATCTTGTTGGCTAAAATAGGATGCTGTACCTTCTAGCGTCAAATGTCGGGTGACTTTGTAGCGATGTGATAACGATAATTTTTGGTGAGTATACATTAAATCAGAGTTTTCAATTGTGGCCCCTGTTAGCGTAAGTTCTCTTTTGTCATCGTATTCTCTTTTGGATAAACCCATATTAAGTATACTTCGATGAGCTTTAGAAAATCGATAATGCCAGCGTGTGGAAAACGTGAGTTGTCGATAATCAAAATTACTCAATCCGGCAATGTCGTAATCTTCATAGTCTCTGAGGAGTATCTCAGATCCGAAATTTGCGGTTAGGCGTTTAGTAATTTTTTTGGATAGTGACGCTGAAGTAGACCACCATTGATAATCGTATCGATCGGAAATATCCTGTTCACTGAATGTGCCAATGTTTCCTGTTGTATGGCTTACGTAGGTTTTATCAAAAGTACCAATGTTAGCGGAAAGGATTAACTTACTTCTCATTTTCTTCCCTATCGTATCTTTGTATTTTAGGGAAAGCTTACTTCGATTGGTATCGGCATTTTCACCATCGCTATTATACTGCCTGCTATTTACACTGATTTTGGCTTTTATATTGGATGATATTTTTTGATTGATGACTGCCCTGATACGTATAAAGGTCGAAGCTTCAGGGTTAAACTTGTCAGCAAGTGTTGATGGGTTGCTATCGTAACCACCGGATATATTGCTGTTCAACGTTAAGGAATATCCGTTATTACTCAATGCCATCATGAGCAATAGAAAACCTAAATACAGTGCTGTGACTTTTTTCATAATATTTTTTTTCAGTGGAATTAATTTGGGGTTGTTCGAATATCGATTATGATGGTCGGACATGTTGCCCTTTGGATCCGTGTCGTATAAGTAATTGCTCTTGTCCTGACGTATTCTTAAGATGGTAGCTTTGAATTATCTTGTTCCGAAGTGTTAGTGCGGGTTGATAAGTTTTCTCCAACTTAAGCAATTTTTGCAGATGTGTCAGTGACTTCTTAATATAACCCTGTTCTAGTGAAATATTGGCAAGTAGGAATCGGGCAGCAAGGTTGTTTTGTTGAATTTGTAAGAGATTGTTTAGCGTTTCTTCTGCGTAAGTATAGCGCTCTCGTTGATACTGTGTTTTTGCCAGTAACATGAGTGTTGTAATATCATCGGGGTTAATTTCTCGGATTTTATCCAATGTGTCTTCAGCAAGTGATTGATTATTAGTAATAATAAGGGCATCTGCGAGTCGGCGTAGGGTTTTGATTGATCGTGGGTATTGATCGTGTGTTGATAGTAATACGGCAACTGCTTTGTCATGATCCTTAAGGACCATAAAGTAATCTGATTGGATCAGTTGGTACCATTTGTTGTTGGGTTGTATATCAAGGGCGTGTTGTATTTGTGTTAGTGCACGTTGAGCATTGTGTCGTTTAAATTGAAGTTTCGATGATTCATACCATAGCGTACTGGAATGTGGGTAGTTAGAAAGTAATGTTTGGTAGGTATTGATTGCATCGTCATAGCGTTTTCTCATCTTATACATTCGAGCTTTTGCGATGCTTGCCCTAGCTGATAATGTAGGTTGTTGCTGTAATACATTAAGTTGTTTTATTGCAAGGCTATATTTGTGGCGTTTACTATTGGAAAGTGCCAGTAGGTAAAGTATTTCAGGTGATAGTGTATTCCAATTCTTATTACTGAATTGTTGATAATCTTTACTTAATAAACTTTTTAGGTGATTAAGGATTTTAGCGTTATTGGTACCCTTTATACTATTGTTGCTGATATCTGTATAATTTTTTAGGTGTTTAAGGGCTCGTAAACCTTTTGACGTTTTTCCGAGCTCTAGATATATCCAAGCTCTTGTTATCTGTGTTTCAAAGGATGCTTCACTATTCTTGTTGCTAGTTTTTAATGTTTCTAATGCACCGTAAAAATCGAGATTTTGTAGTTGGTATTGTGCTTTATTTTCGATTGCTTTGGTGTATTTGTTGTCAAGAGAAATAGATTTGTTGTAGGTGCCAATTACGGACCTAAATGATTCATCAGAGACGGCCATTACATCGGCTAATAGTCGCCATGTCACCTTATCTGCTGGACGATATTCGATAGATTTTTGATAAAATGTGATTGCTTCTGAGATATTACCCAGTAGTTTTTTGCAGTGAGCGATACCTGCTAAGGATTTTGCTTTTCGAATGCCACTGGTGATTTCTGACGATTGAGAAAAAAGTTGGATTGCTTCATCATAGCGTTTTAATTTTTGAAGAAGAATTGCGGAGTTTAATGTGGCAGATTGGTGATTTCTATTACTATCTATGAGTGCTTTATATTGTAGTAATGACTCTTCATATAATGATTTTCTAGATAATGCTAATGCATAGTAAAATTGTGTTCTTGTGCGTAAACGCTGATCTACGTTGTTTTTTTCTAATAGATCAATGACGACCCCATAAGATTTATTCTTGATAAGTAGGTAGAAATATGTAATGTAGGATGCCGATAAATTCTCATCAGGAATACCAATCGATGTTAGTGTTGTTAGTATGTTGTTGTTAAATTTTTGATGATTAATTCCATCGATGATGAGACCTATATAGGGATTCTTTGATGTATCCGATGTGTCTGAGGTATTAAATTGAAAATCACTGATTTGGTCGTGGTTACTTTCATACTCATCTTCTTGGCTTATCGAAAGTGAAATGGTTTTGTTATTGTTGCTACCTTTGGTAAGGGATAACTCTAGCAATACGATACAAAGCGTGAAAATGCTAGCAATCACAACAAGGGGTATACCTGTTTTAGAAAAGATGCTGTTAAGACGCATTAATGGATGAAGATAATTCATTTCCAAAACCTCTGTTGTGTACATTTTGAATTTCTAACCCTGGTCGCCCGTTTACTTCTAAGATGAGAGGTCCTTTGTCTTTGTCTAAACAAACATCAACGCCTAGATACCCGAGGGGAATGGCGCGATAGCTATCTTCTGCCATGGTAGTTATTTCATTCCAAAAGGGGATGCTAACCCCGACGAGGCATGCTCCATTGTCTGGGTGGTGGGTAATGCTCTGACCTTTGATGGAACATCGTGTCGTGATGCCCGTATCTAAATCAATTGCGACACCTACTGCGCCTTGATGAAGATTGGCTTTGCCGGATGAACGTTTTGTTGGCATACGTAACATGGCGCTGATAAGTTTTCCTTTGCCGGCTACAATGCGAATATCACTTAGTCCGTAAGGCGCCAAACATTGAAGTGATGTATGTTGTTGAATAAGAGGTTCGATATAAGCAGTGTCAGTATCACCATCTTGTGAATAGATACCTGATAGTATTTCATTGAGATGTTGTCTGATGGCGGGTTTGTTCCATTTTTTACCTGATGCACTAACATATAGATCATTCTCTTTATCAATGATGACAAGAATACCGTTTCCTTGGGATCCTTTATTGGGTTTGATAACAAAGCGTGATAAGCCTTGTATCATTAGCATCATTTGTTCAATTTCTCTGTGTTCGGCGCAAGATGCTAATGTGTCTGGCACAGGAATATTGAGTTTTTGTAAGGCTATTTTTGCCGCTAGTTTGTCTGCTGCTAAGGTAAGTAATGATTTTTTATT
>CAJXXT010000131.1 GCA_913063495.1 uncultured Gammaproteobacteria bacterium | reverse complement strand
CTACAGGGAAAGTCAAAAGAACAATGCCCATACACAGATGTTACAACTCGACAATTTTGGTTAAATGGTTGGCGCGACGGGCGAACCGACCAATGGCAAGGCTTTACCGGCGTCTCCGGTATTCATAAAATTGCAAATATCGGATAATTCAGATTTCAGCGATTTTCGCCCGTACTACCTTTCCCCCTTCGTGGCTTGATTGGTACACGGGACTCGATTAAACCGAATAGGGCAAGCGTTCGTTCTATTAGAGGATAGAATGAAGCCCACGGCAAACTATATAACGAATGGCGTATTGTCATTCCTAGGGCTTCGAGCCTGAAATACAGGGCAACTTCAGGCGAAGTTGCCCTTTTCAGTTTACGCCCACAGCATACTTAAGCCCACTTCATATTATTTACGAATGCCTAGCCAAACGTTTAGCAGATTGACGAATCAAATCTGGCCCTTCATAGATAAACCCCGTATAGATTTGTACCAAGCTAGCCCCAGCGTCAATTTTTTCCTGCGCGTCGTTTGCCGTGGTAATACCACCCACGCCAATAATCGGTAATTTCCCGTCTAAATGTTTTGCCAGTTCTTTTATCACTGCCGTCGATTTTGCTTTCACCGGAGCCCCACTTAGCCCCCCTTGTTCATTACCATGAGATAGGTGAGACACCCCTTCTCTACCCAACGTAGTGTTAGTAGCGATAACAGCGTCAATATTGTTCTCAATAAGCTGTTTAGCGATCATTTCAACTTCATCGTTCTCAAGGTCAGGGGCAATTTTCACCGCTAATGGCACTTTTTTACCATGTTCAACTTCGAGTTTTTGCTGCTCTTTCTTCAAATTACTCAACAAATGATCGAGCGATTCTCCGTATTGCAACTTACGTAGCCCTGGTGTATTCGGGGATGAAATATTAATCACGATATAACTGGCCAATGGGTAAGCTTTTCGTAGACAAATAAGATAATCATCCAGCGCATTTTCAACCGGGGTATCGAAGTTCTTACCTATATTGATACCCAATATACCGCTGTACTTACTCTTTTTCACTTGGCGTACAAGGTGATCAATACCTTTGTTGTTAAAACCCATTCGGTTAATGATCGCTTGTTTTTCTGGAATACGAAACAATCGTGGCGAAGGGTTACCAGGCTGAGGCCTTGGTGTCACCGTTCCAATTTCAATAAAACCAAACCCTAACGCCGCCAACCCATCAATATGATCACCATCTTTATCAAGCCCTGCCGCCAACCCGACTGAATTGGCAAAGGTCAACCCCATCACCTCTACCGGTGCATACACTGGCGGAAAAAGTGTTGACGTTACATTAAGGCGACCCGCGGCTGAAATCGCATCAAGCGATACATAATGAGCTGTTTCGGGGGACAAGCAGAATAGCGCCTTGCGGGCCATTGAATACAACATTGGATCAGATTCCCGGTGCCTCGCACAAGTTACAATGCTTTAGACAACCATATTGAAGAGTGGAAATAGGTGACTCTGTGTCAGTTACACGAGCGGCACAGATGAATTGGCGCGAATTATACACGAAACCATCACATCTAGCGTTTTATTTAAAAAGAAGGGCGACTGCGGGTTTGTGCTCTACAGCAAAACATCCTCTCGGCAGCTTTAAGGGTTAAAGTACATCCAAAGAAGGGCTAGCATTATTGATATCGTAGGAAAACCTAACAATATTAGCGTTGTTAATACATTGGCATCCTTAAACATAACTCCCTCCCTAAATACAATACCTTCAATCGTTTAGTAATCGAACATCCCTTTACACTCTAACACCAGCCTTTGCCTCGCACTTGAAAACAAAGGCTGGTATAAAAATGGATATCATCAAAGCAACTCAAAGCTCTGTCTATGCCAAATTACTCATTCGCAATAGCGAGTAGAACCGACTCCACTTTCGCTTTTACAGGGAAACGCTTATAGGTGTTCTTGCCATTGGGCGTGAGATAAAATTCTCGATTCATATGAGCTTTGTAAGTTACTTTGCTCCCATTTCTGTATGGGAAAACCGCTATTCCAATCGACGTATCAAACCCATCAATAGTACGTTTCAAATACCCATCCTTCTGAATATGCTTTTCATTCGTACCGCGTTTTAGCCGACGCTTAAAATTTGCATAGACAGAGTCATCGGGATATTTACTGGTAAATTCTCCAGAAAATGTTGTGTCCTTACGATAACCGATTTTTTCAATCTTTATTGATTTAAAAGCATACTCAAATGCATCATCAATTTCATGCTTTGCAAATAGTGGTAACACTGCAGGTTGACTACCTATATTGCCTTTTCGATGAACGTAATTCGCTGGATAATTGATGGTAAAATAAACATATCCATTCTTCTTATCCTGAGTAATAGGAAATATGGCTTTCTGTATCGCCTCGCCTTTTCTATTCCCATGGTATTCACCGCTAATAAAGCCTATCTCTATCGCGCCGCCCTTTGGTGTTACCCGAATTGAACTACGCTCACTGCGAGTGTTTTTCTCCTTTGCGTTTTTTAACAAAAAATTGACCGTATTACTAAAGCCGTCATGCTGTATCTTAGGCTCCGGTAACCCCTTCATTCGATATGACGCCTCTACAGAATGCACGATACTTTTCATGTAAGATGCGTACAACACTTCATTCGCCACGTATCCGTCTTTGAATCGCACCGTTTTTGAAGAAACCTTGTTTGCTAGAGCTGCTCTCTCAAATGGGTAAATATTATCTTTTAACGAGAATACTCTCCCTGAATTAGTGGAACAACCCGATAACAAGAGATGGCAAAGAAACACAAAAACAGTAACGTTCTTAAACATAAAAATATCCTTTTCTTAATGGTTTTTTGAATACGATAAAACACGACACATACAATAGCCACTCCAAACTGAACCTACGCTGAATGCTGAACATGTGATCTGAGCCTTACAGATAAAGACAAGATAAGCGAAAGGATTGAGAAAGTATAAATGAACAAAACATCAACAAACGAGATTAATGTGCAAATTAGATTGTGACAGGCGGCTCCTTCCACGAAGCGGTCATTCGTTAAACGCACAAATTACTGCAGGGCGTAACGAACATGGCAGGCTAAAGCTAATAAAACACGTGAAACAACCGACCAACTACATTTTCCTCCGGGACAAGGCCCCAGGCTCTACTGTCACGCGAATTATCCCTATTGTCTCCAGACACAAAATAGTACCCCTCTGGTATAGACCACTCCTTTTCCTCACGGGCTTTTCTTCTAAGCCAAATCTTAGTTTCATATTCCTCTTTATCTAAGACCTCTCGATAAATAGCAAACTCGTCATTCATGTTAACAAGTGTTTTGGATATTCCTTTTCCGTTAAGAAAGTACTGCTTATTTTTATACTCTACGGTATCTCCCGGCCCACCGATTACCCGCTGTATATAAAGCACATCGTTGTTTTCCGGATATTGAAACACTATCACTTCACCACGTTCAGGGAACCGTGACGGTTTAGTTTTCAAAATACCAACACTACCGTATCTGTAGTTTCCGTACCCATTTTTCTGGACTATGACCTGTGACCCCACAGGCAAGGTCGGTATCATTGACCCAGAAGGGATATTAAACGGCTCAAAGAAAAAAACTCTAACAATAAACATTGGAACTATGATAATGGCAACAATGGAGGAAAGCCCATACCATCTGCTATACCAGGCTCTCTTGCCAGACTTATCGTTATTTATAATAAAACAAGCATGTACGGCGCACCAAAGGCCAAACACTATATTCAAATATTGATAAAAATCATTTTGACTAAGAAAGATCAAGCTGTCCGCATAGAATCCCGAAATCCAAAGAACACCCAAAAGCATATACAACATTGCAAGCTTGTAATTTCCCGCATACAGAAACGCAAAACCGCCAAGTAACATACCGATAATGAATGCTACGAATTTGTTCGCGGGCTTTACTGAGCTTTCAGAGTAACTTCCCTCACTTTTTGAGGGTGCGTACATGTCATTCATTTTTCTTTCCTTCACTTGTACTTGTTTTTACGCCGACAGGGTCTCAGATGTGTGTTACTGCTATTTTGCGAATGACAACATAGGGCGAGACACTGCCATTTTCGGATGCACCATTATTAGTAAAAAGAAAACGATCCTTCACCGCCATCCTCAAAAGTAATAGATATAACTTTGCCACTAAAATTCATTGTGAATATATCTTCGGTTAAGAAATAAAAATACTCACCTTCAACACTTTTAAAAACAGCTTGGTACCATGGTTGGCGATCACCGTTAGAATCAATTTCCGACATATTTGCATACCAGATACAACTAATTTCTATCGTTGCATCATCAACTTTTAAAATCCCAATAGAATCGCTAATTATGTTAGATAATTTCACTAAAGAAAATGTTGATTGAACAAAGTACTGCACGCCATCTTCCACAACATCAAACTCTTTAGTATCAAACTCTAACAAAGCATTATTTCTGTTAACACCCTCGTATTCCTCTGCTCCCCAAGAAAGGGTTACATTGCCCCCACTTTCTAAATACAACTTAGGGCCTACATAACCGTTACAGCCTGTTATATCTACCGTGTCGCCATTATCAATGATATTATAACTCTCGAACCATACACCGCTATACATCCCAGAATCCACATCTTGACTTGAAGTCTCAGAGGATTCTCCTACATATAACCATGAGCCGTCTAAAGAATCATCACTACCTGGTTGGTTTAAGGTCTCCGTGATTTCGCTAACTTTACTTCTATCGACAGAGCTGCCATCTGCAGAGTTAGAACCCCCACCACTACCACCGCAACTGATCAAACATAAAAGCATTGCTGCTAATACAACTATTCGATTCATAACTACTTTCTACCTTTTGTTTACTAAGCCAGCCTAAGCGCCCGACTTCTGCAGCATATAAAAGAGTTAATACATGTCGAAATCAACCAACTCCAAGCGCTTTATCCAATGCCCTGTTGTCGTCAAAATTGTAAGATTGACTAAATTCGCTTATATCCGCTTCGGGCGATACAGAGCCACCTAGATGGCTGCCCCATTAATGAATCAACGTTCGACGTGCCATATAGCTACATAGAGTTAACCTAACCACTCTATTGGAATCTAATAGCCCTTTTTTCTAAGCCATTTTGCTGCATACTTACCGCTAGTTTTAGCGATTTTCTCTAGACGCCCACATGCTGTAAACGCCATTTTTGAATTTATATTCTTAGAAACCTTGTCAACCAGCTCGCCGTTTTTCATGATCGATACAACCAAAGTCGCTTCAGAAATAGGTCTAAACGAGTGTATCGAAAATGCGTTTGACGCTACATTTTCAAACTGAAGCATTATGGAAAACTGATCTGTGCGAATTTTGCTAGCTTCATTAGATGCCACGCTATTTGCAGAGTAAGAATTCGAATATGTTAGAAATGAAGATTTCACTTCTTGAAGCATTAGGCATTCGTTTACTACATTTACATTTGTCCCTTCTGAATAAGAAGGTGGTAAAAGCACCATTTTTGCGGTCGCTGGGTCACCAGTGATTATTTTGCTAGAACTACAGCCAGCACTAATAACCATTACAATTGAAATCACAATAATTCTTAATAACATTTCATTAATCTCCATTTGATTCTTTTCTAGGGGCTCGTTTAATAGCCCCCTGATATTTAGCCATGCCGCTCATAATCAGAGTATCATTCTGTATGACTGCTAAGGGTCTGTTATCCCTATTGGTTGTGACACAATCAAATTGCACACACAACAACAGATCACTCTCGAAAAGAGAGTAATAAACTCAAACAAACTACGGAGGGATGATTAGGCCCACTAGTCCTTGTGAGTAGCTGATTCGTATGCTGACAGCAACGAAACGAGTACGTTCCAGTTTTGTGGACGGGAGTCTAACAAATAATATGCGACCACTACCAGAGATAACGCCTAAATATCACTCACTGTTGGAATGGTCATACATAAAAGGTGGCATTATTTTCAGTTTTGTATCCGCTGAGTCGATTCTCACCACTCCCTGTAAGAGATATCCTACAAGGAGCCGGATATCTCTTACAAACGGCGCAATGCAGTTAATTAACCTGCTTTAACAAGTCGCTTCTATCTTTGAATCGCCACTAACCCAGCCGCTTTATATCTTTAAACTTATTATTCTCATCAAAATAAATGGCGAAGGTACCCTGCACCCCATCGTGAGTAACAAAAGGGCGCAAAATATTTGCGGGGAAGTGCACCGTTTTGCCATCAATGGTTTCTGCAGCGACCACCTTAACTGAGCCGTTGTACCACGACAAATAATCATCATGGCTAATGTGCAGCGGCACGATCAAATGAGACATATCTGAACCCAGGGTGTGTTACACCCCCCTCAACACGAATCTTCCACGTGTAATGTGGTTTGTGCAATATCCATTAACTCCCTTAGCGCAACGCCATACATCGAGAATTCTTTTACATCAGTCGCTTTGAATTCTGCCACCATCGTCTTCCAACGGCCAATCAATGTCTCGTGCTGCTCCATCCACTTATCCATTCTTTCTTCTACAGAATGCGCTTTAACCGATAAGTTTAGCACTCCGACGGTTAACGTTCGTTGTTGCCAATCTAAATCATCTCGGTAGGCTTCTCGTGCCAAGGCTTGCCAGTGATTTTCGACAGCTAGCTGATTAATCTCTTCAGTAAACCAGAACAAATCTAACTGAGTGCCAATAGCAAAATATGTCGCCGCTACTTCGGGAATAGGTTTATTCGTAATTTCTGCCGCCTGGATAATACCCAACACAGGCAGCATACTGTCTGCACCCGCTATAAATGTTGCCAATGCTGATGGCACTCCCTCCTCCACAAATTGATTGTGTCGCTTTTCCCAGGTTTCTCGACGAGGCCCTCGTAACACAGATGGTAGACTTTCAGCGATCATTTTCACCCCTGGCTGAAAACGCTTTATCACCTCTGTAACATTGACGCCGCAACGGTTATTTCTTAAAAACCAACGCGTCGCTCGTCGAATCAAACGTATCAACATACGCATCATTTCCATTTGATGCTCTGCATTAACCTTGTGATCTAGGGCTTCAATTTGTTGCCACCACAACTCCAAACCAAATACATCACGAGCAGCAATAAATGCCATCGCAATGTCGGGAATATCAGAACCCGCGGCATCTTTCATTCGGTGAACAAATGTAATGCCCATGTAATTGACCATACTATTGGCAACCTGGGTTGCAATGATTTGATCGCGCAATTTGTGCTCATAAACTTGAGTTTTATATTCTTGTGTTAAAATTTTGGGAAATGCCGTTTCAATCTCTTGGCTAATATAAGGATCTTTGGGTACGTCAGAATCTGCCAACACCTCCTTTAAGATTGCCTTTGTATAAGACAACAAGGTAGACAGTTCCGGCCTAACCAAACCTTTTCCATTAACAATACGATCATGTAACTCATCATCATTAGGGATGAATTCGATTTCCCGATCAAGCCGTCCTTCTGCAACCAAACTATGAATATAACGCTTATACTCACCCATCCGATATACAGATTCTGTTTTTGCGATACTTAACGACTGCACCTGACGATAGTTATTTTGCAATACCAAGTCTGATACTTCCTCGGTCATATCAATCAACAATAAATTCCGTTGTTTAACCGTCATATCACCATTGGCAACAACATCATTTAACAGGATTTTGATATTAACTTCATGATCTGAGCAATCAACCCCTCCAGCATTATCTATGAAATCTGTATTGGACAAGCCTCCTGACAAGCTGTATTCAATCCGGCCTAGCTGGGTCCACCCAAGATTACCCCCTTCCCCAACAACCTTCGCTCGCATTTCTGCACCATTAATCCGCAAAGAATCGTTGGCTTTATCACCCGCATCAGCGTGTAATTCATCACCACTTTTAACGTAAGTACCAATGCCGCCATTCCACACCAGGTCAACAGGTGCTTTAAGTAATGCTGAAATAAGATCTGTTGGTGTTAGCGTATCCGCCTTGATTGAGAAACGATCTTTCATTTGCTGGGTAATGGTAATGGACTTAGCAGTACGGGGAATAATAGAGCCACCACTAGAGATTAGCTCTGAACTATAATCAGCCCAAGTAGAACGAGGCAAAGCAAACAACCGCTCCCGTTCTATAAAACTTTTTTCTGGGTCAGGATTCGGGTCGATAAAAATATGTAAGTGGTTAAATGCCGCTACCAATTTTGTACAACGAGAACGCAGCAGACCATTCCCAAATACATCACCCGACATATCCCCTATACCCACAACAGTAAAGGGTTCTGTTTGTACGTCTCGTCCCATCTCTCGAAAATGTCGCTGAACAGAAACCCATGCGCCGCGAGCAGTAATTCCCATTTTTTTATGGTCATAACCAACACTGCCACCGGATGCAAATGCATCTCCTAACCAGAAGCCATAGTCGTTAGCTATTTCATTGGCTATATCAGAGAATGTTGCGGTGCCCTTATCTGCAGCCACTACCAAATAGGTATCATCTTCATCTTTACGAACAACATTTTTAGGCGGCACAACAGCACCGTCCACCAAATTATCCGTAATATCCAACAAACCTTTAATAAAGGTACGATAGCAATAGATAACCTCCTCCATCGTATCTTCTCTGCTAGCGCCTTTAGGTAATTGTTTAGCAACAAACCCTCCTTTTGCGCCGACCGGTACGATCACAGCATTTTTTACTTGCTGGGCTTTCACTAACCCAAGTACCTCAGTTCGGTAATCTTCCATTCGATCTGACCAGCGCAACCCGCCTCGCGCAACCTTGCCACCTCGTAAATGCACACCTTCAATTCGAGGTGAATAAACAAAAATCTCAAACATCGGTAACGGTTTAGGTAAATCAGGTATCATCGCTGGTGCAAACTTTAACGAGATATAATCCTTCGACTCTCCGTGCTCATTCAACTGAAAAAAGTTGGTACGTAATGTAGCGGCTAACATGTCTAAATAACGTCGTAGAATACGATCCTCATCCAAACTTTCGACATTATCAAGGGCATCCAAAATATCGCCGGTTAAATTTGCTTCATAGATATCACTATCGTCTGAGTCCACTCTAAAGCGGGCGTTAAATAGCTCAACCAATAAACGGGCAATATTCGGCTGATTAACCAGTGCATCTTTAATATAACGTTGGCTAAAAGAAAAACCCGATTGTTTAAAGAAACGAGCATAGGCTCTTAACATTGCAACCGAACGCCAACCTAACCCTACAGCCAACACCAAACGATTAAAGCTATCATTCTCCGCAGCGCCATGCCAAATTTGATAAAATGCTTCTTGGAATTGTTTCTTTACCTTATCAAGTTCAATAACCGTATTATTATCGCCATAACGTACACTAAAATCATAAACGGACACCCGATCACCGTTTTTTTCTCGTATATGATACGGCCGCCCACCTAACACACGAAAGCCAAGATTTTCCAACATAGGTAACACGTCAGAAAGCGGAATATCACCACCAAGTCGGAAAATTTTAAAACGTAATGCGTGTGAATCTTCTTCTAACGCCCGATAAAACGATACAGAAAGTTCTCTATCGCCTCCTAACGTTTCCATATGCTCTATATCTGAAACGGCTGTTCGTGTTGAAAAGTCATTTCTATACGCAATAGAAAAAGCATCCATATACTTGGAATGCAACGCACTAGCCCGTTCTTCACCATGGCTTTCAATAAGCGTTTCATACAACCGGTCTGCCCACGAACGAGCCAAGTCAACAAGCCGAGATTCAATCTCACTGGCATCTATATCAATATCACTACCTTCATTGACGCGTATTACAATATAGACTCGTGCCAACGTGGATTCCGTAAAATACGTATTAAACTCTAAGTCTTGGGCATCAACATACTCACACAGAACTTCCTGAAACTTTTTCCGTAGCGCTGTTGAAAAACCCTCCCTTGGAGTATAAATCAGACAAGAAATAAACCGTCCATACTGCCCCTTGCGTACAAATAATCGTAAACGCCGGCGCTCTTGGATTTGAAGGATCCCTACTGCAGTCGCCAGCAATTCTTTCGTGGACGTTTGAAAAAGCTCTTCACGGGGAAATGTTTCGAGGATTTGAAAGAGTCGTTTGCCGTCATGACTATTGGACGTCAAACCTGACCCTAGTAATACATCTTCTATCTTTCGCCCAATAATAGGAAAGTCACGGGGACTATTATTAAAAACCCGAGAGGTATACAAACCCAACAGACGATATTCACCAATCACATGCCCACTTTTATCGAACTTGCGAATCGATACAAAATCCATATATACAGGACGATGTAATCGAGATTTTGTTCCCGACTTAGCAAAAACCAATAATCGATCTGCCAGTAACAAGGGTCCACCATCGTCTTCCATTAAATCAATATGAGAATTTAATTTACAAATGCCCTTAGCAGAACCTTCAACAGCCTCTAGAGCTTTTTGCCCCCCTTGATCCAACACCCTATATTCTTTTAAACCCAAGAACGTAAAGTGATTATCGACCAACCACTTTAAAAATGCCGTGGCCTCATCCAGTGTCAATTCCGCTACAGAGCCGGGGCAATTTAACCCCGTCGAGATTTCAGAAATACGATCCAACATACATTGAAAGTCACATACCGCGAGTTCCAATTCTTCCAGCACTGAATATAACGCCTCAATAATGCTGTGAATCGTATCTTCATTACTCTGTCGGTCAATCTCAATATGCATCAAGCATTCATTGACGCACGCACCGGAGGATTCTGCAAACGTCACACCGTCCAGCTTACCCTTCTCATCACGAGCCACACAAAACGCCGCGTTAGTAACGGAGTGGATTGAAATGTCCCGGTGCGTAAACTCCATCATCATGGACTCTACAACAAAGGCTCTATCGGGGGCTAAAATCTCAACAATAGTATGAGTCCCTTGCCAACCATGATCTTCAAATTTCGGATTAAAGACACGAATTTTGGGCTTATCGGGGGCTCGATGTTGCATAAAATCCCACAATGCAACCGTTGCGCCATACAAATCTTCGATTCGTTTTGTGGCAAGTTCATCCAAAGGTGCTGCTGCATAGAAATAACGAGAAAAATCAATGACAGACTCCGCCTGACTCTTATCAGCGCGGTCAAAACGCTCACGCACCTTGTCCGCCAATTTCCCTAATATCACCTCGTAATCTTCACCTAATGAAAGATTAACCATGCCCAACACCTCATCCTGTATCTATTTGATATTTTATTCGCACATCTGAAAATATTAGTTCACGCCCTCGTTTTTTGGTATAACTTATTGCCATTACTCGGAAAACCTCTTTTATGTCCCCCTCCCTCTCTACGAATTTTTGAATATTTAGGGTACTTTTAGGGAACTAACAGAAAGACCTTTGGCCATATAGTAATTCACCGTAGGACAAGGCATAATCAGTCCTAAAAACAACACCTAAAACAACAAGATATAGACCGTTGGAGTGCAGTATTCATGTCTGATCGCGCCGCTATTCAAGCGTTAAAGGAATATTTATCAGAGCAGATCATTGGCCAAGAACACCTATTAGATCGGCTACTTATCGCTTTACTGGCTAACGGCCATTTACTGGTAGAGGGCGCACCAGGCCTTGCTAAGACCAAAGCAATCAATGCATTATCTCAAGGTATTGAAGGCGACTTTCACCGTATTCAATTTACTCCAGATCTATTACCGGCGGATGTCACCGGCACAGAGATTTATCGACCTCAGGACAGTAGTTTTGTCTTCCAAAAAGGCCCAATCTTCCATAATTTGGTGCTTGCAGATGAAATCAACCGAGCTCCCGCCAAGGTTCAGTCAGCATTGCTGGAGGCGATGGCCGAACGACAAGTGAGCGTTGGCGCACATAGCCACCCTTTACCTGACCTATTTATGGTCATGGCAACACAAAACCCTATTGAGCAAGAAGGCACCTATCAACTGCCAGAAGCACAACTAGACCGCTTTTTAATGCATGTCACCATTGGATATCCTGACAGCAATTCTGAGAAGAAAATTCTTCAGCTTGCTCGTATGGAAGCCTTATCCTCTCGTGATAAACGCCCCGATGAAGCAACGCATCGTATTGAGCACCATATAACCCAAGAGCAAGTATTCAGTGCCAGGGAAGACATTCTTAACCTACACATGATTCCTTCTATTGAAGAATATATCGTTCAACTCACCATGGCGTCTCGTAACCCTCTGGCTTATGGAGATGATCTAGCCGGTTGGATTGAATATGGCGTAAGCCCACGTGGGACTATTGGTTTGGATGCTTGTGCCCGAGCTCATGCGTGGCTCAATGAGCGTGATTTTGTCACCCCGGAAGACGTTCAGGCTATTGCTCACGATGTTCTTAGACATCGCATAGGTCTAACCTTTGAGGCTGAAGCCAAAGGCGTCACTACCGACCATATTATTGATGAACTATTGGACCGTGTTGCTGCGCCTTAAGGGAAGAACGTAAACAGCAACTCTATAGACGACAAGACCCGATAGAATACGAAATATGGCAGGATAACAGACTCATGACATCACCAGCCTCCATTAACGGCTCAACGCAGTTTGTACTTAAAGAACGTGAAGACCTAGCCCAATACACGGGGGTATACGTCTCCATGAACGAACTCATCGGACTACAAGCAAGCCATGCCAAACTGGATTTATCGGGAAAGAAAAAGTCCTTAGCGATAATGGCCGGAGCACACCGCTCCTCTTTTCGAGGTCGAGGTATCGACTTTGACGAAGTTCGTATGTATGCCCCGGGTGATGACATTCGCCACATTGACTGGCGTGTCACTGCTCGTACAGGAAAAACCCACACAAAGCTTTATCACGAAGAGCGAGAACGTCCCATATATTTGGTCATAGACCAACGCCAATCAATGTTTTTTGGCACCAAAGATGCTTTTAAATCGGTTGTCGCTGCTCGAACTGCAGCCTATTTAGCGTGGGCTGCAAAAGATCACGGCGACAGAATTGGGGGGTTTTTATTCAACGACACCCAAGTTCATGAAGTTCGCCCCAAAGAAGGTAAACGCGGCATTCAGCAACTCTTTCGTTTACTGATCCAGTTTAACCAAACACTTTCGGCCAATAACCCTGAAACTAGCCACTCACGGTCATCCATCACAACAGCCATCGAAGGGCTACACCAAGTAGTAAAACCTGGGAGCTTGGTCTTTATCATTAGTGATTTCCAAGGCTTTGACGACATCACATTGCAACATTTATCCCTCGTTGCAAAACACAGCGATATGGTCGCCGCACACATTAGTGACCCAATGGAACAGCGCCTGCCCCCAACCGGAAGTTACGGATTCACCGATGGTAAACGCAACATTAAGCTAAACACGAATAATCATGACCTTCGAAAGCGTTTTCGCACTCGCTTCATCGAACAACACCTACGGGTAAAAGAACAACTCACCAAAATTGGTGTGCCAACAATTGATATCAGCACAGGGCAAAGTGTATCTACCGCCCTAGCAGAAGCATTGGGTATGAAGTCCAGAAAAAGGAAAAAGCGTTGAACCCAAATGATCCATTAAGCCAATTAGCGGACATTCACTTACCACCAGCAATTTCGCAATGGCCACCCGCTTACGGCTGGTGGTTATTGGTATGCTCTCTTCTTATTGTTATCATCCTAGGTATACGCTGGCTTCTTATTCATCGCCGAAAAAAACAATACAAAGTGGAAGCGACATCAATTCTAGCTAACATAAAACAACAATTTCAATCTGATAATGACAATCTTGCGGCACTGGAAGCTATCAATAGCTTACTCAAACAAACCTGCATGACCCACTATGGACGTCATGAAACGGCAGGCCTTAGCGGCGATGCTTGGCTTTCATTCTTAGACAATACCGGCGTTACAAAAGACTTCTCCAAAGGCCCTGGTCGTAGCTTAACCTACACCCTCTACACTCCAAACCCCATTGCTCCTATTGATGAGTTGATAGAAATCACAAAAAAATGGATCACTAAACAACCATGATCATATTTGAGTGGATATGGGTGTGGATATTATTCCCCCTACCATGGCTATTTAGATGGGTGCTGCCCAAAGCAGCCAACGCGGATCAAGCCGTGTTACGCGTGCCTTTTTTTAACAATGTTAAAGAACTTAGCGATAAGAAACTGCTGGAGGGCAACAGAAAAACAATTAAGTATCGTTTTTTTCTTTTCCTTATGTGGTTGTTACTACTCACTGCTGCAGCTGGGCCACGTTATATAGGTGAGCCTGTTGTGATACGGGCCGAAGCCAGAGACCTAATGATGGCTGTTGATGTATCCCTCAGTATGCGTCAGCAGGATTTGCGGGTAAAAGGCGAGCAAGTTGATCGACTAGAGGCAGTAAAAAGCGTTTTGCATGAATTTATTGAAGAACGTAAAACAGATCGTATGGGGCTCATTCTTTTTGGTAGCAATGCCTACTTACAAACACCCCTCACCTTTGACAAAAAAACACTTCGCATATTGCTGAATGAAGCTCAAATTGGCATCGCTGGCCGCCAAACTGCTATTGGTGATGCCATCGGCCTCGCATTAAAACGCCTAAAAGATCGACCTGCAGAAAGTAAAGTTCTTATCTTACTCACCGATGGTGCCAATACCGCAGGTGAAATCCCGCCAGTGCAAGCAGCCAAACTTGCTGCAGAAAAACAACTCAGAATATATACCGTCGGTGTTGGTGCAGATGAAATGGTAACACCCGGTATTTTTGGTAGCAGCTTTGGATCCCGACGTATCAACCCTTCCATCGACCTTGATGAAGATACTCTACGCTCAATTGCAGAGTTAACCGGCGGGCAGTATTTCCGCGCCAGAAATACCGAGGAGTTACGACACATTTACGACTTACTGGATGACTTAGAACCAACAGAAGCAGACCCTGAAATATTTCGCCCCATTCAGTCTCTTTATTATTGGCCTCTAGGAATAGTCATGGCGTTAACCTTTCTCATGGCTGCCTATTCCATTATCCAAACTGCCTGGAAGAACCAAAAGACTGCAGCGCTCCACAAGACGCACTCCGCTACACTAACGGACAACAAACCTGACACAAAAACAACAAGGCAGAACACTTAGTGGAACCCGTATTATCACATATTACCTTATTCCACTTTATTCGCCCTTGGTTTCTGCTGGCGTTGATACCAGCGGTGCTGCTTTTTATTTTTCTGTGGTTAAGAAAACCTAACTACGGTTCCTGGCATCACGTTATCTCCCCCCATTTACTCCCCCATTTATTGCAAGGGACCGTAAAACAACAAGGAAAGTTCCCATTAATATTACTGCTTATCTGCTGGATCATCACAAGCTTCGCCCTTGCAGGCCCAACATGGTCAAAACTGCCACAAACCGTGCAGAAAAAAATTAACGCTAAAGTCATTCTTCTAGATTTATCATTATCCATGCTTTCACAGGATCTCAAACCATCACGACTCACACGAGCACAGCACAAACTTAGTGATATCCTAGATCAAAGCAAAGAAGGTCTCACTGGACTAATTACCTATGCTGGTACCAGCCACGTTGTATCTCCTCTCACTGATGATACCCATACAATACTCAGCATGGTCACGTCGCTATCTCCAGAAATAATGCCCATAAAGGGTAGCGATCCCGTTGCAGCGATAGAAAAAGCAGCGCAATTATTACAACAAGCAGGAATTACCGAAGGTCAAATTTTACTAATCACTGACGATGTACCTGCAGACTTTGTTGGCAAGGTTAATCAGTTTCTTAACCCAACATTAACACCGGTCTCTATTTTTGCCATCGGTACCACTGAAGGTGCACCAATACCGTTATCCAAGGGTTCTTTTGTGAAAGACCGAAGTGGCGCCATTGTTGTACCCAGGCTCAACCCCCAGCGGCTTAAAGCTTCTGCCAAAGCGCTCAATGGACGTTTTTCCACACTAAGTAGTGACGATGAAGACATCAATTACTTATTAGGAAATACCAATCGACTGCTAAATGATGAAATGAAAGACACTGATAGAGATTTTGATACCTGGAATGAGCACGGGTTATTTTTGGTATTGTTACTGCTCCCTCTAGCAGCAATGGGCTACCGAAAAGGTTGGTTGAGCTTATTCATCCTTCCCACGTTAGCATCATTATTACTCGCGACTCCTCAATCAGCCGAAGCCAACATGTGGGATGACCTATGGACGACAAAAGATCAACAAGGGCAGCAAGCATGGCAAAACAAGCAGCTAGAAAATGCTTCCCAACTGTTTAACGATCCAGCATGGAAAGCAAGCGCGCAATACAAAAATGAAGATTACCAAGGCAGCTCAGATACATTAAAACAACACGTGAACACCGAGACCGGTAATACCGCAGACAATCACTACAACCTCGGTAATGCACTAGCCAAACAACAGGA
>CAJXXT010000130.1 GCA_913063495.1 uncultured Gammaproteobacteria bacterium | reverse complement strand
CTCACAACATCATAAGACACCAACGATGCCACAGGCTCTTTTCTCGTTAACACTAACGATTTTGTTTGTTTAACATTTCTCTCATTTAATATTGAGTATGGAAGCGCAAATAACCAATAGCGATAGTTCGGCTCCATAATGATATGATATTTGAATACATCCGGCCTCAAAACGAGATCATTTTTTATGACCTGCTTAGCAGTGCCGTAGTTATCCTGGTTATCTCTACGCCACGTTCTACCATCAAAATCAACATAAGCCACACCACGCCAGTACAGGTCTTTTTGAAGCGGCTTTTCACCAAAAAACTCGACCGTAAAAGCCAAAGCAGAAGACTTTGAAAGGTTTGATATATCACCCGGTGAGACTGAATCACTCAGCCCTGTTTTTGCATGGCTATTATCAATATTTAATGTCCACATTGGGCTAACCCTAGGAACAAAGACAAACAGAACAATCATTATAGGAACAGCCTGAACAAACAGTTTTGTAGCGACAAACAACGTCCGCCTAGGCTTTACCTCACGACCAGCTTGATTCAAGCCTACAAGTGAGGCAGTAACAAACAACACAACAACCATGGTATACAAAGAAGATAACAACGACGTAGAAAACAAATAGTTTGTCGCTATAACAAAATAGCTCAAAATAACAATTAGAAATGCATCGCGCTCCTTATACATTTCCAACAGCTTAAATAAGTACGCTAAAATCAGCAATGCAACGCCAGCATCAGGCCCCAATACCGTTCCATAAAACAAAAATATCGCCACCATGCTAGTGACAACCATAGAAAAACGCACAATGCGGCTAGGAAAAACCCATCGCTCTCGATACACCTGAATACGCCACCCAACACTCGCAACAGCAACAACCGGCAACCATAAAGGCAATCGAAGCATATGTGGCGCAATAGCAAGACCTACCGTTACCAACAGCAACAAAAGGCTCGTCCTAGGAATGGGGTATACCGTATTTTTCTTCATAATTGAGCGTCACCAACCCCGTCATGGCCACCCAATCCATATAACGCCAATGCTCGCAAACAACTCTTTTCATGATCTTGACCAGTAGCGGGAGCGATATCTCCAGAAGGCAAAGACAAGCCAAACACTCGATCTTCCTGGCTATAAGTAATAACCCAGTAACACAACATCGACAATTTCATTTCTATATCCGTCGACGACACGCCTCCCCATCGCAGCCAATAAGTATCCCCTGCTACACCATGAAAAACTTTGGACAATAACTTTTGGCTATTCGCATATTTTTTCCATGCTACATTTTTCAATGAGTCACCAACCCGGTACTGCCTTAAATATTCAAATTCATCTTGTCCTGCGGGGATTTTGATATTGCCATCCTTTTTTCCATCACCCTCAGTTCCTACATATTCACAACGAATTGGCATAGGATAAACAATTGCTGCAATATCTAACTGCACCCAAGACCAAGTACGTAACAAACCCAACGGGAAAGTGCTTTGCACCCTAAAGCGTCCAGGGCTATATCGCCCTCTCTTGGTTGCACGCAATGACATTCCAACAGGCTGCTTTGTTCGTTCAATAACGTTGATCAACTCTGAATCTTGCCCCTCCCAAGTAACTTGCAAAGATTCATGTTGTCGAGACGACTCTCTTTCAAATGAAATTTCAAACCATGCATCTTGACCTTTAAACGCTGGCTTAGTCTCTCCCGCGACCAACACTAGTCCAGATAAATTTTTAAAAGTTTGCAGAATAGCAACGAGAAACAAGCTTACAAGAAAAAAACTAAGATTTAGTATCAAACTATTTTCATAATTAACCCCACCCATAAATAACAAAAAGGCGGTCAACAAAAAAAAGAATCCGTAACGAGTTGGAAAAATAAACACCTTGCGCTGATCCAGTTCAACGCGTAACGCTTTAGGCACTCTACGTTGTATCCAACGTTGCCAACGAACATTCATGTTTTCTCGCACTACAGAAAAAGGATTAGCCACACAAATCACCCATCATTCCAATAAAAGCGAAAGCAAACCATCGCCGCAAATAAAAAACACACCCTACAACAACGAACGATCAATCACGTCGACATCAGACAACATTTGTTGGATAACGCTTGCACCTGCATGCCCAGTAATATCTTGGCTGCCTTGCATGCGATGCTCTGCTACCGCAGCAAGCACTGCTTGCACATCTTCCGGCACTACGTGCGATCGACCCTCAACCAATGCATAAGCTTTAGCGGCAGCAACAAGAGCCAAAGTCCCTCTTGGTGATAACCCGACTTGATTCAATAAAGGCTGCCTAGAGAACGCCACCAAGCGCTGAATATAGTCGACCACAGCATCTGACAAATGAATTTTGGAGGCCTGTTCCTGTAACTCAAAAAGTTGCTCAGCATTGATAGCAGGCTTCATATCCTTTATTAACCGTCTTCTATCCACGCCCGTAATAAGTTCTCTTTCTATTAATGGGTCAGGATAACCGAGATGAATCCGCATTAAAAAGCGATCCATTTGCGATTCAGGCAAAGGGAATGTTCCCATCTGATCACTGGGGTTTTGAGTTGCAATAACAAAAAATGGCGCGGGCAACGTATAAGAGTGCCCATCAAGCGTAACCTGCCTCTCCTCCATCGCCTCAAGCAATGCGCTCTGAGCTTTAGGAGTGGCTCGGTTAATCTCATCAGCCAACACCAGCTGAGAAAAAATAGGCCCTTTCCGAAATTCGAATTCAGTGGTATTCACATTAAATACACTGACTCCAAGAATATCAGAGGGCAGCATATCACTGGTAAACTGGATTCGCTGGTAACTCATACCAAGCGCTTCAGCCAATGCATGGGAAAGTGTTGTTTTCCCCATGCCAGGTAGATCCTCCAACAACAAGTGACCTTTAGCGATTAAACAGGCAACACAAAGCTTGACCTGCCGATCCTTTCCAAGAAGAACGCCACCAACACTCTGAACTATCTTCTGAATCAACTGACTCGACACATCCCACCTCTGAATACGGTTACACAAGCCTAATCGCTTGAATAGTCACTAAGATATTCAGTATGGCTAAAGAGTTCCTGCTATTCGAGTTTTTTTGTTACTGAGTGAGACTTACAGCCAAGATAGTCCATTCCACAAAAAAGCCCCGGTCACTTAGCAGTGAACGAGGCTTTCTAAAGACTTATCATCATAGTACGAACAGAAAGGCACTAACTTAAAGACATTACCTTAAAAACGTTATCTTAAAGACATTAACAGGAAAGTGCTTTTAGCCCTTTCGCTAGGTCAGCCTTTATATCATTAACATCTTCCAAACCTACTGCTACACGAATCAACCCTTCGGTAATCCCTGCACTGGCTTTTGCCTCATCACTCAAACGACCATGAGTCGTAGTCGCCGGATGCGTGATTGTGGTCTTTGCATCCCCTAAGTTGGCAGTAATAGAAAGAAACTGTGTTGCATCAATTAAGCTCCAGGCTGCTTTTCTGCCGCCTTCCAGCTCGAACGATACAATCCCACCAAATGCTTCTTGTTGCTCACGCGCGAGCAGATGCTGAGGATGTGTCGGCAATCCTGCGTAATACACTTGCTTAACACCAGGTTGACCTTGTAGCCAATCTGCCAACCGCAGTGCGCTTGCACTGTGAGCTTTCATCCGGAGACTCAATGTCTCCAACCCCTTCAGAAAAACCCATGCATTGAACGGGCTTAATGTTGGGCCTGCACTACGCAAAAAACCATACACTTCAGCCATCAATTCGTTACTACCAACAACCGCCCCGCCTATACAACGCCCCTGACCATCAAGGTATTTGGTGGCAGAGTGAACAACAATATCTGCGCCTAACGCCAATGGTTTCTGCAATGCTGGCGTACAAAAGCAATTATCAACTACCAACAGAACACCTCGTGCTTTTGCCAGCGTTGACAGTGCTTTAATATCAGCAATTTCACACAAAGGGTTGGACGGTGTTTCTAGAAACAATAGTTTGGTTTTGTCAGTTATTGCTGATTCCCACTGATCAATATCAGATAAACCAACAAATGTTGTCTTTACACCAAACTTCTTCAGATACTTTTCAAACAACACATTGGTTGTTCCAAAGATACTACGAGAAGAAACAACCTCGTCACCGGACTCCAGCAAAGCCATCATAGTACTTAAGATTGCCGCCATACCTGATGCGGTTGCCACGGCTTTTTCGCCACCTTCCATGGCCGCCAAGCGCTCTTCAAACGCATTAACTGTCGGGTTGGAAAAACGCGAATAGATGTTGCCTGGCTCATCGCCGCTAAATCGAGCAGCAGCTTGCGCAGCATCTTTAAAAACAAAACTGGATGTCGTAAAAATAGGTTCCCCATGAGAACCCTCATCCGTTGGCAGCTGACCTGTGCGAATAGCGATGGTATCAAACCCATAACCATCCGCTTGCGCTGGTTCAGCCCCAACATCTTTTATCGTATTAGACATATGAACCTTTAAAACAAAACATTACTGTGGATTATGCAGATCGATAGCTTCCTCATCGACGTTTTCCGTTTTTCCACTCTTCGCCATATCATTGCGCCGTTGCTCTAACTGATTGAGATAGTCCTCGTCAATATCACCTGTTACATATTTACCATTAAACACTGAGCAGTCAAACTCCTCAATATCTGGGTTACCCTCTCTGGCAGTATCAATTAGATCCTGAAGGTCTTGGTAAACCAACCAGTCTGCTCCAATTTTTTCTTGTATCTCTTCAACAGTACTATCGTGTGCAATCAGCTCTTCAGCAGATGGCATATCTATACCATATACATTCGGATAACGAACAGCAGGGGCAGCCGATGCAAAATAAACCTTATTGGCGCCTGCATCTCTAGCCATTTGAATAATCTGGCTACACGTAGTGCCTCTAACAATTGAATCATCTACCAGCAATACATTTTTACCCTGGAACTCTAGCTCAATCGCATTGAGCTTCTGGCGTACCGATTTCTTACGCTCGCTTTGTCCCGGCATAATAAAGGTACGACCAATATATCGATTTTTGATAAAGCCTTCTCGATACTTAACACCCAACGTATTCGCTAACTGCAATGCACTCGTACGGCTAGTATCTGGAATAGGCACAACCACATCAATATCATGGTCAGGCCAAACTCGCTTAATCTTATCAGCAAGCTTATCACCCATTCTTAGGCGAGCTTTATATACCGAAATCCCATCCATGATGGAATCTGGCCGCGCCAAATAAACATGTTCAAAAATACACGGCGAATGTTTAGGAGTCGCAGCACACTGTCGAGTAAATAGTTGACCATCTTGGCTTATGTAAACCGCCTCGCCTGGCTCAATATCACGAACCAATTGAAACCCCATGGCTTGCAGCGCGACACTTTCCGATGCAATCATGTATTCCGTACCCTTTTCGGTTTGGCGCTCACCAAAGCATACAGGACGAATACCATGAGGGTCTCGAAAACCAACAATGCCATAACCGGTAATCATAGCAACAACACCGTAAGCCCCACGACAACGATGATGAACGGCAGAAACAGCCGTAAAAATATCTTCTTCCGACGGCTTTAACTTACCTAGTACCTGAAGCTCATGTGCAAAGATATTAAGCAACACTTCAGAGTCTGAATTGGTATTAATATGCCGAAGATCCGACTTAAATAAGTCTTCCCCTATTTCAAGGGCATTGGTCAAGTTGCCATTGTGAGCAAGCGTAATACCATAAGGGGAGTTCACATAAAACGGCTGTGCTTCTGCTGATGACGAGCTACCCGCAGTTGGGTAGCGAACATGACCAATCCCCATATTACCGACCAAGCGTTGCATATGGCTGGATCGAAACACATCTCTGACCATACCGTTGTTCTTACGCAGATATAACTTACTATTATCACAAGTTACTATTCCCGCCGCATCTTGACCTCGATGCTGAAGAACCGTAAGCGCGTCATACAACGTTTGGTTTACATTGGAATACCCAACAATACCGACAATTCCGCACATGGATTTACCCTATCTCCCCGTTAAAAAAACTAAATAAAGCTAAATACATTCAAACACGCTATGGCTACCTAATACATCTGCTTATATTAGCAGTCTAGGTCAGCCGCCACTCAATGCCATTACTTTTTGCCACGCTAAACTTCCCATATCATTGGTCCACTCTTCCACTAACAACAAATGAGGAATGACCGCTGATTCTTTCCACCAAGGGTCGCTAGGCACCTCAGTAAGACGAGAAAGCATAGAAATACAAAAAACCACAAGCACAAGACCACGGGCCGCACCAAAAACCATGCCCAAAATACGATCTATTGTCGAAAGGCCTGTTGCGCTAACAAGCTCTTTGAAAAGCATTTTGATTAAAGCGCCAATAATAAGTGTCAATATAAAGAGAACAGCGAACGCTACTGGCTGTCTTGCAGAAGGTGGGTCAACAAAATCCGTTAGCAATGTGGCCAACGGTAAGCTAAACAACTTAGCTATGATGTAAGCTGAAATCCAAGTGGCAAGAGAAAGCGCTTCTTTAGAAAATCCTTTTCTTAAGCTTAGCAACGACGAAAACGCTATAATGCCTAAAATTATGTAATCAATCAGTGTCATAAGGAAACGCGAAGGCCTGACTTAGGAAGATGCGCATTCTAACAAAGGGCGCCTAAAAAACCTACGCTTTATTTCACTCTGACTAGGGATTATAGGTCTTAATCATGCCAGCCAATTTAAACTCTTTCTTCAAGGCTTGTTGGATGATTCTCGCCCTGTTTTTGCGCAATTCTGGCCCAACAAAAACACGGTGCAACCTTTTTGCCTTGTCTCCATTTGAGACTATGTAGGCCATGTACGACTTAGAAATCAACTTAGATTGCAGCACTTTTGCATTCTCCAGCTTGGAGAATGCGGCTACTTGTACCGTCCATGCATCGGCCAATGCCATTTTACTTTGAACGGGTGCTTTCTTGGCCTCCTTGTTCTCAGCAAGCGCCTTAACAAACTGCACACGCGTTTGATCAATATTCGACTGCTGCGCCACACTAACGGCTTTTTGTTTGATTTTTGGTGCTGGTTCTTGGACTACCTTAATAGGTTCCTCGCCATCAACACCTTCATCATCAAGCTTAGGAGTACGATCAACGACCAATTGAGCCTTTGCCTGCTCCAACCGCCTCTCAACGTTACCACTTCCTTTGTGAGTTATTTGAATTACTGGCTCTTGAGGAGCCCGATAAACAATCTCATCATGGTCTTCATCGCGCCCATCCAATACGAGAGGAAGAAAGATTATAGCCAACATCAACAATACTAACGCACCGACCAACCGCTGCTTTAAGCCTTCTTCCACCGAGTTCACCTCTAATAAGTCACAAAAAACCCAAGGATTGTATCAAAGAGCAAGGTTGAAGTATTCTAAAGCTGCAGCAGCGGTAAAAAATGAACCAAAAACCACCAGCAGATCAGCATTTTTCACCGAAGAACCTTCAACAAAAGAAATTAACGCATCACTAGGCTGTTCAAAGCAACCATCTAAAGCAATGCCTTTCTCAACAAACTTACTCTCAATCGTTGAAACGGGTGCTGCACGCCGCACCTTTGGCAAACCCGATATCATCCAATGGCTCACTATTGGCGACAATATATCAATAACACCACCAATATCCTTGTCCTCCATAATCGCCATAAGACAATATACATCTCCGTACTGTGACTGCTCATCAAGCATCGCTCGTAACGAGGTGGCGGCATGGGGATTATGTCCAACATCTACAACAATACGTTTTCCGTTGCATAACTCCGATGGTATCCATTGTTGCCTACCTTGAACAACGGTATTTGCAGCGATGCTTTCTGCTTTTTGCGAATCAAAACCTGGAATAATCAACGCACACGCCTGTATTGCGCAAGACACGTTATTCTGGTGAAGACTTGGAAAACGCGTTTGCCTTATACGAAGCGCCTCACCCAATTTGCTTTGATAATAATACCCTTCAAGATCATCAAACTCTTTACCTGATACACCAAATTCTTTACCGTTAAAATAAGCGACAGAACCCAATCTTTCGGCGTATTTTACAACTGACACTGGAGCGCAGGGATCGCCACAAATAAATGGTCGCTCTGACCTCGCTATACCTGCCTTTTCCAACCCAATAACCTCTCGGTCATCACCCAACCAATCAATATGATCAATATCCACCGACGTCACAATAGCTATATCAGAATCAACCATATTCACTGCATCTAATCGCCCCCCGAGGCCAACCTCCAAAACAACAAGATCCAAACCAGCCTCAGCAAAAATCAGTAATGCCGCTAATGTACCAAATTCAAAATACGTGAGGCTAACGCTTCCTCTGACCTTTTCTATTCGTTCAAAAGCATTCACCAACAACACATCAGACACAACAACACCGTTCAAACGGACTCGCTCGTTGTATTGAAACAAATGAGGTGACGTGTATGCACCAACAGATTGCCCGTGAACAAGAGCAATTTGCTCTATCATTGCCACAGTGGAGCCTTTACCGTTAGTTCCAGCAACGCTTATTATGCAAGGCAGTAACTCAGACAAGCCAAGCGCCTCATATACAGAGGAAACCCTAGCAAGACCAAGCTCAATTTCAGAAGGATGTAACGATTCAAGGTAACGAAGCCACTCACCGAGTGGCTTGGATGTTAGCGCTGACATTAAGAGCTACGATGCTGCGGACAGGTGATGTGTCAACTTGCTCAACACACTATGCACCTTATCTTTCATTTCTTCACGGTGAACAATCATATCCAAAGCACCATGCTCTAGCAAAAACTCACTACGCTGAAACCCTTCAGGAAGCTTTTGACGAACAGTTTGCTCAATAACCCTTGGGCCCGCAAAACCAATTAGCGCATTTGGCTCCGCAATATTCAAATCACCCAGCATAGCCAAGCTCGCAGACACACCACCATACACAGGGTCAGTCATCACCGAGATAAATGGAATACCTTGCTGGCGCATACGCATCAGTACTGCACTGGTTTTTGCCATCTGCATCAAGGAAAATAATGCCTCTTGCATTCGGGCACCGCCACTGGCGGAGAAGCATACCAGCGGAATCTTTCTTTCAAGGCTTACATTGGCTGCTTGTACGAATTTCTCCCCGACAACCGACCCCATAGAACCGCCCAAAAAGCGAAATTCAAATGCAACAGCAACGACAGGCAACTGATGAATTGTTCCGCTTTGCGCAATCAAGGCGTCATTTTCACCCGTTACTTTCTGTGCAGCTGAAATGCGATCTTTATACTTCTTACTATCTTTAAACCCTAACTTATCAACCGGCTTCAAATCCGCAGCTATTTCTTCGCGACCCTCTGCATCAAGAAATATATCCAAACGGCGACGCGCACCAATTCTCAGGTGGTGATCACACTTTGGGCACACATCTAGATTTTTCTCTAATTCAGGTCGATAGAGAAAGGCTCCGCACTTCGCGCACTGCTTCCACAACCCTTCTGGAACATTGGCTTTTTTGGGTGCAGTACTTCTGCCTACAACCGGTAATATTTTTTCGAGCCAGCTATTACTCATGACGTTATTTTGCCCTTATTAGCTAGCACCCTCGGGGAAAGGGTGCCTTTATGATTATTATCAAAAGCTGGTAATTTTTAGCTTATTTTAGATGGCATCACTTAAAGAGCGGGTAACTTCGCCCAACTGCTTCAATAATGCAGCTTTATCATGTTGGTTGCTAGCAATTATGTTCACTAACGCACTACCAACAACGACACCATCAGCAATCGCACCAACCGCTTTTGCAGATTCAGGGTCTTTGATACCAAACCCGACGGCAATGGGCAAATCTGTACTATTTCTAATTGTTTCAAGCTTCTCTTTAACAGCACTAACGTCCAAACTACCAGAGCCCGTTACACCCTTAACAGAAACGTAGTATAAGTACCCACTACCCGCTGCAACTATCTTTTTCACGCGCGCTTCGGTTGTTGTCGGTGCAATCAAAAAGATAGAGTCTATGTTTTGATCTTTAAGCTGACCAACAAACGCTACCGATGCCTCTGGCGGTAAATCGACCGTTAAAATACCATCAACACCCACCTCCCCCGCATCAACGGCAAAACGTTCATACCCATAAACCTCAACAGGATTTAAATATCCCATAAGTACCACTGGCGTTTTCTGATCAGTCTCCCTAAAGCGTTTAACCATAGCCAAAGCATCTGTCAAACTCGTGTTGTGCTCCAACGCTCTTTCATCAGCAAGCTGAATAACTGGACCATCAGCCATTGGGTCTGAAAACGGTATACCAAGCTCAATAACATCAGAGCCACTTGCAACTAGGGTATGCATAATGTCGACAGTCTGATCGGGGTGTGGATCACCTGCCGTTACAAATGGAATTAACGCTGTTTTACCTTGTGAAGCCAACGCTTCAAAGCAAGCCTTTAATCGACTCATTACGTACTCCTACTAATCAATTGAGATACCGTCGATTTTAGCGACTGTATGAATATCCTTGTCTCCACGACCGGACAGGTTGACGATAATGATCTGATCTTTATCCATAGTTTTGGCAAGTTTCTCCGCATACGCAAGCGCATGGCTGGACTCCAACGCAGGCAATATACCTTCAACAAGCGTTAACTGTCGAAATGCGTTAAGTGCCTCTTCATCATTGATAGCAACATATTCAGCGCGCCCACAGTCCTTTAACCAAGAATGCTCTGGGCCAACACCAGGATAATCAAGGCCGGCTGAAACCGAATGAGTTGGAATAATCTGCCCGTTCTCATCTTCCATCAAATACGTGCGATTACCGTGTAACACACCCGGTTTACCGGCACACAATGGCGCTGCGTGCTCACCAGTTTCAATACCATGACCCGCAGCTTCAACACCAAACATCTTAACCGACTCATCCTCTAGGAATGGGTGAAATAAGCCGATAGCATTAGAACCGCCACCGACACAAGCCACTAATGCATCAGGTAACCCACCCGTTTGCTCTTGACACTGGCGCTTAGCTTCACGACCAATAACACATTGAAAGTCACGAACAAGCTTAGGATACGGGTGAGGCCCGGCAACGGTACCAATAATATAAAAGGTATCATCGACATTGGTAACCCAGTCCCTCATAGCTTCATTCATTGCATCTTTTAACGTTTTAGTGCCAGACTTAACGGAGTTAACCTTCGCACCCAACAACCGCATTCGGTAAACATTAAGTGCCTGACGCTGAATATCTTCTTCGCCCATAAACACTTCACATTCCAAACCAAGCCTTGCTGCTACTGTCGCGGTTGCAACACCATGCTGCCCCGCTCCGGTTTCAGCAATAATGCGGGATTTACCCGTATGTTTAGCCAACAATGCCTGACCAATAGTGTTGTTAACCTTATGAGCACCCGTGTGATTAAGGTCTTCTCGTTTAAGGTAAATCTTCGCGCCACCTATTTTATTTGACCAGCGTTCAGCGTAATACAACGGTGAAGGGCGCCCAACATAATGAGCCAGATCCCGATCAAACTCGGCAATAAATTCAGGGTCATTAGACAAACGATCGTAAAGCGCTTCTAAATCTTCAAGCGCCGCCATCAGCGTTTCTGACACAAAACGGCCACCATACGGGCCAAAATTACCAAGTGCGTCAGGGGTATTAAGATACTGCTTCTGCTGTGTCTCAGACACGGTGAACTCCTTCTATAAATGCTTGTATTAAGCGATGGTCTTTCTTGCCTTTACTCTCTTCTACGCCACCACTGACATCAACCGCCCAAGGGTTAACAACATCAACAGCTTGACGAATATTATCTGGGGTTAACCCGCCCGCTAAAATGATAGGCTTGTCTAGATTTTGTGGAACCTTGCTCCAATCAAATGCCTTGCCCGTTCCCCCAGGCAAAACGACATCATAAGTATCCAACAAAATGCCTTGAGCGCTGGGGTATTGATTTACCACATTTTCAACCTCGAGCCCTGGTTTCATGGCAATAGCCTTAATGTAAGGTCTGTTATAGCAGGAACATTCAGATTCAACCTCAGAGCCATGAAACTGAAGCAGATCGAGCGGAACGATATCAAGTATGTGTTTGATTTCATCTACAGGCTCATTTACAAAAAGGCCTACCGTGGTCACAAACGGTGGTAATTGAGCAATGATGGAAGCCGCTACTTCAGGGGATACATATCGGGGGCTTTTTTTGTAAAAAACCAAACCAATCGCATCTGCACCAGATTCTGCCGCTGCCAGCGCATCTTCCAACCGAGTGATACCGCATATTTTTGTACGAACAACCACAAAACAACCTACAAATTCTGTTTGATTTTAGGCGAAACAGTTTACCCTAGAAAACACAACCGGGCACGAAAAAGGCTCGATACAAACGTCTTTTCTGGGATTACCAGGCCATATCAACGCTCATTAAGTTTTTGAGGTAGGTAGATTTCATCAGAAAACGGCATAAAGGGTATTTCAGGCGTCGTATAAGGGATAGCAAACTCTTCTGGGTATTCGACTTTCATAAAATACAACCCATATGGATGTGCGGTATTCCCGCCCTTGGTTCTATCCTTCGCCTCTAGCACTTCCTGAGCCCACGCTACAGGCCGCTGCCCCGCACCTATCGCCATTAACACGCCAGCAACATTGCGAACCATGTTCTGCAAAAAAGCATTAGCCTGGATGTCCATAACAACCAATGCACCTTTTCGAAACAGGCGAATCATTTGAATCTCACGGGTAGCGTGCTTTGCTTGGCAACCCGCAGCACGAAACGAGCTAAAATCAAAAGTACCTATCAAGTCATTGGCTGCTTCCTGCATTTTTTCGACATCCAGAGGGCGGTAATCCCATGTCATATATCGATTGGCCAACCCCGGTTTAACCGCACAATTGTAGATAACGTATCGATACCGTCGAGATAACGCACTGAAACGAGCATGAAAATCATCAGATACCGGCACGGCCCAATGCACAGTGATATCTGGCGGCATATTGGTATTGGCACCAAACACCCACGCTTTCTCAGTTCGCGTAACATCGGTATCAAAATGCGCCACCTGACCAACACCATGAACACCGCTATCTGTTCTACCAGCACACATAACAGAGGTTTCTGAGTTCGCTACTTTACTCAAAGCTTCATCTAGTTTTTGCTGAACGGTGTTTGTATCATGGCCCTGTCGTTGCCAGCCATGATAACGGCTGCCATCATATTCAACACCTACTGCGATACGCATATTTCCACCCTTCTATAATCAACAAAAGAGGGAAACAAAAAAAGAGGGCTTTCGCCCTCCTTTTGATCCATCTTCTATATTAGTTCTTTAAAACTTCACGATTTAACCCAGCTTAGCAAGCAACTCTTTCGCATCGCCCTGCTGGTCATTAGAGCCTTCTACCATTACTTCATCAAGAATATCTTTAGCACCATCTCGGTCGCCCATATCGATATAAGCACGAGCTAAATCTAACTTTGTGGAGATTTCATCTGCATCCGTGAGGAAATCCATCTCTTCAACTTTATCTTCATTCGCAGCTTCAGCAACCGCTGTAACTGACTCAACAACAGGAGACATGACAACGGTTGCATCGCCATCACTGTCACCGTCAAGTGAATCCTCTGCATCGCCTGAGCTTAAGTTATCAGTCACTGTGTCTGCATCAAGGCCCGTATCAAGATCTATATCAAGATCAAAATCACCATCAAGGTCGAGCTCATCAGCAAGTTGCGCTGCGGCACTAGAGTCTAACTCTAAATCATCGACTTCGGATTCAGATGTTGGCTCAGGTAAGTCGAGTTCTGTATCCACATCCAAATCAAACTCTAAACCATCATCACTATCGACTACATCGTTTTCCGCTATATCACTTTCCGCGACATCAAACTCTAGCTCAGCATCAGTTCCCAGATCGACATCCAAGCTTTCCTCTGCTTCCGCAAAATCACTAATTGGCTCAACATCGACATCCAAATCAGCATCAAACTCCAAGTCCTCTTCCGCCAGATCCATATCAAGATCTAAGCTAGCATCCAGGTCTAACGCCTCATCATCAAGATCTAAAGTATCATCATCAAGGGAAAAATCTAATCCATCGTCTTCAACATCCACTTCAAGAGAAATATCGTCACTTTCTACACTTTCTACACTTTCTACACTTTCTACTGATTCAACTATTTCCTCAGCAGAAAAGTCGAGATCAAAGTCCAATGACGAACTTTCACTAGAGACATCCGTTTCAGGAGTATCGATATCAGAGGTTTCGATATCAGAAGTGTCGATATCAAAATCGCTGTCATCTACAGCATTAACTTCTTGAGCGTCACCCTCAAATTCTGGCTCATCATCGACGGACAAGTCCATATCGAAGTCCATGGAGTCTGAATCGTCAACCGAATCTGTACTAAAGTCCGTAGAACCCAGATCCTCAGCGGGCATAATTGCCGTTTCTTCACCTGCGTCATCACCAATAGACAGTTTACTGCGTAATTCGGCAGCCTTAGCGAGATGGTCATGATTACCAACGCTCTGAAGTACAGCGTCATGCCGCTTAAATACGTCTACATCTCCAGCTTCTACTGCAACCTCTAAAAGCTTAGATCGAATATCAGGGCGATCAGGCTCATTCTCTGCAGCCTTCTCCAACATTTCTATCGCCTGAGGGAAGCGACCGTATGCAATATAAATGTCGGCCTCTCCAATGACATCAGCAGTTTGTGGAACGGTTGCTTCTTCCGCCACAGCCTCGTCTTCAGAAAAACTATCAGACTCAAGTGCATCAAGGCTATCTGATACATCATCAACGTCAGCATCACCAATACCGTCAAGGCTAAAGTCATCAACGAGTGAATCCGCTACATTGTCCTCTTCTTTTTTCTTGCGTCCCGCTAACATCGCGCCAACGATTAGAATAAGAAGCAAGCCACCGCCTGCGGCTAAGTAAATAGGATTTGACGTTAACGTGGCAACGAAATCATCTTGCTTAGGCTGCTCTTTAACAACAGGAGCTTCTACCTCAACCGGTGTTTGAACAGTCTCCTCAATAACAATCGCTTGCTCTGGAGCCTCAGTTTCCTGCAGCGCCTCTTCTTGAGCGGCTTCTTCATAATTAAAATCTACAGACTCCTGAGTTACTTCTTCAGCAGCATCTGCAGTAGTTTCTGCAACGATCTCCGCCACCGGAGCCTCTGTAACCTCGCCCACTATAGAAGCCTCAACAGCCTCCTCCACTTCAGCAACACCAGGCCTATCCTTCGCGGCCTGCATTTCCGTCTCAAGCTCAGCAAGCCTAGCCTGGAGGGCAACAATCTGTTCATTTTTCAACCCAATGACTTTATCACTGGTATCTAACTGCTCTTTAAGGTCAGAATTTCTAACTTTTAGATCTTCAGTTGCCAGTCGAAATTGATCAACCTGCTCCTCTGCTACTTGTAGTTCGCCACGTAGCGCAACACTATCAACGCCTCCGGTGCCCCCTTGGCCGCTATCGGCATCAGCAGCATCAGATGCAGCAACAAGCTTCAGATGTGCCCCTGCATCCGAAGGTTCGGGGGAAACGTTTTCTACCGCCCGACCCGATGTATCTATCTGCGGAGCTTCAGCTACACGGCCACTCTTTTTAGAAACCCGGTCTTTCCATTCTCGATTTTGCTGGGCTACCTGCGCGATAGCTTCTCTTGAATTTAACTCTCTAACCTGGTTTTCAGAAGGGCCACGCAAAACCTGGCCTTTTCTCAATAGATTAATATTACCGTTAATGAACGCATCGGGGTTTAACCGTTGGATCGCCACCATCGTCTGTTGAATACTGACAGAGGAGGATGGTCTTAGCTCACGGGCAATCGCCCACAAACTATCACTACTCTTTGTTGGGCCATAAGAACGACCTTCACCACTCGCAACAGGCTCAACTTCTGAAGCCACAGGTTCTGGGGAGCTAACCACAGGTGTGGGAGCCTTTACTGCCGGAGCAGGGGCCGGTGGTGCTTTTGTAACTTGAGTTGTCGAGCGGGGTGTAGGCTGAGGCGTTGGTACCGATGGTGCTTTTAACATCGGGGCTTCTTTTGTAGCACTGAAAACAGGAGGGTCTAGCAACAAGGTATACTCACGCAATAAGCGCCCCGCTGGCCAATTAACTTCCACAAGGAAATTAAGAAACGGCTCACGAATAGGTTTGCGCGTTTTAATCTTAATATAGGCTTTGCCATCCAGAGGCACAACCACTTCAAACTTCACATCCGTTAACGAGTGAAAACGTTCAACACCTGCATTCTTAAAATCTTCTGCTGTTGCCAGATTAACCAATATCTCTTCTGGCCGAAGCTCTCGTACTTGCACCAATTCTATTTGTGCATTTAGCGGCTCGCTTAATGCTGAGTCGAGCTCTATCCCTCCCAAACCAAGGGCGTTGGCCAATCCCGGAACCATTACACCGACACCAATCAACGCTGCGGT
>CAJXXT010000129.1 GCA_913063495.1 uncultured Gammaproteobacteria bacterium | reverse complement strand
CAGAGAATTTTTTATGGATAAAGGAGTGGCACTTTCTACATACGTCAATACCGCTGTTCGTCATTTCATCTCTAGAAAAATTCTTCTTGAACCATTTGTTGCTGTGACAGGTTCTAGGAATCAAATGGTGAAATGTAACGTCGTGGGGACTTCCGCAGAGCGAACATTTCTCTTCTTCCACCTTACTCAATGCCTTATCCCTCTAACCATAATGCCTGCTTAATATGCTCCATCAGGCGTCATTTTTAAGCACTTGTTATGCTTTTTTACTCAGATTATAGTGTGTATATACTACATACTTATACACATAGGTGCATTATGCGTACAAACATACTAATAGACGATGAATTAATGGCGCAAGCATTAAAAGCTACCGGCCTAAAAATAAAAAAAGATGTTGTAGAGCAAGGACTTAAATTACTGGTAAAGCGAAAGAAACAACAATCTATAAGAAGTTTAAGAGGCCAAATAACGTGGGAAGGTAATCTAGAAGAAATGAGGGACAACGAGTGATCCTAGCTGACACAAGTGTATGGATTCACTATCTCAACGGCAAAGTCACGCCGCAAACAGATCTACTTGATGACTGCCTGATTGAAGGTACCCTAGCGATGGGCGACCTTATATTTTTAGAAATACTTCAAGGGATTCGAGACGAAAAACAATACAAAAATGTAAAAGCCAAATTGTCTTTGCTAGACCAACATTCGATGTTCGGTCCTAACATGGTTTTTAAATGCGCTAATAACTATCGCTCTTTACGAAAAAAAGGAATCACAGTTCGCAAAACCAACGACGTAATTATCGCCTCATTTTGCATCGATCAGAAAATGGATCTTCTTTACACAGACAGAGACTTTAAACCTTTTACTGAGCATCTTGGCTTGATATCAGCCTATACGAAGACATAATGCTTCAATCACGAACTCGTCTTGTGCAGTAATTTATTATAATCCAGTACGCAACGTTCTACTGAATAGACATGTTCATCGTGAGCACCCAACGCCCTTAAAGAACGTGCTAACGAAATCACATACTCTGTATTGCTACCACTTGGCCCCGAACTGTTAACAACCTGTCTGGCGATATCATCATCAGTAGCATGCCCAAGAAAAGCGGTGTTTTCTGGGTCAGCAATATAGACCAGCCCCTCCCGTGACGTCACATCTTGAAATAAGATGTCAACATTGGTTCGAAGATAGCCATTTTTCTCTCGAACATCCAAATGTTCAAAAACATCTGGTGTTATTAAAATAGCAAGCCCATCACAACGCTGCCCCGGACTTTCGACCAATGTTACCACTCTCCCGGGATTGCACGGGGTGCCACGATGATCGTGCGAACCTTGCCAGAATTTTCGTTCCCAGCCCAGTATATAAGCGGGTCTTTTTTCTAGATACTCAAAATCAATCTTGTAGAGAATCGATCCATAGGCGAATAGCCAAATTTCTGAATGACATTCGAAAAGATTACTTAATTTATTTTGTTCTATCGTATTAGCAGTCATTAAACGCGCTTAAATACCTATGTTCATCTATCATTTCTGACTCATTCATGGGTTGTCCAGCGGTTCAGTTTTGGGTTCTTGTTAACTTGGCTACGTTAATTTAGCTACGTTAACTTAGCTTCGTTGACGTAATTTCACAAGATATGTCTATAGATAGTGCTTCAGTAGGCGCTGTTTGATACACACAGCTCAGCGCATTTACATCACCTAATAGCCCTAATGTCGCTTGAAATGCTCATTAACAGGGGCAGCATTTGCGCTAGACATAATCTTTAGAACATCAAGATACGTGGGTGGTTCACCCACCAACCCTTTTTCACGAAGCAATTTATGGGCCCTGGGCAAATGAACGAAAGAACAAGACGCCATTATGTGATGCTCTTGATGAAAGTTCACATTTAAAGGGGCAACCGTAAGCTTCGCGAGTAGCCCTGCTTTTGTTGTACGGGTGTTTTTAAACATATCAGGGACACGTTCAAGAGCGGCATGTTCAGCCATTGACCTTATTCTTACAAACAACATAAAGAATGTCATATGCGCAATAATCCAGAACATGTAGAGCCATCCATAACTCAACGCATCCAATACAAGAAATAGCGACACATTACAGATAAGCATAGGAAACGCATTTTTAATAAACGTGACGGGGTATGACAATAACGTTCGGTCTTTTCTATCCCTCCAATTCAGTTCACCCGTCACCGTCCAGTCGACTAGTTCAAGATCTACTAATACTCTTAATGCAAGGTATTTAAGGCCGATAAAACCTGACATATCCCTAAGCACTTTTTTAAACATTGAGCTCTTCGTGGTTGGATAGCCCTCAGATAAAATCAAGTCAGGGTCATCCTTAGTCGCTGTTTTGGTATGGTGCTTAAAGTGATATACCCGGTAATTTTCTAAATCGTTCCATAGGGGTTTAGCGAACAACCAATCCGCTAACGTATTGTTTAACCATTTCGTTTTAAACAATGTGCCATGAGACGCATCGTGAACAGCAATAGACATTGCCAGGTGCCGACCCGCGAGCATTGCAGTAAAAAATAGGTATAGAGGCAGAGCCAAGACCCCTTCTAGCTGAGATGCCAACGCCAACCCAAAGAAACACACCGCTACCCCACCCCAGGTTACCAATATGGCAACCACCCCATAAAGATCAGATCTCTTGGTCAGCGACTTAATTTCCTCTTTAGTCAGTAAATCGGTGACCTTTTGCCGAGTTTCTGGGTTGTTCTTCAGAATCGCCTCCGCATAGGTTTCGCTTGATCGAGAGTCATTGATGTCTATGTTACTCATTTTCTAGATAACCTCTTTTTTGAAAGTGATAGAAGTATCCAGGGCCATTCAAAACAAAGAAACGTTGAAATTGCTCAACAACTTGTCAAAACTGCTCAACATAGGGTTAACTGATCTATAATCTTGTGATTATCACCCCTTCAGATCACTTAACCATTTGAATAAACGGCAATTTCTTACACCATGCATCAAAAGAAGCTTTCTAGGCCCACAGTAAAAGCACTATTTGCCAAGCAGCTGATAGATATTGTCGGAATGGAGGAAGCGAAACACCTTGAGCTAAGCCAAAGTACCTTGTCGAAGCTTGAGTCGCTTACCTACGTAAGTGTTGAAGAACTAAAAGAGTTAATACACGCCATACAACATCATTTGAGTGATGAGATGCTTGGCCTGTTCTCAAAACCCATCCCACTTAATTCATTTCCCACAATCTATAGAGCGTTGCATTTTATGCCAAATGCGGAGCACGCGATTGAGTGGCTCAATGACTATTACAGGTTATATAGTGACGCCCCACCGTATGTCATCTTAAAGAACAACGAAGACGTCACCATTAAACTTGACGTGCAAGCCAACGCAAACGCAGCGCTCCCCGTCTATAGTGAAATTCTATTGATATGTTTATATAAAATTGTATGCAGACTTTGCCGGGTCAATTTCCCACTAAAAGAAGTTGGATTACCCTTTCCAATAGAAGGATTAGAGAGCCAACTTTCTTATCTGTTCGGCAATCAAAACATTGTCACGTCTGAAGTGGCGTACATTCGTTTTTCTAAAGAGATTTTAAATTTACCCATATACCCAGACGGTGTGCCCAACAACGGTTCACTCTATTTCTATTTTCTCACATGGATAGAAGAGCATAATATTGCTTCACAAGTCAGACAGATGATCGCAAACAGCGTTCCTTTGACTTTTCCTACCGTGGAAGAACTCGCCAAGGAATTTAATACGTCGTCACAGACGTTGAGGCGTAAGCTTGCGGAAGAAGGCAATAGCTATCAAGCCATTAAAGATGCCATTAGAAAAGATAGAGCCATTTCACTGTTAATGAACCCTGCAATACCGATTAAAAATATTGCTATCGAATTGGGGTTTGCTGACCCGGCAGCATTCAATAAATCGTTCAAAAACTGGTTTATGACGACACCTTCTGGGTATAGAGCGAAGTATTTTAGGAAGGGTTAGTGGTTGGGGGCATTGAGAAGTAGGCGGGATGAGGGTTTTCTAGAATTATCTGTAGAACTCCTTGAGAAGTTGGGTTTATTCCGAAGTGATACTTCGTGGTTCCAGAATTTAAAGGTCATGCTTTTCTTTCGCACAACGCTTAAGCTAAGCGGCACAATTTATTGCGTTCAAAGCTTGAGAACCTTGTTATGTGTATTCGATAATTCCAGATATTAGAAACATACCAATAGATATAGAAAAAGTAATGAGTGCATATTTCTTAGATATCTTAATTTCTGTTTTTGGAACTCCATTGATAGCACCCATGGCTAAATTTAATAAGAAAAAGGCAACTATCAATAAAACTCCGGTTGAGGCGAACTTATTTGATATAGAATTCTGATCATTTAAAAAAATGCCAAGCCATAATATGAAAAATGTAAGAGCAAAACCCAAAAACACAATAAATCCAAATGGTGATAGCTTAGTTTTCATCTCTAGTACACATAACGCTCGACGATCACTGGATTGAAAAGATGGGGTACTTTTATGATATAAGCGCAGCGGATCATAAAAGTACCCCATCTTTTCAATCCCACGTGCATCTGATAGTCAAAGTCAGATGCTGCTATCTTTAGTGCGAAATGCGCCCTTATTATTTGTACTTAGAAACTCTGAACTCTACCATATTTCTAGTCGCCTTTATTATTTCAATTAAGTGGCCTTCTATTGGGAATTTTGATTCCCCTGCTGAAAGCCTTATTGGAATAGTCTCAGACGGTATTAGAACATGATAGTCAGAAGCAGGGGAAACTGTAGTAGATGAGTAATTGGTATGGGCTGAACCAGTGAAAGTGCCATTATTGGAATTGCCGTTATAGCGCCCACTTGCATTGGTTGTTATCGCTCTTCTAGTACTAGATATGGGAGTTCGGCTCATCGTTGTTTCATTTGTGTGAATTTGGACATCCTTCCTATAGAAAACGACAGTTCCATCAGTTTCCACACCAGCAAATACAATTTCTGAGAAACCCTCTTTGGTTTTCCTACCAAATATATCTGCTTTCCCAAAGGCATTAAGAAGACTTCTGTATTTATCAACTCGTAGAACGACATCACCGATACCAGCAATCTTGGATTTTCCAATAGTATCTTTGCTCTTTGACGTATGTTTGACAGAAGCGCAACTAGAAAGCAATACAACCAAAAGTATAGAAATTGTCCGTTGTGTAAGCATTGTGAAATCCCATATCAATTATTTGAATAAGTTTTAACGCCTAAAGCAGAGCGGCGATACTGCCTTTGCTCATTATATTTTTAATAGTATTGGGTATAGTCTGCTTCAATGTCAGCCAACCTTGCCAATTGATCTAAGATTGATTTACCCGTTATCAGTAACTCTTCGGTTCTTTCTGGGTTGTCCCAACCTTCAGCACCGTGTTTGCCACCATGAAAGAGATTATTTCGGATTGTTTTTAGTAGGCGAACAACTTTACATAGCTCGGAATTACAATCAGCTAATCCCACGTCTCTCCATTCAAGCTCCGAGTGCTCGCCAACCTTCTGTCTTTTAGGGTTAAGCTCAATCAATTTATTAGTTTGTTCTGCATGTTCGAATATTTCAGCATAGCGATCGACAAATGCATCCCATCCGGGTTCAGCATTATCGCCCGCGCCATTGCGCTTTAGAAAATGATTTTCCTTTAGTGCAAACTCAAATCGGGAAAACCAATAAAAGAAATCAAATGCATGTTCTTTCAAAGTTTCTCTAATGTCATCTTTCCGCACGATTTCTCCTAAAAATATAACAGTTGATTATACACTTACTAGTTAGTAATACAGGGTTCAATGGCTGTTTCGATCATCATGTTGCATTCTTTCTCCTCTGTTCATCTAACCACTGGAGAAGACACCGAACAGATTTGTACCAGGTTTTCGCAATGTCTATGTTTGCTGTATTCAGTACGCCCATATCATCTTTGTAGACAGGCTCTCCACGGTGTGCAATTTTATTTCTGCACCTTATCAAGTAGTCTATGTCTTTGTAAGCATCTGGGTACTTTCCCCTAAATGATTCACCGAACACTTCTTTCGATACGTTACTTATTAGCTCCAAGACAGTTACCTTTACTTTCCCTTTATCTTCCAAGTACTCAAAAGCATCGCCAGAAAAACTGTGCTTAGAAAAAAAGGCTCTTTTAACTGATAACTCTGAAGATACAGCCATTTCCAAAACTCCTCGCCTCAAATTATTACCAATTATTGCTGACTGGGCATCAGAAAGAATTTGATACTGCAATTCTACGGTATAACCTGTACCTAGAAGACTTTTTAATTCTTGAGCGTCGGAACTTCGATATGCCTTAATATCTAATTCCTCTTTGAAAAATCCAAAGGATCCAGATCCGTCGAGCGATATACTAAGACTTCCATAATCATTACCAGTATCATCCGACCAAACCACACTACCAAATTTGTTATTTTTGAAATTAGTCGGATCCAAAAATGGTTGGTTAAATTTGCATTTAAAAAAGGAAAGAATTATCCTAAACGATTCACTAATTACGGAACAGTATTCGTTCTGTTTGTCGTGAAAATACGGCTGTAAATCGGTATAATCCCGCACCCCAGATTCAGTTATTGGTATTTCAGTAGTACTATCAACTTCTTTGGAGGCGGTAATAGTTAGCCCCGTCACAGTATACTTGCCAACTTTAGTTTCTCTATTAAATATCGAGACACCTTTCCTATTAATATCGAAATCTATCTTTACACAAAAATCGTCTACGACATGTTCGATAGACAAATCATCATCCTCTCCCGTTTCTACGTAGAAGCACGGATCAAGATCAATTGTTCTTTTTGCGCTTAATATTGTCACAATATTCGAACCCCTATCGCTACCCTATAACGCCGCCAGCAGCGGCGATTTTATGGTTCCTCGGGCTGACTTTGTTAAAACTCGGTCGCATTGAACCCACAACTAGATGCGAGCAGCCCCAAAACGGGAACAATTTCAAAACGGGACTCTGAACCATAGTTGAACACCACTGCCTTATCGTAACTCTCAATAACAAAAGGACAATTAAGCTCATCGTTACCAAATTGCTCAGACACCTTTTGTAGATATGCCGAGAAATCAGCTTCTCCAATTGCAGGGTTCTCTCCGCTCTCAGCGAAAGCAGATGCCACATCGGACATCTTATGCTTTCGTCTCTTCGACGGAGTATCTAGGTCAGAAGACCATTTCCAAACTAGTAGATTGAAACTCATATCTTGATTCGTATTTTAGTTTTAACGCCTTGCGAAGGGGCGAAGTGCGCAGCACTTTGTCCCGCTTGCGCAACCTGTTAACCCATTCGGGCTAATTTCATACAAACTGTATGTCGTTAGTTGTAATTTTCACTTTTCGCTCAATAGCATAATATTCTTTTTCAGAGCCTTCCGCGTAATACACAAGACGGTAGAGGATTTCTAGCCCCTCTCTTTCAATAACGGATTTTAAATCTTTATCCTTTTTCTTCAGTGAGGCCCTTAGAATTACCGGTTTAATTCCGGTTTTACCTTCTCCTAATTCACACTGATTCTTAAAAAAATCATCAGAAACGACTACGCCTACGTCACTCACATTTTCGACTTTAATAGAAAAGTAGATTATTGGGTCATCGACGCTATTATCAATATTAAGCTTCTGATGCTCTTTGTCGCCTTCATATATTGATACTTTTAGAAAGGGCTTTCCATCCTCAGACTCTTCGCTTTGAAGAGGTGTAATCTTGCGTTCAATATTATCGAACACTCGCCCAAAAGATGGTCTGTTCTCGTCATTGTATGGTAAGCCCTCTAGCTCGCTTAGCAAATTAACGCAGAATTCAGAAAAATTACTTCTCGACCAGCTTAAATCGACGGTCTTGGTTCCTTCGTTGAACATAACTCCGTACTGCTTAGACACGGACCAGCTCTTATCAGAAGTGGCTACAAGTCGTGCGCCACCTCCTTTTTCTGATATTTCAAGCCCCCCTTCTTCGTTTAGGCAGATATCTAAATCGTCTATTGGTTTAGCAAGAGGCATATATCGCTTATATTCCTCCTTATTTTCAGGCTCAAAGTCCAGTATTTTTATGATCCCCGTACAAGTGTCGTCATTTTCATACCTAAGAACAACCCCACCTGAAAACCCAAAAATGTCTTTTCCCTTTATTAGTTCCTTTATGATGCTTTCTTTATTGTTGTCGCATTCTTTCAGATCGATGAATATCGCGCCACAGCTATAACATTCATTTAGTTGGTCATGAAAATCCTTAGTTTCATCGAGCTTGTTTAAGGCGTCTGCTACATTCTTTTTTGTTAATCTGGACTTAACTTCGTAAACAGCTATTACGTGCTTTGCAGGTATTGCTCGAAATTTGCCTTGCTCACTGTTGTCTTCATTCCCTTCTGTCCACAATACAGGAGCATCAAGCCGATTATAAATAATGATATCGTAGTGATATAACTTTTGATTGTCTCCATATAGATCAGGAATTATATACCCTGAGGTAACACCGTATTTTTTTGGTAGGAATTCAGTCAACCACTTTCTTAGAAATGCTTCAACAGCCTGACCGTGAGCTACTTGAATCGGTCTATTCTCTATCAGCTCTAGAATTCTATCTAATTCAGCAAGAATGTCTTTTCTATTTCTGTGGAATTCTTTCCATCCATGCTGGCCGAAACAATTTTCCAATTTCAATAACTCCCTCTATGTATTGATGGGGTTAACGCTCGACGCAAAAGATTGAGCGTGTTTTACGACATTCTTTTTGACGTCGCTTGTAAGTTGATTTACTCAAGTTCTGGTTCCTGATGATACTCTCTTAATTCAACTAGCTCATCTAAAGTAGAAGCAAGAACTACCCCTCCGGCCGAAACCTCTACGTGAGTTAATTTGTAATACCGAAGCTCATAGCTTTTATCATTTAAATCATACGAGGATTCAAAAAGAAAATCATTACCTTGAAACTCATCTCCAAACGCCTTTAGCTCTTTGATGAAAGTCCCGACATTCTTATCTCTAAGATTCGGTTCCCTTTCCCCAAGAACCACACCAGGCGTATCAGGCTGAACTTGCCCAACCACATAGATTCTTGATTCAATACCAGCTACCTGAACACTACACCTAATCTGCGCAGATTCATCAATAAATTTCAGCTCGTCTATGATCATCTCAATATTCATAACATAACATTCTTGGCTACCTAACTAGCAGTTTACCTGTTCCGGATAACAGCAGATATACAGTCACCTCTCTAACATAATATCCCGCTATATTGAGTGTTACCCATCCAATATCCACCCCGCCCAAAGTGTAACCAACAAGTCACGATAATTACTAGGGGCTAGATCAATTAAAATTGAAAAAAGAAGATTCATCCAAAACAGAAATGCGCTTGACGATATATAGGAGGGAGTGCAAACTGGTCGGCGGTTACGGTGTGTCCCGACCGCTCAAGTAGAGTAGGAACACACGATAACGCAACCTGATGTCATGAGTGAATGTTAGGCTCATGACAGAAAGGTGCCTCCGCGAGTGCTACAACACTCCGAAGGCGTGGCAGGGTCCCGGTACAAACGCGACCCCGCAGGTGGAACAATAACATAGTCGTAGTCCCTGCTGGAAGCGTCGGGGCCTTGTCTTCCTTTATTTTTAATTGGATAACAAGGCTATGAAACAGAGTATTTCTACACATCAAACCAGTAATTACGCTGGTGACAATGGATTGAATGGATTAGATAAACACACAAACAGTACAATTTTACAGCACGCAAGAAAACAATACCCTCTCACGCCCACTTGGCGCACCTCCGTTCTGACAACCGTCTGGAGGCTACAAAATGAGCGATAAGAAACCCACATTAGTCCATGATGCTGAACCTTCGCCCCTTAGCAACCTTGATATCGTTTGGGCCATGCAATCTCGGTTAGAAAAGTTGTTTTCGCTGACCCAGGTTACATCCAATAAGGAGCTTGGGGAGAAAACACAGGTTATTCAATCCCACCTATCCACGGTGTCCAACTCCTTAGTGGATGAGCTGCAAATATTGGCGGAGGAGCTTTCAGATCGACTGACTTTGTAACGAGGATCGCAACACACCTCTCGTGATCGTTTGTTAAACATTCCATGAGCGATCACGAGTTATTAGCGCTCTGTTGAGGCAGTTCATCCGAAAGCACCAAGAGCGTGAGCTAGAATTGCTCCCGAAGCAACCAACACTACAAACCCTGTAGTAATAACAAAAAACTGAGCTATTTTACTCGCTTTTTTGTTTTCGTTAACAGCTTCTTTTGGATACTGATTAAATGTGGCTATTCGTACAATCGGCCAACCAATGTACCAGCCAATAATGTCAATACCTAGCTCATACATAAATACAACAAGCATGCGCACTATAAAATACAATACATGCAAGATCCCCCTATAAACCAATCCCAATATATCTTCCAATCATCCTCCCAAAGCGAAAAACCGTCCAAACAGCACCTTGTTATGCATTGCTAGGCTGGGTGTCCGTTATGCCAGTACGCTCAATAATTTCTGTTTTAAAACCATCAATACTTTTCTGGTTGTTTTTAACCCAGTACTTCACAATGCCATCTGTTCCTTGCTTTTCCGACCATTTAGCCAAGTCATCGCGATCGCTATCGTAGCTAAAATAGGGAACCGACATCCCGCACGAAGACTGAACTAAAGTGATATCCAAGACAAAAATTTGTCTCGCGGCTACACTGACTGGAAATTGAGAGCTGTATTCACCCCATTCTTTATCTTTTTGATGTAGAACCTTAGCTTTACCGTAAGCCCGAAGAATTAACGGCTTCCCCTCAAAGGCACAGAACATCACTGTCATTCGAGGATTTTGTAGAACATGAGAGGCCGACTCATTTCCACTACCGGTAAGATTGAGCCAGGCGATTTCTTTAGAATTAATTACCCGAAGAGAATCCCCACCTTTAGGAGATACATTCACACTTCCTGTTTCTGCCGCAGTTCCGACAAAGTAAATTTTTTGCTCAGATATAAACGCTATATGTCGATCATTTAACTCTGAAAATTGCTGTCCCATTTTATCTTCCTTAATTATCTACATTCACTTTGCATAACCCTTACATAATGGGCCAGGCTGCGTAGCCGTTTAGGTAAACACTCAACGCGTAATCATTTATTAAACATTCCATAAACGATCACGGGTTGTTAGTGCTCTGTTAATACGTCGTCGATTATTTTATAACGGACAGAAGTTCTGGATTAATTACCAGGTTTCTTACGCCATGAGCGTGATCTTCATTAAAGGTGTTTCCTTTACACCATTGTCCAACGCTGTTGATATTCACTTTGGCGACATTTGGACGAACGCTCCAAGTTACTTGAAAGGGCGAGCCCGCCTCGTTGTAACCTGGGCCAGTGGTTGAACCGGCGTATTGAATTGGTGTGCCGGTGTTGCTTGGAATATTCACGGCTTGATGTGATCCGTTACTGTTTTCATGCAAGGTTAGCTTGGAAAAATCCAGTGCGTTAGTGTCATTAACCAACACATAAACCTGCGTCTCTACCCGCAGCTGTGGATTTTTAATCGCATCGCTAAGACATGCGCCTAATGTGGGGCCTGGGTTCACTTGGGCGGTTGAATGAACATAGTGAACTTCAATCGTATCACCCGCATTTAAAGCTCCGTGTTTATTGGGGCAAACCTCCCCTTCTGCTGCTTTAAGCTCTAAGGCGCTTAGTGTACCTGAGTACTTGAAACCACTTTGGTACCCGTGGCCATCACCATTACCGGCATATTGCGTGAACTCTCCGCCTTTATGTTCGGCGTTTTTATGAAAATGAATATTACACAGGTTCATGTCAGTTGATGGTGGTGCTGCATTAAATATTCGTGAATTCTTTCCGGCGGTTGAATCGATATCACGTGGGGACTGAGGGCCAAACCCTTTACCGTGGGTATTATTGGCAAGCGCTGCTCGTTGCTCGGTTACAACCTTATCCGGGACCTGCTTACTACTCTGATGACTGGCACTATGACGATAGTCTTTCGCGATAGCGTGAGTAGGTATTAGTGCTGCGATGGCAACGGCAAGGAATAGGTGTTTTTTCATGCGTTCAAATCCTAAATTAATAGCTGGAGGAAACGCTGAAGTATACTGAGGTATTAACGAAATTGACGTCTATTTTTTAAATAGATTTGAACAAGCTATCTCGATAAGTGAAGTTGTGATGGGCTGCAAAAATTAATGAGCGTGATCGTTTATTAAAAAACCAATAAAACGATCACGCTTTGTTACACGTTCCCTTTTGACTGATTAGGTTACGCTTTTTTCGCTTGGGCTATATCGTAACCAAATCGACCTTTACCGCTACGAGCATTAGTCTCGCCAGCTTCAGTGAAGGCCACTTCAAATAAGGAGAAGCTAAGTGATATGGTTTCACCTGGCTCGCCATCACCTGAGGCACCAATTGAGTAGCTGCTAATCAGTGTGTCTTCTAATGTATAGGTAAGGAACTCTTCAAGCTGATCACCGCCAGTGGTAACAAAATGGATAAGCACCTTCTTGCCCTTGGTTCCAATGGTAGATTCTTGAACAAGCAATGGTGTGGCTTTGTCCACAACCTTTGTTAGTGTGATCTCACTAATGCTGGGTCGAGAGGCTTCTCTGTTTGCCATACGACCGGCATTTTGAGAAATCGCTCGGCCAACGCCCCAATTGAAGCTGGAGACCTCGATCATCTTCTCATATCCCTTTGCAGTGATGTTGCCTTCGATGCCTTCAATTTCTAAATAAATCGCCATTTCAATAATCCTGTAAGTTACTTGTTGAATGTTTTTGAGTGGGGAGTCTTGTCCCGAACTCGTAGTGGAATTATTGCAAAGGAAAGTAGAATGTGGAAGCTTATTGCGCGTGATTATGTCGCATTATAGATGGGAATAATCCCAGCTTGAGCAGGCTTGCTTGGCCCTACACCCCAGTAACCGTGCCCTCCTGCGTATATACCGATTGCACCAACGCTTTCACCGCCGCTTGGTAAAGCTCTTCTTTTATAGCCTCAATTTCTGTTTTACCTTGGCCCTTTCGAGTCATGATTGAACTTTGATAAGTTGTGATCAGAGGTTTGGGCTGTACCAGTCGCCACCTTCCAGACACTACATCAATAACGGCAAACTTCACCTGAACCTTCACATCCGTTTCCTTGTCCGGTAGGCCCCAACCCAACATCGGCACCCAAGAAACGTTTCGTGTTAACAAGTTGGAGTCCATTGTTTCTACTACTCCCCAACAAACTACGATATGCGAGTTACCGCCAGACCGGGCTATATTCCTAACCAAACCGTTATCACCTTGCACTCTGGTATGTTGTTAGTCCCATCAAGGGGGCTGACCTCCCAATAGTCTGACAATGCATTCACTAAAGCATGCTCTGGGTATTGCGCAGACGATTGGATCAGCAGAATGGAGGCGCCTTTCTCTAGGTGTACGCTACCCGGCTTGTAGGGAGTAGCCTCGCCTTCTTGTAACGTTGGAGGCGTCAGCATGGTGAGTTCGCTTAACTCTTTCGTATCAAACCCATACCTTGAGTCAGACGTATCCGAAAACCCCGTATTCGCCAGAGGCATCATGCTACAGCCTTGCAACCAAAGGCTCACCCATATCATTACTAATAGTCGTTTCATTTTTATCTCCATTCATAAACGTTCACTTCAGGTTTTCACTTCAGGTTTTCACTTCAGTTGCTCACTAATATAACCACCCCCAGAAATAGGAGTAGCCCAATGTGAGCAAGATAATGGGTCTTGCGTAGCTCTCCTGCCTATGATAAACCAAGCCATCAATCCGAAAGCGCAATCAGGCTGGCAATGACAAGCACCTATAACAAACTCAATCGACTCAAAGCCCAAGACAGAACCTGGGATGCCCTTCTCACGGATATCGATGACGTCAGCCAACAACAATTTGATATAAAAACCGTTAAAGCCAATGCAACGGAGCCACACAGAGAGCCGAACAAACACCTTAAAGAAAGCGTTAACCGACTCCATGATATTCACTTTCCCAATCCATACCCCAAGGAAAGTGAAGCGTTACTGACTCTCTACAATGATACTGTGATTAGCCAGTCTATTGATCACGATATTGATTCTCTAACCGTTGTGATTGATTCCTTATTACACCGGCTTGGCGCTGATGAAACATTACTTGAGGCTAGGCTGTTGTGGCTTAAAGGCAGTATGTATTTTGATAAGATTGGGTTGTTACGGGACAGTAATCAGCCAAAAAGGCTAGAAGCATTTCGATCTGATGCTATTCGTTATTATTCAGAGAGTTTTGAAATTTTGAGGCATGCAATAAATGAAATGCCCTTCCCTTTTAACCTAAATGAGCCCTATAAACTTCAAGTCAATATTATTGCCTGCCACGTTAATGCGATAGCTAGCAGTGACAGAGGTTCCAGTGAAGAACTTAGGTCTGCCATCGAGAAATCCGATATTGCTGAGCTAAGTAAGAACATTCTTGAAAGTGAGCCTTTTCAGTGGAAAGTGGCAAGAAATGCGTTACGATTTTCATCGCTTATCAAGAATGATGGTGACGTTGATTTCTTCTATCAAAAACTCATAACAGCAAACCGCCGTTTTTCCGACTTACACTACGAACCGGAAGGCTGCCCAAGTATTGCCGATAGTTTGGATTTTTCATATGCGGTGACAATTATCGAAAACAACAATCTACAATCATCATCCTCAGTAACAAACCTTACTTAATGGACACTGGACGAATGACGCTACGATTAACCCTAGTACTTATATTTGTTCTCACGGCCAGCATCTATGGCTGTACAACAGTGCATCAATCATCAATCTGTGAAACGGAATTCGAGAACAACTGTATAGAAAAGAAAAAGAAGAAAAACACCGAAGATGACATGGAACGATTAGACCATAGCGCTGATTCAAATAGGGATTTATAGACTATAGACCTCGTACGTTACCTGTTGATTACACTCCTGCTAAAAGGTTCACCTTATTAGAGTAAACAGCCCCTTTTAATAAGGTAAAACTAAACCAACCATTTAGTAATGTACCCCCCATTACTTTCGTTTAGCAAAAACTCAAGAGTCATGTTTTTTTGGCAAAAATTGAGACATCTATCAATATAGTTTTTACTTACACAAAAAACTCTCTGTTAGTATTTCGAAAAAAATAAAACAAGCTAAATAGGGATATAGCAAATGTATCGACGTCACATTATGTTTTTGTTGTTGACGCTTTTCGCGTTAACAGGATGTAAAGAATCTTTAACCGTAGAAAAAACGGATGGCGGAGTTGTAGTCAGTGATTCCGGTAGTATTAATTGCGGTTCAATCTGTAGCGCGTAATATAGTGAAAAAACTATCGAGAGATTAAGCGCCATGCCTGATGATGGCTATCAGTTTGATGGTTGGAGCAAAGATTGTATTGGCATTGGTTCCTGTGAATTAACGATTGGTAAGGGAGCAGGAAGCAAAACAATTTTAGCAACCTTTTCTCCTTTAATAGCCGATCCAGAAATAGCCATCCTTGCCTCTGGCGGTGATACGAGTTGCTCTCTTATTGATGGGCACCTGCAATGTTGGGGAAATAGTGTTTACGGTCAAGCGTTACCACCAGGAGACTTGGTTGATGTGATTGATGTAGCGAGCGGTGGCAATCATAGTTGTGCGATTGACCGCTTTGGTGTGAGGTGCTGGGGAAGCCTTTCAACAACTCATCAACCTGAAGAATTCAATAACCCTCGTCAAATTGCAGCGGGTGATCGAAAGGTTTGCGTGTTAGATGATGATGGTGTGATCTGTTGGAGTGACGATGGTCGATTTGCGGCTCCGAATGATCTTGTTAATCCATCAACTCTGGCAATGACTTCGCATGTTGCTTGTGCCCTGACAGAAACAGGCGTTCGTTGTTGGGGGACTGGAGAGGAGGAATTTTTGAATCCTCCAGCGTTTTCAGGTACCCCCTCTTCATTGGCTGTTGGTGGTGCTCATGGGTGTGTTATTGCTGATAATGAAGTTGCTTGCTGGGGAGAGAACGGTTCTGGTCAAATAGATGTCCCCGATAATTTGCAGAACCCGACAGCCGTTGTCGTTGGTGGTAGCCATACATGTGCATTGGATGACCAGGGCCTACGTTGCTGGGGGGCAGGAACTGAGCCCGCAGGTAGCTCTTCTTATGGCCAAAGTAGTATTCCTGTGATCGTTACAACCCCTTCTGCAATCTCAGCGGGGTTAGCTCATACTTGTGCCTATCAAGGTGGGCAAACTATTTGTTGGGGACGAATTCCAGACTATTTATCGAACCCTCAGTCTGTCGCGATAGGCAGCTGGCATTATTGTGCCATTGATGACAATCAAGTTAAGTGCTGGGGGCAAGGCCAGGATGCAAATGAGTCCTCCGGGCGATACGGTGAGGCTATCGTACCTGAAGGAATAACCAATCCAACACACGTAGCAACAGGTAGCGTCAACTCCTGTGCTATTGA
>CAJXXT010000128.1 GCA_913063495.1 uncultured Gammaproteobacteria bacterium | reverse complement strand
TTAATATTGATTTCATCGATTTCATTCCTGTTGTTGAAAATAATTCACGCTAGTGTGCAACGTTAAGACCCACCCCAAAAGCATAACAACCAAGGTTGAACGACTAAGTACTCTAGGTATTACGCCATAAGACTTTTACCTATAAAAAGGTGCTTGGCATGATTCAACAAATAGGTTGTCACCTATTAACAAGCATCCACCGCACATTACCCTTATTATTTAAAAGGTTATGTATGTAAAGCATTCTCTTACAGTGAACGGAAGGTTATAGGCCGATGAAAAACAGTATATTTAAACAACAGGGTTTCATTAAACTCAGTGTCCCCGCCTATATAACAGACGTTGCAACCCATGCAGCACTACAATTGTTTGCTGCAAACTCCAATCTACGCCCAAACCTAAGACAACATTTACGGACGTCGAGCGGTTGGAATAATTTCTCTATTGGAGTACGAACAGAATCCAACTCCGTAGCACAATCACTATTTTTTCATAACGGCAATGTCAGCGTCAAAAAAGGGGTTGAACCAGGTACCGTGGATTCAGTACTCATATTTAGCGATGAACATGCCGTAAAAGAAATTATTCACCGGACGCCAAATGAAATCCTATTAATGCTATTGAACAACCAAATGCGCATTGAAGGTAACATGAGCATAATGTCTTTGTTTAATTATTATTTATCATTAACTCTTGCATCTAACAACAAGCGAAAGATGCAACAGAGAAAGCAAGACACGATAATAGATACAGCACGAGTTTGCGAAAACCTAACCGTTCAGCCAAACGCAAAAAAAGAGATCCAACGATCAGAACGATTGCAGGGTAATCGTTGCGATTCAGTCCGTTATTTAAATGACCCCTTTCTCAGTATTTACCGCTTAGACGACTTCCCTCGCATTCAATCATTTATCCACATTCATTTTAATCATCGCCCCGATGTGTGCAGTGAACGCCCCCACCTAATCACAGAGTGGTTCAAAAGCAACGGATTTGAACAACATTCAAATGGGACGCCGTGGCATCCAGCGCTACGTCAAGCCCATGCTTTTTCTCATTTGATGTCGCATAAATCACCTATCATTCGCAACAACGACCTTCTTGGTGGCACCACCACCCGCAAAGAAATAGGCGTTGTTCTCTATCCCGACGCGCACGCCACGTTGTTATGGAGCGAACTACTAACCCTTCCTGACAGAACATTAAACCCCTACGACATCAACAACGATGAACGGGAGCTATTACACAAAGATATCTTTCCTTTTTGGTTACATAGAAACTTTAAAGAATGGGTAAGAACTACCTATAACGCCCCATTGTGTCAAAAACTGGATGAACGATTTGCAGTATATTTTAGTTGGAAAACCGTTGCTTTATCCCACACGACCGCCGATTTCCCAACGTTACTGTCTTTAGGCATTGAAGGCCTACGTGAAAAAATATCAACACAAGCTGCAGCCAACAACACGACGAAAAACAATACATTAGAAGCGATGGATATCTGCCTAGGCGCAATCTCCACTTATGCAACAAACATTGCCTCAACGGCGCAGCTACAAGCAAAAAAAGAGCCTTACAACCAAAGAAAAGAAGAGCTTCATCATATTGCCAAGATGTGTACTCATATTTCAACAGAGCCACCACAAACGCTAGACGAAGCACTTCAACTTATTTGGATCGGCTGGATCGCTTTACACATGGAGAACACCAATGCAGGACTGTCCTTAGGGCGAATGGATCAATGGTTACAACCCTATTTTTCTGCCGATATGGATAAACTCACTAATGAAGAAGAAAAACAAGATTATATAAAACATACCATTGAGATGCTCTCCTGTTTCTTTATGCGCTGTACTGATCACCTACCAACAGTCCCCGATATTGGAAACTACTTATTTGGCGGTAGCTCATCAACACAAGCGATCACCTTAGGTGGCATCACGCCTAACGGTGAGTCCGCTGTAAATGATATGACCTTTATTTTTCTTAAAGTTACCGAAATGCTTAAACTACGAGATCCCAATGTCAACGCTCGTTATCACCACAAAAAAAACAGCGACACGTACCTACAACGCCTATGTGAAGTGAACCTTATCACGTGCGCAACACCTTCTATTCATGCGGATGAAGGAGTCATTCGCTCATTGGAAGACAAGGGTTATGAGCAAAAGGACATCAATGATTGGAGTGTTGTTGGTTGTGTGGAGCCCTCCTTATCCGGGAAACATATGGGACATACGGGATGCGCCATGTTTAATATGGTCGCTGCTTTAGAAATGGCGATGAACCAAGGAAAACACCCCTTGATGAATTGGTCTATCGGCCCTGATACAGGTGCCATTGTTAACGATTCTTTTCCAAATTTTGAATGTTTTTTTGATGCCTTCAAAGAGCAACTACAGTTCTTGGTTAACAACGCGGTTGAATACAACAACATGTTAGGAGAAGCTCACAGCGTTCTTCGCCCGACACCATTACTCTCATCGATGATGGATGGCTGCATTGACAGTGCTAAAGATGTCACCAAAGGAGGCGCTCGTTACAATACATCGGGGGTCGCATGTATCGGTCTATCGGATGTCATTGATTCCCTCATGGTTATAAAAAAACTGGTCTACGACAACAAGAAAGTCAGTTTTATTGAGCTAAAGAAAGCCATCGACAATAATTTCGAAGGCCATCAACGCTTACACGCAACCGTCATGAAAAAAGTGCCTAAATTTGGCTCCGGTGATATCGAAGCGATTGCGTTAGGAAAACGTGTAACCTCGCTAATACATCAACAATTTTCTGAGAAAAGAAATTTTCGAGGAGGTCAATACACCACCGGGTTTTGGTCTATGTCAAACCACGTTGCGTTTGGCAATTTAACCGGCGCTCTACCTTCAGGGCGAAAGTCCAAAAAGGCATTTACCCCTGGCCTGACACCATCTCCCCAAGCCAGCAAAAACTTGCTGGATAATATTAAAGATGTCGCTCAACTTGACCCAAAAAACATGGATAACAATGTTGCGTTTAACGTGAAATACGTTCCCTCAGGTGAAGACTCTCACCAGCAATCCGTAAGTAACATGGCATCTTATGTGAAAGCCTACAGTCAGTTAGGAGGTATGCAGATGCAAATGAATATTGTCAGTTCAGCCACGTTAAAAGATGCCATGTTAAACCCAGATAATTATCGCGATTTGTTGGTAAGAATCTCTGGCTATAACGCATATTTCGTCACGCTCAACAGAGAAATGCAAATTGAATTAATCGAGCGGGCACAATACAACGCATGAACACACCACAAAAAAATTCAAAAGCAGACGTCTTTCAGCCACTGATAACCGAAATCAAAGGTCACTCGTTAGATGATGGAGATGGCATACGTTCCGTCATTTTCTTTAAAGGCTGCCCATTAGCGTGTGATTGGTGTCATAACCCAGAAACCATCAGCCCTCGCGCAGCCCTCTCTTATGATAAAAATGAGTGTATGGCATTTGGAGATTGCATTGATGTTTGTGAGCAACAAGCACTAACCCCCAACAACATTTCATTCGTCAATAGAGACCTTTGTACGTTATGTGGGAAATGTGTCGAAGCTTGCACATCTGAAGCCTTGACGATTATAGGAAAATCCATGAGTGTTGATGACATCATTCAGCAAATAACACCTTACACACCGTTTTATCAAAGTTCAGACGGGGGCGTAACCTTATCGGGCGGTGAAGCAACGTTATACATGGATTTTTGTGAAACATTACTTAAAGAGCTGAAATATCGCAATATTCATGTTGTACTTGAAACAAGCGGATACTTTAACTTACAACGTTTTTTGCAAAAAATTTACCCACATTTGGATCAGATTTACTTTGACATAAAGATAATGGACAACAACTTACACAAAAGACACTGCGGACAATCGAATGACCGCATATTGGAAAATTACACCGCTCTAAAACAACTCGCAGACAATAATAACGTTCCGCTACTCCCTCGCATCCCGCTAATCCCAGGTATCACTGCCACAAAAAGTAATCTCACATCCATTGCGAGTTTCTTAACAGCTCAAGGTGAAACACAGGTCAGCCTACTGCCCTACAACCCATTATGGCAAGAAAAAGCCAGTAAAGTGGGAAAAACCTACAATAACACCATTGAAAAAAAACAGTCGTGGTTATCAAAGGAAGACATCGAAAAATGCCATGGTTATTTTAGTCACATGCAAATTGTAAACTAATCACAAATATCAATGACCTTCACAATGAGTGCTTGTGAAGAAATACACTTTTTCGTAAGATTCCCTCATTGCACTCTTATTTTTGGGAAAGGTATGAATCGACTTCACGTTAGTGGCCTCTGCGCCTCATTGTTGTTACTCAGCGGCTGCCCGACCGGCTCCACATCAAATTCACAATCTAGCCAGTTTAACGATGGGCTTAACGCAAAAATCCAAGCAAACATTCATGAGGGCGAGAGCAGCGCCAAGGTAGTGGCAGCTGCATTTCAAGACGGTGTACGAGTCAACCTTATTGCGGCAGATGTATTTGAAGCAACAACGGCGACTAAAGGTGTTTTACTTAAATCTGTGAATGTACACACAGGCGATTATATCGGCACGCTACCGATTGATGACAAAGGCCAACCTGTCACTATCACCATTCAGCACAAACCTATTGAAGCAAGAGAGGATCGTTGGTATCCCATTGACATACTCAACGTTGACCCTGGCCCTGGTGAATTGGTTGGTCGCTTTGCAACGGTCTCATTCCCCACAGAATTAGACCTCTTAGGGCCAAGCAATAATACGATCTACATGGATAGAGATGACAATATTAACATCACCTGGAATCCCAGTGGGAGCGAGGATGATATGAGATTATCGGCAGCAATAACGTGTAGCAATAGTAGCGCCGAGCTGTCCTATGGACTTTCTTATAGCATTAGTGATGATGACAATACCGGCTTATACACCATTGCCATGAACAAGCTGGTTTATAACGACAGCATTACCGCCCTTGCATTAGAGTTTGTTGAACATATTACCCGTATTTTTTTAGCCGCCACTATCGAGGTATTAACCTTTGGATTGATTGAGGAAATTGACCTCACCAGTTCAACTATCGATATTGAAACTGCCAACTGTGATATTAACCTCACTTTAATTCGAGAGCGCGAAGGAAGCCTAGATGACGAATTTGACGGTGGTAAAGCCATAGGTAGCACCAGCGCTTCAACCACTATTTTATATCGCCCCAATGGCATTTAAAGAGACACCTGTTATGTACTTAAAAAGACGATCATCTACGTTACCCCTAACGCTACTGCTAACTGCATTACTAACAGGCTTATCCCATCAAGCAGCCGCCACTGAGTTTTATCTACAAGGCTCACTGGCCCTTAGCCAACCTGACGGTGGCAGTGATTCTGATTTAGAACTAACAACGTCTCCTCGTATTATCGCTGGCCTCGCCTTCACTCCGAATGTATCCGCAGAAGTGGGCTTTTATTACCTTTACACAGAACAGGACAGCGAAAAAGAGGATGTTGTGAGTCAATACCTTGTTAGCATTACTAGCAAAGATATTCTGTTAGGACTAAAAGGGCAGTTTAATATCAACAACCGCATCGCCTTTTACGGACGAGGTGGAATGTTATTATGGAATACCGAATTGGAGTTGGAAGAAAACTTTTGGGATATTATTCCCGGAGGGAAAGTCTCAGATGATGACAGCGGAGTGGGTTATTACCTTTCTGGAGGAATAATCATTCATTTTACCGAACGACTGTATATGGATGCCTACCTAAGCCACCACCAACGAAACGATATTTTCAAAGATGATTCTAACTATCCTATTGATGTTACCGAAACATTAGGTGGTGTTGGGCTAGGTTTTTCTTTTTAACGTTAAGAGGCCTTTTTGTCGGTTTGTTCCACAACCCGCCGATCCGCACTACGTCGGCGCTCAGTAACCGGCATACCGTTGCCTTTTGTTTGTTGCATCAACAGCTCGTACTCCTTTAACCCAGACTTTGTCGCGCCGTTATTAGTCGCTTGGTTATCAGTAATCTTTTTCTGAGATCCAACAAAAGCGGTAAATAGGGCTGTCATCACACCCAGCATAATGCCCAAAATCCCGCCAAGAACAACTATCAAAGAACGTTTAGGTTTCACCCTAAATAACGGAGGTATTGCAGGACTATCAACACGAATAGCTTTCAAACTAGCCTTATCCAATACGATCAGCTTTAATCGCTCAATACTTTCTTGCAGTCCACTTAAGGCACCAATAAAAGCATCATCGTCAGTACGTGTTGACAATATGTGAATTTCCGCATTTAAAGCCCGTGATCCACGGTAATACTGAGGACCTGATGAAACTTCGAACAACACTCCTTTAGCAACAGGTTGCCCATTTGACGTCGAGTCCAGCGGGTTAACGATATTCAAAGACTTGGCAATCGCCAAAGCTTCTTTTAATTGAATAATTCTCCGCAGCCGTTTTTGTTCCGCTGTTTTCCTTTTAGCGGCAATATCGTTATCCATAGAGATAAGCTTAGAATCACGTGCATTTTCAAAATTCACAATAGCTTGGTCTAGGGTTGTCACTGCAACAAAATCGACATACTTATTCACCAGATCGGCAGCACCCTTAGCTGAGCCCCACTCAATGCTAATAGATAACAAATCGCTATTTTTTTTGTCTGCGCCCACCGATAAAACATCTAGAAAGCTTTCGAAAAAAACGTACATTTCAGATTCCGTTAACGGTGCTTTAACATCCTCGCCCCCAAAATATGCACTAAGATTCTCTTGTTCAAAGAAATCACGCTTAACACTAAGAGAATTCGCATTTCGCAAAAAATCCGTATAAATAGAACCAGCACTCACACTACCACTACCAATTTGACTAAAGGTCTGAATATCTTTCTTTAACGGGGGCAACAAATGCGCTGTCGACTTAAATACAGGAGCCGTCAATAACGCAACAGCTACAGCAACCACCGTACATAAAACAGTCATTGCTACTATGGTCTTCCATCGTTTTACTAATGTGCGAAACAGATCCAACAAATCAATTTCATCATCTTGTATATAATGCATTGTTGGCTGATAACCTTCTTGAGGTATCTGCTGATAACGGCGTCTTTTCTCTGTATTCATAATGACATTATCCTAATAACTACGACCTTTACTACAAGCCTTTAGCACAGCTTTCTACACGCCACTTCGCAAGCAAACACATAATCACAGAAAGCGACACCGACATAAAGCAAGGCAAGAACTTGAACATCTATCCAAGTGTCTAAAAATTGCCCCATATACTACCAGCGACAAGCTCAAAAATCAGCCTTCCACATCATTCTTCCTGTTCTTTTTTAGCTATTTTACAAGATATTTGTATCCACCCCTCGAATTTATAGACCTATAAATGCAATGCAGTAGTACAGCATCACAAAACATATACAACAGCCAATACGGCCCCCATTCCACTCGCAACACCCAATACAGTGGCAATGATAATATCTCCCAAGTAATGCACTCCCAATATCACTCGGGACAATGCAATAACTAAAACAAATACCCCCATCAACAGAACCAGTGAGGGTTGAAACACCCCCAAACTCACCAAAAATGAAACGGCATGAGTTGTGTGGCTAGAGGGAAAACTGTATTGGCCTCCTGCCTTTGTTTTTGCGACCATATCATCAAATCGCACAAATGGACGCTGACGCTTTATACGGTTTTTTATCGGTTTAAAACACACTACGTTGATCAGTGCAGCAAGCATCATCGATAAACTCAGGTAGAACCCTTGCTTCCCCTGCACTACCGGAAACCCAACCATCAGAACCAACCAAATCGGCCCATCCCCTAACCAACTAATTTTCTGCAAAATAGTAATTAGATGCCTATACTGCAAAGCAAAATAGCAACGGCGAGTAACCACCTCATCCCAATGTATTAACTTTTGTAAAACCACTGGCATACCACCTCTATAAAACATACTAAATAGAACCGAGCTAAATAGCACGAGGCTAAATATGCTACACTCTCCCTCCGACAACTAACAGCCTTCACAGCGAAACAACACCCGATATGAGCATGCCTTCCCATCCTACGTTTTCGGTAATAGAAGACAACAATCTATTTATTGTCATCGACAAGTCCACAGGTGTTAACTTTCACTCAGAAAATGGTGAACCAGGCCTTTTTGAACAGGTTAAAAGCGCGCTATCACTTGATGAGCTATACCCTGTTCACCGTCTCGACAAAATAACATCAGGGCTACTGGTATTTGCCAAAACCAAGCAGGCTGCCAGTGACTTATCAACGCTATTTCGTTTACGCCAAGTTAATAAATTTTATCTGGCAATATCTGACAAAAAACCCAAAAAGAAGCAAGGTTTGATCAAAGGCGATATGGAGGCATCTCGTCGCGGAAGCTGGAAGTTATGCAAATCACGAGAAAATCCTGCTATTACCCAGTTTTTTAGCCATTCAATTAGACCCGGCATGCGCTTATATTTACTCAAACCCCATACGGGAAAAACACACCAAATTCGAGTGTCACTCAAAAGCCTTAGTGCCCCCATTGTTGGCGATATGCTTTACCATAATGCATGGGAAGCATCAAAAGCCGACCGGGCATACTTACATGCTTATAGCTTATCCTTTTTACTTCATGATAAAAGCTACGAATTTATGGCTCCGCCAAGTACCGGTACACTATTCTTAGAAGAGAGCACTCAAAAGGTAATACAAAAACAATTCGCATCCCCCAGCACATTAGCTTGGCCTGCGTTGTAGCTTACTCATGACTTTATCTTTCCCTCGTCGTCATGTTGCCGTTAGCATCGTTTGCCCTATTATCCCGGCAAACGTAATCCCTCTTATTAAATACCTTGAAGCACTTAACCAAACGCTTCATTCACGTCCGACACTTGAGCATCCTCTATTTCACAACATAAAAACCCACCATTTCTGCCGTTGGACAGTTCTACCTGCAAGCACAGGTAGACATGGGACATACCCTGCTCAGCTGTTGTTTGAGTCAAATATCGACACCTCCCTTGATCAATACTTAGAGCTGTTAGTTCAACAAGACAGGGAAACATTAACCGCCATTTACCAACACTGCGAGGGGTTTGAAGCGGCATCAATTAAACGTTATTTATCCGAACGCAACATTATAGCGCCAGTTCATTTTCGAGGAGCTCATTACCACAGCCAACAACAGATTCAAGACGACCAAGCACTCTATAAAGAGCTAGAAAGCTTCATCAATGAAAAACACATCAATGGATCACTCATTAATTACTTCGACCTTGGTTTAAAAGAGCAATTAAGCAAAAATTTAAAAGCAAAGGGTACTAACTGGCCATTTAGCACCGTGCAAAAACAACCAAAACCCTACTGGCCAACATTGCTAGGGGGAATTGCCTTACTCCTCGCTTTACTCCCATTCCTCGCCCTACCTCTCGGTATGTTTTTTGGCGCATGGTACATCGCTCTCCGCAAGCACGAAAAAGCCGATATACCTGAAATACACAACAACGACATGGCCGCTCGGCACAGCCATATTCGCCATGTAACTCAAGAAGAGCAACAGGCTGTTCAAAGCCCTATGACTAGTATCGTAGAAATAAAACCCGGCCGTTTTCGCCTGATAACACTCAACGTTGTCTTGTGGGCCATCAACTTACTTGCAGATATTTTTTACAACAAAGGCAAACTCGGTTCGATTAATACTATCCATTTTGCTCGGTGGCTTATTATCGACAATAACAAACGCCTAGTATTTTTATCCAATTACGATGGCAGCTGGGAAAACTATCTCGGTGACTTCATTGATCGGGCGGCAATGGGATTAACTGCAGTATGGAGTAATGCAGAAGGTTTTCCTGCAGCAAAAAGATTACTTCTGCAAGGTGCGAAAAACGACATCGAATTTAAAGCCTATGCTCGTAAAAGCCAATTAAAAACTCACTGCTGGTATAGCGCCTACCCTGAACTAACACTACAAAATGTTCTCAACAACAGTCATATTCGACAAGGTTTTAACAGGCCCATGAATGAGAAACAACTATCAAAGTGGCTAGCACGCTTTTAGACGTACATAGGTTTTGAAAACCATGTTTCTAAAAAATCGTAAGTTTTAAAAAACAATAAGAGCGCAAAAAAATGCAGCCAATTGATTTCCCTAACATACAAAGCCTAGTCCTATATGCTTATAAAGACCTGCACCATGCCACCTATTTAATGCTCCACATTGAACACCCCGATTTATTTAAACAGTGGCTTTGTGACAACATAGAAAATATCACTACCAGTAACGTTCAAGCAGAATCAACAGCGCTTAACATCGCCTTTACCGCTCCAGGCCTAGACAAGCTAAACCTTTCTCAACATGCCTACCAGCGATTCTCGCGGGAGTTTAAGGAGGGAATTGCCACCGAAAAGCGCAGCCAATTGCTCGGTGACGAAGATAGCAATTCACCAGAAAACTGGAATTGGGGTGGTCCCACGACACCCGATATTGATGTGTTATTACTTTGCTACGCTGATTCAGAGTCTGCACTCGAAACTCTAGTCGCTCACATCACTTCTGAGCTAGAAGCCTATACAACGCAGTTACAACAACTTAACACCCAAGCTCTATCTGATCGAAAAGAGCATTTTGGGTTTAAGGACGGTCTTTCTCAACCTAAAATAACAGGGGTTCACACAGACGCCACGGAAAACGACACCCTTGCCCCTGGTGAATTTTTATTGGGTCGAGAAAGCGGTTACGGAACAACAACACCCTTCCCTCACGACAACAATAACTTCAAACACTTTGGAAAAGATGGAAGCTACCTAGTGTTCCGTCAACTAGAACAAGATGTGAAAGGCTTTTGGCATTACCTTGATCAGCAAAATGTAGAAGAAGATAACAAAGTATATCTAGCGACAAAAATGGTGGGCCGTTGGCCAAATGGTGCGCCTATCAGCCTGTTCCCAACAAAAGAGCCAGACCATCTAAACCCCTCTATCGCAAATGACTTTAACTACTCAGATGACCCTCAAGGTAATCATTGCCCCATGGCCTCTCACATTCGCCGCACCAACCCCCGCGCAACAGATCTTGGCTTATCCAATAAAAAAGATAATATCGCCAGCGTTAACCATCATCGCATCATGAGACGAGGCCGCCCCTACGGCAAACCCTTACACAAAAACCTTTCGCCAACCGCGATGATGAAAGCGGATGATACAGAACCGCGGGGCTTACACTTTTTATGTTTTAATGCCGACCTTGCTCGCCAGTTTGAATTTATTCAGCAAACATGGGTTAATAATGAAAAGTTTAATGGGTTGTACAATGATCTTGATCCATTATTAGGTACTCGCCCTAAAGAACACGGCCCCTCCGGTGATGATTTCACCCTTCCTCAAAACCCAATACGACGTAAGCTAAAAAACATCCCCCAGTTTGTCACAACTAAAGGTGGTGCTTATTTCTTTATGCCAAGTATGTCCGCACTAAAACAGCTGACAAACAACAACCAGTAACATCCAGGTTCACATCTTCTGATGCATCTAAGTCTACATTCAGACATAAAAAAAGCGTCGTAATGACGCTTTTTTTATGTCTGAATGTAGACTTTTAGCTGACGGCTAGTAGGCCGAAGATTTAACCATTTATCAAATAGTGAGTATATATACTGGCAGCATAACCCAACGCCACAGCCCAGGTCCACTTCATATGGCTGAAGAATGTGTACTTACCCTGAGACTGCCCCATCAACGCAACTCCCGCTGCTGAACCAACAGAAAGTAAGCTACCACCAACGCCCGCAGTCAACGTAACGAGTAACCACTGATACGTTTCCATCTCTGGATTCATGCTCAATATAGCAAACATTACCGGAATATTATCCACCACCGCTGACAAAAGGCCCGCGACGATATTAGCATTTGTTGCTCCCCAGCCTTCATACATAACCTGAGACACTGCCCCCAGGTAACCAATGGTACCCAAGCCACCTACACAAAAAATAACCCCAAAGAAGAACAATAACGTATCCCACTCGGCTTTTGCTACCTTGTTAAAAATATTGAACTCCGCAAGGTCGTTGACAGTAGGGGTAGTAATTTTGATGTAATAAGCAAACAAAAATAAATAAGACAATCCCGTCATCATGCCCATAAATGGAGGCAAGTGTAAAAACTGCTTAAAACTAACTGCTGTAGCGATAGTACAGATAAAGAGAAGGCAAATAGTAATCCCTCCACGCTCCATCGATACAGAGTCTCCAACCACCTTTGGCGTCTCGTTAGGTATAGCAAAACTCATTATCACAGCTGGGATAATGTAGTTAACAACAGATGGTATAAACAATGCGAAAAAGTCGAAGAACTCTGCCTTCTCTGCCTGCCAAACCATCAAGGTTGTAATATCACCAAATGGGCTAAAGGCTCCGCCTGCATTGGCTGCTACGACAATATTAACAAAAGCGATACTAACAAACTTTAGATTATCGCTACCAACCGCCAGCACTACAGCACCCATTAACAAAGCTGTTGTTAGGTTATCTGCGATGGGTGATATAAAGAACGCCAGAACCCCTGTAATCCAAAACAGTGCTTTATAGCTATAACCTTTACTCACCAAATAGGAACGCAATGCTTCAAATACATTTCGCTCTGTCATGGCGTTAATATAAATCATCGCAGTTAACAAAAAGAGGAAAAGCTCTGAGTATTCCATCAAATTATGAGCTATCGCGGCATCAACAATACCTTCTCCGCCATCAACTTCTTTGCCAATTATCGCAACCAACACCCAAATTATACCCGCAGCCAACATTACAGGTTTGGACTTACGAAGGTGAATAAATTCTTCCGCGATAACAAACGCATAAGCAAAAGCAAATAATACTAATGCCAAAATGCCTAATGTGGCACCCGTCATGTCTAATGTAGCTGCAACACTGCCACTTGATGACCATGCTGGGGACACTCCCAACACGCCTAATACAACTAATAAATACCTAAAAGCTTTCAACGACTGTCTCCTGGTTTTTGCGCTCGCGTATTCTACTGAATTTGAGGAAAAAAGCACCAACCAATACCCTACACAAATCAATACTTTTGCTTTTAATGATGTTTCAAGGAATTAACCCCATTATTGAGACCGCTTGTTTCGTCGAATTTCCAACCGTTCGTTAGCTCTCCGAAGGATTTCTTGTTTCTCATCTACTGTTGCAGCATTCCAGCCAGTGATCTCCTCTAAAGCCCGCCCACACCCCAAACAAACATCATCGCCGTCTAAACAACAATTTCTAACACAAGGGCTTTCAGATTTACCAAGCGTGTTCTCAGGTGTTAACATGAAAAACCTCTCAAAAGCCAAAAGTAAGTGCACACTATCGACAGAACCATGATGAATACTTATTTTTTAAGCATAATCAAAGACTGAAATTATGCCAACCCGGTAACCAACCTGACAACAATAGGCACAAAAAAACCAGCAAGACATAAAGGCTCTTACTGGTTTTTTTGTGCCTCAAATCAAGGTTATTTTTTCAGTGCAGACAACACATCCCCCATCGTGTCTCGCGCATCACCAAACAACATGCGTGTATTTTCTTTGTAAAACAAAGGATTATCCACCCCCGCATAACCCGTTGCCATACTTCGTTTTAACACAACAGCGGTTTTCCCTTTCCACACTTCCAAAACAGGCATCCCATAAATTGGGCTTCCTGGGTCTTCCGATGCTCCTGGGTTTACGATGTCATTAGCACCAATAACCAACACAACATCTGTTTCTGGTAAGTCTTCGTTAATCTCATCCATTTCCAAAACAATGTCGTAAGGTACCTTTGCTTCCGCAAGTAGTACGTTCATATGCCCTGGCAACCTTCCCGCAACAGGGTGAATACCAAATCGCACATTGATGCCTTTATCCTTCAGCAATCGCGTAATGTCATATACCGTATTTTGCGCCTGAGCTACCGCCATGCCATAACCGGGAACAATAACAACCTCGGAAGCATCCGCTAACATACCTGCCACTTCATCCGCCGTTGTTGACACGGTTTCTTTCGGGCCATCGTCTGCCGTGGATGAAACGCTGGTACCTTGCCCAAAACCACCCAGAATCACACTCACAAAAGAACGGTTCATCGCTCGACACATAATGTAGCTAAGAATTGCACCACTGCTTCCCACCAAGGCTCCCACAACAATTAACAAATCATTCGACAGCATAAACCCTGTCGCAGCAGCAGCCCAACCGGAATAGCTATTTAACATGGACACGACCACTGGCATATCCGCACCACCAATACCCATCACCAAATGCATACCTAACAAAAACGACAGCACGGTCATGGTAATCAGATATGTTAACGCTGAATCATGTTCTGCGTTGGAAAACATCACCCCCAAAACAACAGAAGCAATTACAATCCCCAAATTTAACCAATGACGTGCAGGTAACATCAACGGTTTACTGGCAATACTACCCCTTAGCTTTCCAAATGCTATTATCGACCCGGTAAACGTAACACCACCAATAAATACACCGAGGAAAATTTCCACTTCATGTATGACTTGCTCAGCAACGCTATTAAATGTTTCTGCCCCTAGAAAGCTAGAAATACCCACAAGCACCGCAGCTAACCCCACAAAACTATGTAAGACAGCAACCAACTCAGGCATTTCTGTCATTTCGACTCGTTTGGCTAATACAAAACCGATCGATCCACCAACAACAATAACAACGGCCAACACACCATAACCCGTCACACTTTCACTGAGGACAGTTGCCAAGATTGCAACGGCCATTCCTATAATGCCGAACCAATTGCCTCGCTGGGCCGTCTCTTGATTACTTAATCCGCTTAAACTCAAAATAAACAGCACACTAGCACCGATATATGCGGCAGTTAATACACCTTCTGACATATTGATAACTCCCCTATTTACGGAACATGCGCAACATGCGCTGAGTGACAGCAAATCCGCCGCCAATATTAATCGATGCAATTAACACCGCAATCGCCGCAAGAATGGTAATAGGCTCTCCCAAACCTCCCGAGATCTGTAACATCGCCCCAATAACAATAATGCCACTAATGGCGTTGGTGACACTCATTAACGGGGTATGCAAAGAAGGAGATACATTCCACACAACTTGAAAACCCACAAAACACGCCAGTACAAATACAATAAAGTGTGATAAAAAATCGGGCGGGGCCACATAACCAAGACCCAATAACAAAATACCTACCGTCGCTAACACTGGCACATTAACTTTTTTAGGGCCTTCATCAACAATTTCTTTTTTCGGAATCGCTTTTGCGATAGCTGGTTTCGCAATCGCTGGGATTTTCAATGGAGGTGGAGGAAAGGATATTGCGCCCTCATGTACAACCGTTGCACCACGAATCACGTCATCTTCCATATCAATAGAAAATCCGTCACCTTTACACATGTCCGTTAATAGATGCACCAGGTTTTGGGCATATAAACTACTAGCCTGTGTCGGTAAACGGCTTGGCAAATCAGTGTACCCAATGATCGTAACACCGTGTTTTACAACGACCTGGTCTTTTTCTGTTAACTCACAATTCCCCCCAGTTTCTGCGGCTAAATCCACAATCACACTGCCTTCTTTCATGGCCGCAACCATATCAGCAGTAATGAGTTTTGGTGCGGGTCTACCGGGGATTAACGCGGTAGTCATAATAATGTCGACTTCTTTGGCTTGCTCCATGAACAACGCCATTTCCGCATCAATAAACTCTTTGGACATTACTTTGGCATAACCACCTTCGCCAGAACCGTCTTCATCAAATTCCAATTCTAAAAATTCAGCCCCCATGCTTTCCACTTGTTCTTTCACTTCAGGGCGCGTATCGAAGGCACGAACAATAGCCCCCAAGCTATTCGCAGTCCCTATACCGGATAACCCCGCAACACCAGCGCCAATAATCATCACTTTAGCGGGAGGGATACGTCCAGCGGCAGTAATTTGACCGGTAAAGAAACGACCAAAATGATGGCCTGCCTCCATAATAGCTCGGTAACCGGCAATATTTGCCATCGAACTTAACGCATCCATTTTTTGGGAACGAGAAATCCGAGGAATCGCATCAATGGCAATGGCTGATATTTTTTGATTTTCTAGTTGTTTGAGTAATTCATCGTTTTGAGCGGGTTGTAGAAAGCTCACCAGAGTTTGTCCGGCTTTGAGCATTTCCACTTCGTGAACATTTAATACAGGGTTTTGTTCTGGTGCACGAACCTTTAAAACAATATCAACATCCGCCCAACATTTGGCGGTATCGGTTTCAATCGTCGCTCCGGCGTCTTGGTAGGCATCATCCGTAAACGATGCGGCACTTCCCGCACCGGCCTCGACGACAATATCAAAACCAAGTTTTTGTAATTTTTTAACCGATTCAGGGGTTGCTGCAACACGCCGCTCCCCCTGATGAACTTCTTTTGGAATACCAATCTTCATTCATACGCTCCAGCAACGAGGGTTTACAGC
>CAJXXT010000127.1 GCA_913063495.1 uncultured Gammaproteobacteria bacterium | reverse complement strand
GGCAAGTTTGCAGCATTAAAAGATTTTAAACGTATTCAAAAAGATATAAAAAAGGATGTTAAGAAAGTACGAGAGGTTCAAGCACTCATTAAAACCACTCTCGCGGACTTAAAAAAGGACTATGAGGTATTGAAGGATTTACCGAATCAATCCGCGAGTGAGATTGTTACGTCACTGGGGTTAGAAAAGTCTTTGGTGGCGAATGCAGGGCAAACCTTATTGGCTGGGCGTTTTGATTCCTGGGTTCAACAAGCGCTTGGATATTATGACGCCGTGGGTGGCGGTACTACCACAGGTGGTTCTGATACAAGTGAGGCTGAGGGAACAATAAAAACGTCGCCAGACTTCTTGATTAAGAAAGTATTGTTATCAGGGGCTTTGCGAGAAGGCGGCAGAGAAGGTGAGATGAGTGGTGAGATTATTAATCTCAATGAGGCACCTGCATTGTCACCTGAGCCGATAACAGTAAACCTTAAGGCTGCTGGCGTGGCTTTTGGGAAGCTATCGCTAAATGGTGTTGTTGATCACCGGGAACTAGGTGCAGAAGACGATACCTTCGCGTTATCGATTGCTGATAGTACGCTTGAAAACTACTCGTTAACCGAACAGTCGGATATGGCCTTATTGCTAAAGAAGGCGTTATTCTCGACTCAGGTGGATGCATCGATTAAGACGTTATCTACGTTGAATATGGTCATTGATGCAGGGTTTAGCAACATTGATTTGGCGATTGGTTCTGATGGTGAGCCAAGCGGCACTGATGTTCAGCGAGCTGTTGTTGAGGCGTTAAAAGGGACAAAAGAGATCAGTTTTCAGGGCAAGGCAGAGGGGCCCTTGGATAAGCTAACATTATCTCTTAAATCTAATCTTGATGATGTATTAAGTAATGCCGTTAGCAAAGCGGTTCAAGGCAAAGTTGATGCATTAAAAGGGGATGTTAGTAAGAAATTACAGGATGAGCTTGCTAAGCAAATGGCGCCACTTAAAGACAAGTTAGATGGCATGGCTGGCTTGCAAAGTCAGGCTGGAGATCGAGAGGATGCAATTGAGGGTTTGTTGAAGAAGTTGTAATAGCTGTAGATCTGATGGCTGCTCTGATTGTCAATGTGGTATGCCCAGAGGGGGTGTTTTTTAAAGGTGGCCTTAAGCGTTAATTGATTGGAATTACATGGGGTAATTATGTCTGAACCAATACCGTCAGCAACGGTTGTATTGCTACGAGAAGCCAATGAAACGATAGAAGTATTGTTGTTAAAGCGAAATTCCAAAATTTCTTATGGTGGTATGTGGGTTTTTCCGGGAGGAAAAATTGATGCTGAGGATTATGAGAAAGCTGAAGATTCGGCTACCGGAGAAGCTAATCGTGACGGCGAGGCGGCGTTGGTTGCAGCGCAAAATGCCGCTCACCGAGAAACGCAAGAAGAGGCGGGCTTGGATATTCAACGGGAGAAGTTGATATATTTTGCCCATTGGACAACGCCTAAGATACGGCCGAAACGTTTTAGCACATGGTTTTTTATCGCGCCAGCGGAAACTCATGACGTTACTATTGATGGGGGCGAAATTCATGAGCATTGCTGGCGTTCACCAATGGATGCACTAAAGGCCCATCGAGAAGGTGAAATCGAATTAGTCCCCCCCACATTCTTAACGCTATTGGAAATATCACCTTATAGTTCCATTAGCGAGGTGGAGGATGCACTTTCCAATTCGTCACCTCGGGTTTTTGAACCTCGAGTGGAAATATTGCCAGAAGGTTTGTGTTATTTCTATGAAGGTGATGCGGGTTACGAAAAGACAGATCATAAAGCAGAGGGGGCTCGACATCGCTTGTATGCGAAGACGAATAGAGATTGGCAATATCAGCGTTCATAGTGCTACATATAACGCTGATAGGGATGAAAAAGCCTAGCTGACGCCACTTTTTGTGGATTATTTTCTGTGAATTAACATGGTTTTGCATTTACCTCAAGAATAATTCACAGAAAATGAATCCTTTATGATAGGCTGTCATCTTATTGACATTCCACAACAACTTAATACGTGTTTACATTAAGTTGTTGAATAAGCGCGAGAAATAAATTGACGGTTCTTTGACCATTATTTTGTAGCCAACGTTTTCTTTGGGCTGGCGCTATTTAACCAAAAGTAATCCCCATAGTTATCCACAGAAAATGTGGAGAAGTAAAATAGTCGAAGTGCTGATGTTTTTTTGACCAGAAAACCTGCTATCCTTTTAAGGTAAGTGTCAAAAAGATGATTAAACAATAACGGGTAGTAAGAAAAATAATTGAATACGATGAACATGCCGCCAATTATATTAGATCTTGAAGCCTCAGGCTTTGGAAAGGGAAGCTATCCTATCGAGGTAGGTTTGGCGTTAGATGATGCTCACGCTCACTTGGTTTCTCACCTGATTAAACCTTTTGATCACTGGACTCACTGGCAAGAGAGTGCAGAAGAGGTTCATGGAGTTTCTCGAGATTTGCTGATGACTGAAGGTAAGAATCCTCAGTTTGTTGCAGACGAGTTGAATCGTTTGTTGCGAGGTAAGACGGTCTATTCGGATGGCTGGGGGGTGGATCGTAGTTGGCTGGCATTGTTATTTCATGATGCAGGTATTTATCAAGGGTTTAAGATCGATACCATTTTTTCCCTTCTATCGGAGGGCGAGCTAGAGAAATGGAATGAAAGCAAAGCTAAGGTTCTTGAAATTACTGGTATGAAATTGCACCGCGCTGGCACTGATGCACTAATTATTCAGCAAACCTATCTTTATACGGTTGATCGTCCCGCATTTGAAGAATCATTAGCAACCTATAACGCTGCATGATCCTGTCGTAAGGTAGCTAAGAAGTAGAGGCTTGTAGAAGCCCCTACTTCTAAATTGCCGCTAAACGCTTTCTATAGTAAAGCCACTTAATTCCTCGTCATCCCAATGTTGCTGTGATGTGACCACTGCAATGCTTGAGGCATTTTTATCGGTGAGATAAGTTTTTGCTACTCGGGTTAAATCCTCTAACGTTGTGGCTAGCACGCGTTGACGGAATCGCCCTTGAAATTCATCCCCCCTGTTAAATAACCTGTTTTGAAAGGCGTGTTTTGCTTCCCCGGCGGGTGAACTGGGTTTATCCAGCGCACCGATAACACCCAGGATGGCTTCTTCCAAGACTTCGTCTTTGTGTTGGCTTTCAAGAAACCACTTAACGGCGAGATCAAAGTCTGTCAGCGTCTCAGATAACCGAGGGTCTCGATATGAATAAAAGCGAAATGCTGCGATATTAGACTCTTGCGATGCCCCTCCACCATAAGCCCCCCCTTGTTCTCGAATGGCACGGTGTAGATACCCATTTCTTAACACACCACCAAGAATGACAAGGGGGGCTGCATCAATGTGATCGGATGTTACCGTTGGGTACGCCTTTGCACAGAAGTTAACTTGAGTATTGGTGAGCCAGCATTGCTTTACTTGCTCTCGTTGTTTCGGTAATGAGAAGGCGTCTGTAGGTACGTTATCTGGAAGCCATAAATCACGTAAATACTTTTGTTGTTCTTCGAAATTCGGTTCTTCACCAATAAGTAAAAATTGTTTTTGACCTAGGGTAACTAAGCTGTGTAATACTGTTAGATTGTCTGCAAGTTCGCTAAGAGATTCGGTGTTTTTAAGGCTTTGGTCGAGTTTCTGTACCGCTTGAATACCTGCCAATCCTGATGTGGTGTGAGATAAGTGGGCGATAGGGCTAAGGCCACTACTTGCCGCTTGCATAGCTAGGCCGTGCCCGTGCCCAGTAATACTTTGATCAAGGCGAGAGCGGTATTGTGCGACAAGTTCTTTTATTCGTTCTAGCTCATCAAATCGAATACGTGTAACGATCTTGTTGAGCAACTGGAACATAGATTGGGCGTTGCGATTTAATGCCTTTCCTGAAAACCCTAAATGTGCCGAGATGGATTGCTCATCATTGATATCGCTGCGTATGGTTGTGAAGCAACCAATACCGCCAGAGCACGCACTGATCTCATCTTGAATGGCCAGGTAGTCTTCTTCCCCTGCACCTAATTCGCCGACTAAATGTGTATATAAAGGCAGTAATTGTTGCTGCTCCGGGGAAAGATCCGGAAGAGCAAAAAATATCTGTAAATACGTTAAGCCGTTGGTACCCTGTGGGTACAAAGCGATGGGCTGTTTGTTAATGTTGTTTTGTGTTTGCTTTGCCATCAATGTCTGGGCGGGTACATCGTCCAAGCAAACCTTGGGCAATATGTCGATGTCATCTTCTTGAGATTGTCGTTTCAGTAGTTGCTTTGTTTTTTCAACAATAGCGTCTTTTTCTAGGTCTGTTAATTGTTGTTTGTGTCGTTGCAGCTCCAGTTGTACGCGAGCCTCTTTTCTAGCGTCGATTTCTGTATCGGGGCGTAATGTCAGGCATATTCGGTGAGGGTTATCTAAAAGCTGTTCTTGGATAAGTTGCTTTATGAAGTTAGGGTCTTTTATGTCAATACGGAGCTGCTCAAGCACTGGGTCTAGATTGAGTTGCTGAATAGGGTCTCCACGATGAATGGCTGGCGATAGTGCATCTAGAATCATTTGTAAGCCATAAGGGAATTGATCTCCGCCTACTTCGCGCTGGCTTAACTCTAACTGGTGAAGGATGGCATCAAGTTTTTCTTCTTCTACGCCATCTTTGGCCAGTTTTTCTAACAGAGCCAAAACCTGTTTTTCAAATTCAATGGCGGCGTCTGGATTGGCACCTTCAATGCCACACATAAATGCCATTTCAAAATTACTGTCTTCCAGGCCACATAGAGGGCTAGGGGCATTACCAAGTCCGCAGGTTTCTAATAGTTTTTGTAGCGGTGAGGCGCTATTTTCTAATAATACGTCGGATAATAAATGCGCCTTTAATTGTGATTCTAAATCATTGCTTTCTCCCAATAACCAACCTAATAAAATGTGACTTTTATGTTCAGTTGTTTCATTGGGCGCGAGTGTAATGGGATAGGCTTCTTCTATTTTTATAGGGGCAAAATAACGCTTTTCCGGTTGAACTTCGATGCGGGTTTCGAGTTGCTCAAATCGATGTAATGCTTTTTCTTCAAAGTTTTGCTGGTGCTCTTGAGCTGGGATGTTTCCGTAGGTCATAAATATCGCGTTACTCGGGTGATAATGGGTGCGATAAAATGACATTAATTGCTCATAGCTTAAATTGGGGATGTCTGTTGGCTCGCCACCGCTATTAAAGTGATAGGTCGATGTTGGGAAAAGATATTTTTTTGCTGTTTCGTAAAGCATGCTGACGGGAGAGCTAAGGGCTCCTTTCATCTCGTTGTAAACGATCCCTTTGTAGACCAAATTGGAATCCGTATTTTCAGCGTCTTCAAATTCGATGCGATGTCCTTCTTGGGCGAAGTCCAATGGATCGATGCGAGAAAAGAATACTGCATCTAAATAGACGTTGAGTAGGTTATCAAAATCTTTCTTGTTTTTGCTCGCAAACGGATAGGCTGTCCAATCGCTGCTGGTAAAGGCGTTCATAAAGGTATTTAGCGAGCGGCGTATCATCATGAAAAATGGGTCGCGAACCGGGTATTTCTCACTTCCGCACAACGCGGTATGTTCCAATATATGTGCAACACCTGTAGAGTCGGTAGGAATAGTTCGTAAACCGACCAGAAATACATTCTCATCATTATCAGCATCAATATGGTAATGCATAGCCCCAGTTTTTCTGTGGCGATACTCTGAGACAGTGACATGCAGGGACTCAATGGACTCAGTGCGAAGCCACTCAAAGCTCTCGTGTGCAGGTTGGCTATTTACCGTATTGTTTGATGATGTTGCAGATGCTTTTGATGTTTTTGGCATAAATTGAGTTCTTAAGGTTGATAGGTTGGCCGTGGATGTCTCTGTTGCCTATTTGGGCAGGAATACACATGTTACCTGCTCACGGGAATCCACTGAATAACGATACACTCCAAAGTATTTCACGTAAGGGCGGGCTTTGCTAGTAAAGCCAAGTATTCAAGGTCTAATTCAGTCAGCATTAATGAAAAGGAGTGTTGTTTTGACTCACCCTGTTTTAAGTCACCCTGTTTTAACGCATATAGGCCCAATGGCATTGTTAGCGGATAGTCAGTTGTTATTTGGTGGCGAGAAAGGTGGGCCGCTTTCACAATGGGTGATGGATCAAATGTCAGCTAGGTATGCAGGTGATGTGTCTAGTGCATCTGGGATTTCTAAAAAAGCGGTATATATCGGTGCTGCGAACGGTAATGCTATTGAATTCTATCAAATGGCGACGGATGTTTGCCGACAGTGGGGTGTTGATAGTGTTGTGCATGTCGAAAATGTAAAACAACTTGTTGATTTGAGCGTTGAAAATATTGCTGTGATGATATTGGCCGGAGGAGATGTGGCATTAGGGTGGAATTTCTTATCACAACCTTCTGTGAGGAACTGGCTAAATCACTATACTCAAACGAATGGTCTTATTGTTGGTATCTCAGCGGGAGCTATTCATTTAGCATCCACATTTTCAAAAGGCTGTGGCAGTCGTGTTTGTTTTTTGGAATATTGCACCGTAAATATAGCCGCCCATGAGGAGCAAGAAAGATGGCCTTCCGTTCGGTCATGGCAACAGAGTACCAACGACGAGCAGCTTCTATTTATAGGGCTTCCTTTTGGGGGGGGCGTGTTGATTGAACCGAATGCAGTCATGTTCGAAGGAGCTCGAGCAATTGGGAAAGGCTATGAAGTATTTGAAAAACACACCACTATTATTTAAATACACATGCAATTTATGTAAAAAAATCAATTTATGATGAAAGCTGATATGACGATGAAAAAACCCTTTGATGGCCTGTTAGTTATTGCGCTGGAGCAAGCTGTGGCTGCACCTTATTTATCATCGAGGCTTGCAGATGGGGGTGCAAGAGTAATAAAAATTGAGCGTGAAGAAGGAGATTTTGCTCGACGTTATGATTCTGTTGTAAATGGCGAGAGTGCGTATTTTGTTTGGCTTAACAGAGGTAAAGAATCGTTGAAGCTGAATATTAAGGATTCCGGGGATAAGCAGTTACTTGAAAGGTTGATAGAAAAAGCCGATATATTTATTCAGAACTTAGCACCAGGAGCGGCGGGGCGAGCAGGGTTCGACAGCTTGGCCTTGCGTCAAAAGCATCCACGACTAATTACGTGTGACATAAGTGGTTACGGAGAAGAGGGTAGTTATGTTCAGCGTAAAGCCTATGATTTGTTGATTCAGGCGGAGACAGGTTTGTCTGCGGTGACGGGACGGCCGGAGGGGCCTGGGCGTGTCGGTGTTTCCGTATGCGATATTGCTGCCGGTATGCATGGCCTTACCGGGGTGCTGCAGGCGTTGTATGAACGAGAGAAAACGGGAGTAGGGCAAGGTATAAAAGTCTCCTTATTTGATGGCATGGCGGACTGGATGACAGTACCGCTGTTACATCAGGAATATGGAGGCAAAGCGCCGGATAGAGTAGGGATGAACCATCCATCAATTGCTCCTTACGGTGCTTATTCGGTAGGGAATAAAGCTGAGGCTGCACAGGTTGTACTGTCAATTCAAAACGAAAGGGAATGGCAGTCTTTCTGTCAGGGCGTATTAACAATGCCAGGTTTGCTTGACGATCCTCGGTTTTTAACCAATGAGCTCCGTGTAATGGATCGAGTAGCACTGGATCAAATAGTCGAGTTGGTATTTAGTGGGTTGAACAAGCATGAGCTAGAAATACGAATGGAAAAGGCAAGTATAGCTTTTGGTTGGTTGAATAGTGTTAGCGACCTGTCGGTGCACCCTCAGCTAAGGCGAGTGAGCGTGAAAGGGGAACTAGGTGAGATTAGACAGGTTGCTTCCCCAATACAGATTCAAAATAATGAAGGGAATATTTCATGCGATTCATGGGGTGGTGTTCCAGCTGTGGGAGAGCATGATGAACAAATTAGGCAAGAGTTTGGTGTTGTATCTGGATAAATAGCTATTTTATTTAAATGTGTAAAGAGTGCGTTTTTATAAAGTCACCAACTTGAGAGATGGCCTGCCTTGCTTGAGGCAGTCCACCCCCCATACAGTGGAAGACATGCCACATTTTGGGCCATACAGTGAGTTCAGAATTAACACCGTGATTTTTTAATTGCTGATGTAAACGAAGGGAGTCAGACAGTAGGATCTCATCTTCGCCAACGTGAATTAAAATAGGTGGGAGCCCTAAAAGGTCAACGTTAATCGGTGATAAAGATTTGGGCATACCCGAGGATTCCCCTAGATATAAGTTTACCAAATGGGGCAGTTGATCTGCTTTTAGCCAAGGGTCACGTTTTCTTTTAGATACATAACTTTCACCATTAAAATATAATGCGTCGGCCAACGGCGACAATAAGAAGGCTGCTTGTGGTTGATCCATCCCCCGCTGTTTTATTTCTAATAAGGTTTGAAGTACAAAAAAAGCGCCTGCGGAATCACCACCTAATACAATCTGTTGTGGTTCATAAGCGTTGTCCAATAACCACTGGTAAGCATTAAAACAATCTTGGTGTGCTGCGGGATAAGTGTGTTCGGGCGCTAAGCGGTAGTTGATAGAAAGGGCTTGGATATGTGCAGATTTGGCAATGTGAGCAACCATAGGTCGATGGCTCTCTTTGGAGCCAACAATAAATCCTCCGCCGTGAAAATACAGCAATACACGTTTTTTGTTGCTGCCGGCAGGGGTGATCCATTCGGCATCGATTGCTGGGTGGCCGGATGGTTGAAGGGTAATGTCAGAAACGGATACGGTTGAAGGGATTGTTGCATTTCTAGTGATTTTTTCCAGGTGTTGTCGTTGTTCGGGGATGGGGGTATTGGCAACAGGAAGCTTGCTCATGACGCGGCGCACATAACTTCTATGTGCCAGGACATTTATATATTTCATCATAAGAGTGTTTCCTGATGCTGGCCTTAACGGAATAAGCTCCACTATAGCGATGGGGTAGCGGTAGATCACCCGATAAGGGGATCAAAATATATGGCAAATAGCTCAGAAATGGCGGATTATTATATGGGAACGCCTGAGTCAATCGTTTCTCTAATGAACACTGTTGTGTCTAATCTACCGTTGTGAGTTGTATGAAATGACAAAAGAAATTGCTCCTATAAAACATGCAACACTTGTTTTTTGTGATCAAACACTGGGTACAAGCTTAGGGTTATCAACCGATTTATATGCATTGCTGCACTTTTTTGCCAAGCAAACCGATAAAGCGTTTTCTTATGACAATGTTGCTGTTACTGGTAATACGATCACTACATCCGGAAAATTGTCAGTGAGTTTTGAGAAATCGATTGAGGATATTGATGAAACGGATTTGGTGATGTTGCCTGCTTTTTGGGGCGATCCATTGCAAATATTAAAAGAAAATGAGGCTCTAATACCTTGGTTAATACAGCAGCATCAGCGCGGGGCATTATTAGTTGCACATTCTACGTCGGCATTCTTTCTTGCGAAAACGGGATTGCTCAATAACAGATCCGCGACAACACACTGGCATTACTTCGATCAGTTTGAACAAATGTTTCCAACTGTCCAGCTATGTCGGCAACGCTTTATTACTGCAAGTGACCGGCTTTATTGTAGTAGTGGGATAAGTTCTGCGATGGATCTGGGGGTATATTTGGTTGAGCAGCTTTGGGGCATGGAGATTGCCAATCAAATCAACCAAAATTTTTTAATTGATTTGAAACGTAACTATAAACCGGAGTTTATAAATGTTGAAGGCCATAAGTTTCATGATGATGAACTTATACTTTCTATTCAAAGTTGGTTGGAATTAAACTATTCAAAAAATACTGACTTGGAAGAAATATCCCGCCGATTTAATACCAGTGTCAGCTCCCTTAAAAGGCGTTTTAAGCAAGCGACGGGGGAAACGCCGAATAAGTATATCCAAAACCTTCGTATTGAGCGGGCAAAAGAATTGTTAAAGTTTGATGATCTCTCTATTAATCTTGTCGCTTATGAGGTGGGGTATGAGGATGTGAGTTATTTTGGTAGTTTGTTTAAGCGTATAGTGGGAAACACCCCTAATTCCTATAGAAAGAGTTTTAGGGGTGAATGATGAAAAAAACTAATAGCTTCTTTTGGTGATAATGATCTTTGGCTGATGATCTTTACGCTTTTGCTCTATGAGCGCTTTTATTCACCTGTTGAGCAGTTTCTTGGAGGCATGGTACATATGCCATCATCGATAGCTGAGGCGAACGCATCATTAACGAGGTATTCTTCATAAAGGTTTACGAATGCATAAGCAACACCAGCGAACTCTCCATTTTTATCTTCAAAAGGTTTGTAAAATAATAGGATGTACTGCTGGAAGTTAGATTGTTTGTAGATGACGTAATGGCCGTCCATGTCGCCTTGGAGGTAGTCACTGAATCCTGCACTAGCCCAATCTGAACTGGGAATTGATGCGTCGCCAGGGTGCCACCCCGCAAACGTTTTGTACACAATATCGTCAGTGTTATACGTAGCGTCATCAAAGAAAAATTTGTTTTTTGTCCCATGTAATGAACTATTGGAAATGTTTAAAAATAATGAGCTATCCATGCTGGTGCAACTAGATAGTACATTGCACGCCAAGGACATGACTTTCGATGATACAAATGGTACTTGTTCGGAGTTAGCGTCATTAGGGTTGATCGGGCGAGGGGACTTTGGAGAGAAGGGGTAGTTGCAGGTAGCTGACGGTGTGTTTGCCTGATAGATGCCGAATAGATTTTCCGGTTCTGCTTCGTTATTCGTATTGATGCTTAAGGTTCCAAACCCTGAACCTGCCGTGATAGGTACAGGTTGTCCTTTATCGTTGTTTGCGACCTCATTGTGGGTGATAAATATGTCGCGCATAGGTGGCGCCAGTTGAGCTGCCGCATCGGCATTTTCAGGGTTTAACTCGGTTAGGTTTTTGCTAGATAGAAACCCAATCATTTCATTTACAAGTAGTTCACTACGAGCGGATGCTCTCACCTGGGATTCTACAAGCATGTCAGCACAGGCTTCTGATGGTTTGTCTGCGGGGGTATATCCGCACGCCTGAAGGAGTAATATCACACAGCCCAGTAGTATTTTTTTCATTGTTGTTTTGCTCTGTAGTTTCCGTCATTAAATAGTACTTGGTGACAGTATTTATTGTTTTTGAGCGCAAACACAGGGGGGATCAGACTAACGACTAGGGCATTTGGCTCATGAAGTGACAAATACCCTAGTTTTTGTGATAAGAGTAGCTACTAGAGGGGAGGAGGTGTTAGGTCGTTTAGAACGACCTTTAGTAACTCTCTATTGGTGGTTTCTTTTAGTAACTCCCTGTTAGTAGCTCTCTGGGAGTTTTTTAAGGATCTGAAACTGCTTACGTTCTGATAAAATATAGCCACCAACAGTAAGGTCTTTTAGGATTCTTGCAACCATCTCTCGAGAAGAGCCAATGCGATTAGCGATATCCTGCTGGGTTAGCTTCTCCTCTACCACCATGATATCGCCTTTTTCAACCGCCATATTCAATAAGGTTTTGCGGATTCTTCCGTACACATCCTGAAGGGCGAGAGTTTTGATATTGTCTGTTAGCTGACGAACGCTGCTGGCAAGATTTCTTAACATTGCCATAGCAAGGTTGGGGTTAGCCTCAATGGTTTTTGTGAACTCATCTTTGTAGATTATAGAGAACGTCGACTTTTCTGTGGTGATAACGGATGCTGAGCGCTTTTCATCATCGAGCAGAGATAGTTCACCAAAATACTCACCTGGCCCCATTGAGTTTAGAATAAACTCTTTGCCCTGTTCATCGCTGACATAAACACGTACTTTTCCAGAGCTAACCATATACATGGCATTGGCAATATCCCCTTCATTGATAATAACGCTGTTTTTGGGGTAGTTTCGGGTGACCGCAAGGGCTTCAATGGCGGAAAGCTCTTCTTCTGATAATCCTTCAAATATCGAGATGTTTTTCAGGTCACTCATTTTTTGTCTCTTATGTAGTCGAATTCTGGTCAATTGAGAGAGCGTCAACAGGCTTGTAGCACGCAATATATGGCAGCTTACCACATGGTGAAGGGATTAAAAGCGATATGCCTACAGTATGGCAAGGGGAGTAGTAAGCTGTGGTAATATAGGCTCATTTTCGTTTAAACATGTTTACGCAATAATCAAAGGTGATACTCCATGAAGGTGGTTTCTTTTAATACAAACGGTATACGGGTTAGGCAACATCAGTTGGAAGCGTTGATTGAAGCCTATAACCCCGATGTGATCGGTGTACAAGAAAGCAAAGTTCAAGACAGCGAATTTCCAGTGGAGATGATTCACGCTTTAGGGTATGAAGTTGAGTTTCATGGTCAGAAAGGCCATTACGGTGTTGCGATGCTGTCTAAGAAAGCAGCGATATCATCAAGGAAGGGTTTTCCCAGTGATGAAGATGATGCTCAGCGACGGCTAATTGTGGGGGAGTATGAAACGGCTGAAGGTAATACGGTTACCATTATTAACGGTTATTTTCCACAAGGTGATAATCGAGAACACCCTCAAAAGTTTCCTGCTAAGCAAAAATTCTATGAAGATTTGCAAACCTATCTAACGACCACTTTTGACCCTTCGCAGCCTGTTATTGTAATGGGTGATATTAATATATCACCTTCAGATCTTGATATAGGTATTGGACCTGACAATAAAAAGCGCTGGTTGCGTACGGGTAAGTGCAGCTTTCTTCCTGAAGAGAGGGATTGGTTAGCTCGCTTACAAAATTGGGGGTTAACCGATACATTCAGGCATCAGAATCCTGATGTAGATGATGTTTTTAGCTGGTTTGACTATCGCAGCAAAGGTTTTGATAGAGAGCCAAAGCGAGGTTTGCGCATTGATGTGATATTAGCAACGCAGGTGTTGACGGATTCATTGGTTGGTACCGGCGTTTGTTACGATATTCGCGCGATGGAAAGGCCGTCAGATCATTGCCCTATATGGTCAGAGTTTTCTTTTTGATTCAAGGTTTTTTACTAACTCGTCAACGAAGAGAGAGTCGCTCACAGAAAGAGGGTGAGCGAGGGCTTGTGTTCACCTATTGGGTGAAAACCGATGAAGGAGCAGTTTGTGTTGAAGTTGATAATCAGCAGGCGGTGTGCTTTGTTGAATCGGCTCAGCTTAAGCGTATTGAAAAACGGTTGTTACACACGCCAGGGGTAAATATTAAACCGTTGGCGTTGAGTGCATTTAGCGGTGAGCCGGTAAGTGGGGTGTATTTTTCCAGTTACCGTCAGTTATTAGCGGCAAGAGACGAGTTTGAAAATATCGGCATTCCCTTCTTGGAGGCGGATGTTCGGCCTGCCGAACGGTATTTAATGGAACGTTTTATTACCTCGGTCGTATCAATCGATGGCGGGGAGGCGGCTCGAAAAACACCAAGTGATCGTTTTGATACGATACATTCCCCTCGGCTAACCCCTGGTTCCTTTTCTCCTCAGTTTAACGTTGCTTCCATTGATATAGAAACGTCAATGGATATTGGGAAATCAATCTCCCATGATCAGCTTTATTCTATTGCGGTGGTTCAGGGGGCGCAGCGTTATGTTTTTATGGTGGGACAGGCTGATAGTGAAGACTTACAAGAGCATGACGGGTTTACACTGATATTTTCTCGAAATGAACGGCACTTACTTGAGTTGTTTTTAATGTGGGTGGAGAAGGCTGATCCCGACATTATTATTGGCTGGAATGTCGTGAATTTTGATTTGCGTATGCTGCAGAAAAAATGTGATCAATATCGGCTCGCATTTTCATTGGGACGTAACCGGTTGGTGCCTGAATGGCGATCTTCTCAGAGAGAAGGTCAGCATTATTTTGTGCTGGTTCCTGGTCGAGTAGTGTTGGATGGTATTGATACGCTAAAAGCAGCAACTTATAACTTTGAAAGTTTTTCTTTAGAAAATGTTGCGCGTGAGTTTCTTGGGCGAGGGAAATTGGTTCATGATGTAGATAATCGTGGAGAAGAAATTGGCGTTATGTTTCGTAACGATAAGGTTGCGCTGGCAAAATACAACATTGAAGATTGTCAGTTGGTCTTGGATGTTTTTGATAAAGCGCAGTTATTGCATTTTTCAGAAGAGCGGGCTCGCCTAACAGGCCTGCCGATGGATAAAAGTGGTGGATCTGTTGCTGCATTTGAAAATTTGTATTTGCCTCGCCTGCATCGTGAAGGTTATGTTGCTCCCAATATAGGTATGATGCAGAGTGACATTGTTGCCCCTGGTGGCTACGTTATGAACTCCGTACCTGGATTGTATGAAAATGTCTTGGTATTGGATTTTAAAAGTCTGTATCCGAGTATTATCCGTACGTTTAATATTGATCCCTTATCCCTTGTTGTGAGTCAGCATACGCTTGGTGAGAATACGGATATTCCTCCAGAGGTGTTTAACCAACCTGTTGTTGATCTTAAAACAATTGCGATGGAAAAATACGTGGGTAAAAATTGGGATGATTGGATTCCGGGTTTTAACGGTGCTTTTTTCAGTAAACATCATCATATACTTCCGGGCATTATCACTACTCTTTGGAAGGCTCGGGATGCAGCAAAAAAAGAAAAAAATGCGCCATTATCTCAAGCCATAAAAATCATTATGAATTCTTTTTACGGTGTTCTGGGAACACCGTTATGCCGTTTTTACGACCCTCGGTTATCTAGCTCGATCACATTGAGAGGTCATGATATTTTGCAAAAAACCCGTGAGCTAATTGAAAGTCAAGGGTATCAGGTTATTTATGGTGATACGGACTCTGTATTCGTTTGGGTGAAGCAAGAAGGGGAGGTTGGCGATGTTGATGTCTGTCGCATAGGTTCTGAATTGTCGGAACGATTAAATCAATGGTGGGATAAAACGCTTGAATCACGTTTTGGGTTAAAAAGCTGTCTGGAAATCGAGTTTGAAACGCATTTTTCGCGATTTATGATGCCAACGGTTCGTGGTTCGGACGTGGGTAGCAAAAAACGTTATGCCGGTATGATTAGTGCTCCGGGGAAGGACGATGAATTGGTGTTCAAGGGATTGGAAAATGTTAGAACCGATTGGACGCACTTGGCGAGAGATGTACAGCGGCAATTATTTTGGAAGGTGTTTCACAATGAACCGTATGAGCTGTTTATTAAACATGTGTATGAACAAGTAATGAATGGTGATATGGATGCGCAGTTGGTTTTTCGTAAGCGCTTGCGACGTAAATTGTCTGATTACCAAAAAAATGTTCCCCCTCATGTACAAGCAGCAAGAAAGGCGGATGAGCGAAATGTCCAGCTCGGGAAACCTAAACAGTTTGAGTTTGGAGGCTGGAGTGAGTACATCATGACATTGAATGGCCCAGAGCCAGTGATGTATGCCGAGTCAGCATTGGACTATGATTTTTATATTGAACGTCAACTAGCTCCTGCCGTTGACGGCTTGTTGCAGTTTATGGGGACGTCATTACAGCAAATTACTGATCAGCAGATGGGGCTGTTTTAGGCGGTTTGCGAACGCGCATCAAGCCTTCTTGGGCTACCGATGCAACTAAAACACCTTTTTGATTGTAGATTTGTCCTCGATTAAAGCTACGAGCACCAGACCCACTGGGGCTTTCCATATCGTAAAGCAACCACTCGTCAGCACGGAAGTTGTGATGAAACCAAATGGCATGATCAAGGCTTGCTGCCTGAACTTTAGGACTCATAAATGACAGCTGGTGGGGGAGCATGCCACACCCGAGTAAGCCAAAGTCAGATGCATAGGTTAGCGCAGCCTGATGGACTCCGAGTTCTCCAGATAAGTTCCCTGGCACTCTAAACCAAGAGCGTTTTCTAGGAGGTTTGGCTTCAGGTTCAAAATAATCAACGGGATCAATAGGGCGGATTTCAATGAGACGTGGCTGTAAAAATGCATCGCGAAATTTCACAGGAATATTGTGTGCAACACGTTTGCGTATTTCTAATTCGTGTTCCACGTCCTCTGGTGCTGGCACAGTAGGCATCGTTTCAGCTTGGTGTTCAAAACCTTTCTCGTCGGCTTGAAAGGATACGGATAAATTAAAAATAACTTCACCGTGTTGAATAGCCACCACACGCCTAGTTGTAAAACTTCCCCCATCTCGAATGCGATCTACTTCATAGATGATAGGGGTGCTGACATCACCGGGGCGAAGAAAGTAGCCGTGTAGTGAGTGTGCTTGTCGATGTTCATGCAAGGTACGGTGTGCTGCAGTTAACGCTTGAGCTACAACCTGACCGCCAAATACGCTGCGACCGTCCATTGCTCGGTTCGTGCCGCGAAAAAGGTTGTGTTCGAGAGTTTCGAGATCTAATATTTGGAGAAATTCTTGGACTAAATTATTCATGTGAAATCTTTGGTGACAAGGAGGGTTGATAGGCATAGCTTAAACTATCAGCTTCCTTGCTGCATTAGATTCCAATAAATTAAAATGACATGGCAAAGCCGACGGTAAGCGTTTTTGATTCGTCTTTGGT
>CAJXXT010000126.1 GCA_913063495.1 uncultured Gammaproteobacteria bacterium | reverse complement strand
TACCGTTCCTTGAAAGTACTTGATGGTGGTGTGGGTGTATTCTGTGGATCTGGTGGTGTTGAGCCTCAGTCAGAAACTAACTGGCGCTATGCGAACGAATCTGAAGTTGCTCGTGTCATCTTCGTAAACAAGCTGGACCGTATGGGTGCTGACTTCTTACGTGTTGTTGGCCAGGTTGAAAAAGTACTAGGCGCTAACCCGCTTGTTATGGTTCTTCCTATCGGTGTTGAAGAAGATTTTGTTGGTGTTGTTGATCTACTGACTCGTAAAGCTTACGTATGGGATGATTCAGGTTTACCTGAGAATTATGAAGTCCAAGACGTTCCTGCCGATATGGTTGATCAAGTTGAAGAGTACCGTGAAAAGTTGATCGAAACTGCTCTTGAGCAAGACGACGATTTAATGGAAAAGTACCTTGAAGGCGAAGAGCCATCTATTGACCAACTCAAGGTTTGCATCCGGAAAGGAACAATCTCTCTTGACCACTTCCCTACATACTGCGGATCTGCATTTAAAAACAAAGGTGTTCAAATCATTCTTGACGCCGTTATTGATTACCTACCGAGCCCAACTGAAGTTAAGCCTCAACCGCTAACCGATGAAGAAGGCGAACCAACAGGTGAATTTGCTACCGTAACAACCGATGCTTCACTAAAAGCACTGGCATTCAAAATCATGGATGACCGCTTTGGAGCACTTACGTTTGTTCGTATTTATTCTGGCATATTAAAGCGTGGCACAACCATTCTTAATTCCTACACAGGAAAAACAGAGCGTATCGGCCGTATGGTTGAAATGCACGCAGATGACCGTAACGAGATTGAAAGCGCTCAAGCCGGCGACATCATTGCTATCGTTGGCATGAAAAACGTTCAGACAGGCCACACATTATGTGACCCGAAAGATCCCGTAACACTTGAGCCGATGGTATTCCCAGAGCCAGTTATCTCGATCTCAGTAACACCAAAAGACAAAGGTGGTTCTGAGAAGATGGGCATTGCGATTGGTAAGATGATTGCAGAAGATCCATCGTTCCACGTTGAGTCTGACGAAGAAACAGGTGACACAATCCTTAAAGGAATGGGTGAACTTCACTTAGACATCAAAGTAGACATCCTTAAGCGTACTTACGGTGTTGATCTAGAAGTTGGTCAACCTCAGGTAGCTTACCGTGAAACCATCACCAAAGAAGTTGAAGACAGCTACACACATAAGAAGCAGTCTGGTGGTTCTGGTCAATTCGGTAAGATCGATTACCGTATCAAGCCTGGTGAGCCAGGTACAGGGTTTGTATTCAGCTCTAAAGTTGTAGGCGGTAACGTTCCTAAGGAATTCCTCCCTGCTGTTGAGAAAGGCTTCAAGAGCATGATGGGTGAAGGTGTTCTTGCGGGATTCCCGGTATTAGACATTGAAGTTGAACTTTACGACGGTGGTTACCATGCTGTCGATTCATCTGCTGTCGCGTTTGAAATTGCCGCAAAAGGTGCATTCCGTCAATCAATCCCTAAGGCAGGCCCTCAGTTAATCGAGCCTATCATGAAGGTTGACGTATTTACTCCTGATGATCACGTTGGTGATGTTATTGGTGATTTGAACCGTCGCCGTGGCATGATTAAAGATCAGATGGCGGGTGTTACTGGTGTACGTGTTAAAGCAGACATTCCGCTAGCTGAAATGTTTGGTTATATCGGAACACTTCGCACAATGACCTCAGGTCGAGGTCAGTTCTCTATGGAATTCTCTCACTACCTACCTTGTCCTAACTCGGTATCTGAGGCGGTTGTAATAGCAGAAAGAGAAAAGAAAGCCGATAAGAAGTAATTTTATACTTGCGGTAGCGTGCTAAGAAAGGCGCATAAAAAAGCCCCGATGGTTTACACCATTGGGGCTTTTTTATGCCTGCTTATCTTCCTGCGCCCCCGAAAGCTGCCCTGCAATAAAAACAACAAAAGGCACGCAATAGGTCAATACTGCCGGAATAACACGAAACTCTGCGCCGGCAAACAACGCATCATACTGGTTAATCAGCAACAACAAAGTGCCCACTATTCCGGACACCTTAAGTGCCTTTACAATCATATGTTTATTCACGCCATTTGCTTCGCTGCTTGTTTAGCATAGCTTCGTAGATATTGAATAATATCTCCTGATTCATACATCCAAGACACCTTCCCATTCTCACCCTCTATTCTAAGACAAGGAACCTGAGCTTTACCTCCACCCGCCATCAATTCAGAGCGATATTTAGGCTGCTGAATCACATCTCGCTGAACAACATCAATATCTAACTGGCCTAACGCCTTACGTGTCACAACGCAGTAAGGGCAGCTCTGGTAATGGTATAGAGAAAGGTTATTCACATTCGTTGGTGTTGTCATATCTACATCCTCAAGATCATCTGTTTCTGTGTAAGATTGTTGTGTAAGGTTTCTGTGCAAAATTATTGTATGAGGCTATTATCCAGATCTGAACCCGACAAAACATGACAATATGATCGTTAAAATTGTCATTTTGACAAAACATGCCAAAATAATGCAATAAACACTTCTGGCCACATGAGAGCAAAATGGACCCCCTTCACAAGCTCGATGCCCTTGCCGACATCCTCAATACCATTCGACTCAGTGCTAACACTTATTTTTGCTCGGAGTTTGCATCCCCCTGGGGCATGAAAATTGATAAAGGCAACGATGGTATCTTTCATGTTGTTGTAGAAGGTAGTTGCTGGCTCAGCATCAACAACACCAATAGGAACCCAATACACTTGAACACAGGGGATATTGTGGCGTTCCCCACTGGTGGTGCCCACTGCATCAGCGACACCCTAGAAAGCAAAATGCTACCTGGTAGCCAAGTGGTTGAAAACATACTGAGTGGCAACAATCCATTCCAAGAGTCATTAACAAAAGAACCGTTAACAAAAGAACCTTTATCCATTCAACCAACAAACACAGGGGCACACCATCACAACATACTGATGTGCGGCTCCTTTCACTACGATTCTTCGATCAACCACCCTTTCCTAAAAGACCTACCCTGCTTCATTCATATCAAAGCAGAAGATACTCCAGAGCTTCACTGGTTACGATCGTTAGTATCCGTACTCGCCAGCGAAGCCCGCTTACCTGCTCCAGGCTCAACAGTGATGGTGGATCGGTTAACGGAGGTATTGTTTATTCAGCTGATGCGAACCCACATGGAAACGTCCCCAGATCGATTAAACTACATGGCAGCATTAGCAGACCCTCAAATAGGCCTTGCACTGAACCATATCCATGCGGAAACCAAGTTTCATTGGACTGTTGAGCGTCTAGGTGAAGCAGTCTCCCTATCACGAACCAGTTTTACGGAAAAATTCTCCCGACTTGTGGGTATGCCTCCAAAAACCTACCTACTCAACTGGCGAATGCAAAAAGCCAAGACACAACTCGAAACAACCAACTCCCCTATGATAGACATCGCAGAAAGTGCCGGTTACTCATCAGAGGCCGCATTCAGCAAAGCGTTCAAGCAGTTCTTTGGTACCACCCCAGGGCGCACCCGACGAAAGAACAAATAATAACCATCCATTTTATTGACAAATAACATGCATATGCATACTATGTTTACATACCCCTATGAATGGAACTTTCTATGACCTCCGATTCCACGACATTTGAACCCTGCTACAACTTGGCTTTGCGTAAAAGCAACAGACTGATAACGCAATTTTATGAAGAGCGACTAGCGCCTTTTAGTCTAAAGGCAGGCCAATTTTCTATTCTCAGAGCAGTACACCTGTGTAAAACCACCACCAACAAGATGCTGCAACAACTGTTAGTCATTGACCAAACCACGCTATCAAGAAACTTAAAACCTCTCGTTCGTGATGAGCTTGTCGTATTCACAACAGACGCCAATGATCAACGCATTAAAAACATCAGCCTTTCAAACAAAGGGGAAGCCCTCTATCAGAAGGCGCTACCTCATTGGAAACAGGCACAGAAAGATCTAAATAAACAACTCGGAAAAGAAAGCACTGATGCCATTATATTGCTTTCCGAAAACGTTGTTGCCGCATTATCTGATAGCTGACAGTTCCGCTATTTTTTTCAGCAAATACATGCATATACATACTAATACAGATATACCTTCAAATATAAACAACCAAATATAAGCTCACCCACGATTAAACACGAGGTACATAACATGTCTGATAACCCACACCCCTCCACAGCAAGAGCCATTGCAAAGCTCATTGTTCACTACCCCAAAACACAAGTTGCCATCAGCTTGCTGTTAATGTTTACATTATTTATGGCTCTGCCAATGTTATACAAAGACACACGCTCCGATGCTTTTCTTGCAGACGATAACCCAGCCCTTGTTTATCGTGACAAAGTAAAAGAGCAATTTGGTTTAAGTGACCCCATTGTTCTCGCAGTAATTAATACCTCAGACAACGGCGTATTTAATCCAACATCCCTCTCCCTTATTCAATGGTTAAGTGATGAGATCTCGTCGTTAGAAAATATCAATGCCGATCGTGTTACCAGCCTTTCCACTGAAAATAACATCACCGGCTCTGATGACGGCATGGATGTCGAATCCTTTTTTGAACCTGACATCAGCACACAACAAGAAGCCGATATTGTTTGGAACAAAGTCTCTGATTTTCCTCTTTATATGGGCAATTTAGTCGCCCATGATAAACAAGCTACGCTAATTGTTGCTGAGTTATTGGATGTAAAACAAGTAGAAGATACCTACCAACAAATACTCGACATTGTTGCTCGCGCCCCTAACGGGAAACATGATGAAATTCATGTCGCAGGTGAAGGTGCCATCGCCGGCTATCTGGGAAGTTATATTGATGCTGATGCACAACGGCTTAATCCTCTTGCAGGCATCATTATTACCATCATAATCCTGTTTGCCTTTCGACGTGTCAGCACGGGCATTTTATCTAACGTTATTATCGCTGCATCAGTACTAATGACTCTTAGCATCATGGCATTAAATGGTATTCCATTTTTTGTTATTACTAATGCGTTACCCGTAATACTCATCGGTATATCTGTCGCGGATTCCATTCATGTTTATAGCCATTACTTTGAACTACAAGCAAAACACCCGTCAGAGGATAAAAAAGAACTTATCATTCAAACTATAGAAGAAATGTGGCGCCCAATTACACTGACAACACTTACCACCATCGCCGGTTTTATGGGAATGTACTTCGCAGCATATATGCCTCCGTTTAAATACTTTGGCCTTTATACCGCTGTTGGTGTTGCTATTGCTTGGTTCTACTCATTGGTATTTTTACCTGCGGCGCTCGCCATTATCCAACCTTCCGCCAGCAAACAAATGCGGGAGTTCGCCAAAAGCAACCGTTTAGACAAATTCTCACGCACCATGGTTGTACTTGGTCGAATATCACTACAGTACCCTAAAGTAACTGTAGGGATTTTTTCTATCATTATCATCAGTGGTATTTTTGCAACCAGTCATTTAGTGGTGAACGAAGATCGTATTAAGACCTTCCATACCAGTGAAACATTGTATCAAGCTGACGCAGCAATTAACGCTCACCTTAACGGAACAAACAATCTTGACGTAGTAATAGAAGCGAAAGAAGCTGAGGCGTTATTTGAGCCTGATCATTTGAAAAAAATGGAAGCGTTGCAGAATTTCGCACTAACATTGCCGAATGTTCAAGGTGCAACATCCATTGTTGATTACTTAAAACAAATGAACCGCTCACTTAATGGAGGGGATAAATACAGCTATCAATTACCCGATAATAAAGCACTAATCGCACAATATTTTCTCATTTATTCCGCCTCGTCTGATCCAACGGATTTTGATGAAGAAGTTGATTACGATTATCGTATTGCCAATATCAAGTTAACGCTAAATAAGGGCAGTTATGTTGATACACAAAAGGTTGTAACCCAACTGAATGACTATATTAAAGCACGATTTAACAACGAAGAGATTACCGCAACCCTAAGCGGCAGAGTTAACATCAACTACCACTGGATCAAAGACCTTGGAAGAAGTCACTTTGTAGGCCTTGCCATATCAATGTTTCTTGTATGGGCAGTATCCTCGCTTCTTTTTGGATCATTAACGGCGGGGACGTTTACCATTATCCCAGTATCCAGCTCCATACTCTTGGTTTATTCAGCCATGGTAGTGTTGGACATTGATTTAGGTATAGGTACATCAATGTTTGCATCTGTCGCGATAGGGTTAGGCGTCGACTTCTCGATCCACACCATCGACCGTCTGCGCAGCTTATACCAAACACATAATGGCGATTGGGATCTCACGTTACAGGAGCTATACCCGTCCACAGGACGAGCTTTGTTTCTTAACTATCTAGCGATCGCTTGTGGTTTTGGCGTATTAATTTCCAGCAAAGTAGTTCCACTTAACAACTTCGGTACTATTGTTGTGGTTTCGGTAAGCACTAGTTTTCTTGCTAGCATGAGCTTTTTGCCAGCACTCATAAAACTCACCAAACCCACCTTTATTAGCGGATACCAGCCTAGCGAAAAAACGATATCACGCCGCTGGATCAGAATCCCTTCCATTATTTTACTGGTCGCTGTAGCCGGCAACGCTTTAGTTAACCAACCAGCACTAGCATCAGAAGGTGAAGCTGGTAAAACAATGAGATCCGACAATCAACTACCGTCAGCTGGGGTTGTTATCGCCAAAATTAATAACGTTGATGACGGCGAACACGCTACTCGTAACCTCACAATGACGTTAACTGATAAACGAGGAAAGAAACGTGTAAGAGAGACCATTGGCTACCGAAAATACTTTGGTAAAGAAAAACGCACGATTCTTTTCTACAAAAAACCGACCAATGTCAAAGGTACCGCGTTTTTGACGTTTGATTACCCCGACGCAGATAAAGATGATGACCAGTGGTTATATTTACCTGCTTTACGCAAAGTACGCAGAATATCAGCAGCAGATCGTGGTGATTACTTCCTAGGAACGGACTTCACTTATGAAGATATAAAGTTAGAGGGGAAAGTTGACACAAAAGACTACGACTTTGAAACTATTCGCAGTGAAGTCTTGGTACAAGAGTCATCTCCCCCCATTCAAACCGTTGTCATTCGAGGTGTTGCAAAAAGCAAACTCACTGCTAAAGAGTTGGGTTATGGGAAAACTGAATTTTGGGTCAACGTGGACACGTGGTTAATCGCAAAATCTAATTACTGGGATCCCAAAGGAAGATTACTTAAAACACTCACCATCTCTGATGTGAGTCGTATAGACGGCATCCTCACCCGCCACCGCATGACAATCAACAATCATAAAACAGGCCATACATCAGAGTTCTTGTTCAGTAACGTTGATTACAAAGCCCCCGTTAGTGATGGTTTATTTACCAAACGTGCGATGAAAAAAGGAAAGTAATATGAAAATGTCACCGTGGGTTATGCGAATTCAGCTTGGGTTGCTTTTGAGTTCTTCTGTTTTCGTTTTGTCAGGTCTTGTTTTTCCAAGCTTAGCTGTCGCTGATTATTCAGCATCACTCGAACAAGAACTTGCTCTCGACTCTTCCGATCATAAGCAAAAGTTTGAGATGTTATTTACCCCCGAGTGGAACATTGAACTATCCGATAAGATCAGCATGACATTTATCGGCCAAGTTCGCTGGGACAGCACAAAAAAACTCAGCAATCCAGAGGGATCTCATTACTCTGCACCCGGCAGCTACGCGAGTGCCAACGGAGCTCTTTATTACAGTGACAGCTCTGAGGTGAGTATTCGGGAGTGGTATATCGACACTGAATCCCTCGGTGCTTACTGGCGAATAGGAAAACAACAAGTTGTTTGGGGGCAAGCTGACGGCCTAAAAGTACTGGATGTCGTTAACCCTCAAAGTTACCGGGAATTTATTCTTGATGATTTTGAGGATTCACGCATTCCTCTTTGGATGGTAAATACGGAAATCCCCATCGGTGAAAATAGTAACCTACAAATCTTATGGATTCCCGATCTTACCTACCATGCCTTTGCAGAACCGGGTACTGAATATGAGGTTAGCAGCCCATTATTTCGCCCCGCCTTACCAGAAGGTGTTCCTCTTGTTAGTTTTCATGAAGATAAGCCCTCTTCCCCCATACAAGATAGTGACTTTGGCGTGCAATACGCGACATTTTATCAAGGGTGGGATCTGACATTAAACTATCTATACCATTATCAAGACACGCCTATTTTATATCAACAGGTCAATACTAATGGTGTAGCCCTATCTTCTGAATATGAACGAAACCACCTTGCAGGGTTTACCGCCAGTAACGCCTTTGGCAGCTTTACTCTGCGAACGGAGGTTGGCTACCGTTCAGACACTTATCATTTAATGCAATCCCAACCAAATCAAATACCCGCGCATAATGGTATCCATCGGTCATCAGAGATATCATCCGTCATTGGATTGGATTGGCAAGGCCTGGAAGACACAATGATAAGCATCCAGTGGTTTCAAAGCCACTTAACGAGACACAATTCCAACGTTATTCGCCCCCAGAACAACCACATAATGTCATTGCTATTAAAACGTTCTTTTATTAACGAAACCTGGGATTTAGAAATCTTAGCGCTTCATGGTTTTGATCAACAAGACGGGTCGGTACAAACAAAATTGCGCTATATGCTGGAAAGTAACCTTTCCCTATGGGTAGGTAGTGATACTTTCTACGGGAATAAAAATGGCCTATTTGGACAATTTAACAACAAAGATCGTGTCATTTTTGGAGCAGAATGGAGTTTTTAGCGCATCAAACCAACATACTGAACGCCATTTGAGCGCCTTGTGAGTCCTTTGTGATTCTGTGATATAGTGTTTTATTATTTTGAACGCTCAGGGTTCACCGCTTGGCTAGTCATTTCACAAAAACAATACGCCACCTTCCAACGCTATTATTGGCTTTAATTGCACTGATTCTGTTTACCTGCGCGTTTTTGCCAAGCCATTATTTTCGCTATCCGTATATTACCAGCCAATTTATGGATGCCCTGCATTTTCCGGCAGGGTTTGTTCTTTTTATAATCATCTATTTAACACTGCCCCATCGCAGAAATACTGTTCACGTACTACTCGTTATTGCCAGCCTGATGTTTGCCGCCGTTGAATTATTACAACCTTATGTTGGCCGTACTGCAAGCTGGGAGGATTTTGGTGTCAGCTTATTGGGTGTATTAATGGCGTGGTTATGGGCAATAGGAAAACAACAGTCGATAAAACTCACACCCTTTATCATTATTCCCATCGTTATTGGTGGGGCTCTCTGGCTTCTAAAACCAGGTGCTATTGCTGCATCGAGAGCCTATCAAATACATCAATTGTTCCCCGTCATCGCCAACTTTGAGACGCCTGCTCACCGCCTGATTATACCGTTATGGCGATCCAACGTTAACCAAATAGCGTACAACAAAAATGCTCCCGAAGACGCTCATTACTTATCTTACAGCAAACGCGGGAATCGCTGGTCTGGACTGGGCTTAAAAGTCATTCAGCAAAATTGGAGCAACTACACTGAGCTGTGTTTTGATGCAAAAGGGCAACTACCCAACACTCGGCTATATATTCGCTTTGATGATCAAATGTCTTCAAATAGCCAAACCAGCAGCACACAAAAGATCGCTATCAACCCAAAATGGGGCAATTACTGTATTAACATTCAACAATTAACAACTAATGAAAAACGCACCATTGACATCAGTAACATGAAAAAGCTCGTCTTTTTTATTGATGGGAAACGACCATCAAAAAGCTTTTCAATTGATAATGTTCGCGTTAATTAGGCAGCTTACCTACAGAGCATCGCACCATGAACTCCAACATAGGGAACTGCGATAATGTTACTAAAAAACCGCTTTTACCTCCCTCCCCTACGAGAACACTGCGTTGAACGCCACCAACTTATCACCAAGCTCAACAGTTCCTCTGGAGGGCAACTCGTTTTAGTATCGGCTCCCGCTGGATACGGAAAAACCACCACAGTAAGTCAATGGTTACACCGCCACCCACATGCCTTTGCATGGTTAACTGTCGACAGAATGCAATCGTCTCCCGACATCCTCTGGGAGTACATTATTAATGCTCTACAAACGACTCAGCCAACACTCGGTGTCAACGCGATATCCCTGTTAAAAAGCAGCGCCCATTCATCCTTTGAGCCTGTAATTATTTCGCTATTAAACGACCTTGATGATCTTTGCACAAATAACGCGACAAAAGACCCTATCACCTTAATACTCGACGACTTTCATCACGTTGAAAACACCATAACCCTGCAACTGATGAATCTATTTCTTGATCATCTTCCTCCCAGCATTCGCATCATACTAACGTCTAGAAAACAGCCTTCACTTGCCATTGCAAGACGTCGTGCCAACAATCAAGTGATTGAACTCTCTGAGAGTGATCTTGCTTTCCAATTAACAGAGGGTCGTGATTTCTTTAATCACACCATGGGACTTTCTCTAAACGATGATGCGATAAATACATTGTGTCAGCAAAACGAAGGCTGGGCCGTTGGATTACAGTTAGCCGCTCTTTCTCTCCAGCAATCACTTTCAAGCCTTGATAATCTGCTAGATAGGCAGGCCATCGACCGTCACATATCAGACTATCTATTTGATGAGGTATTCTCTCAACAAAGCAAAGCCCTACAAGACTTTCTTATCATTACCTCTTCAATTCCTCGTTTTTGTGCGGGGCTGTGTAATGCCCTTATGCAGGAAAATGACAACCTGACACTTATCAAGCAGCTCGATAAACTTAATTTATTTTTGGTGCCACTAGATAACCACCGCACCTGGTTCCGTTATCATGATTTGTTTCGCCAATTTCTTTTACAACATTTCAATGAACTAGATACTCAACTAAAAAAGCAAAATTATCAGATCTCCTCAGCATGGCTCGAAGACGCAGGTTATCTAGAAGAAGCATTAGATCAATTTATTCTTTTACAGGATTGGATAAATTCAACTCGACTACTCAAGCAAGTTGCACCAGAAAAAATCGAACAAAGCCATAACGACAGTCTATTAAAATGGATCGCACAAATACCTAATGAATACACATCAACAATATCACTGCCTGTATCATCGACAGCAACAACACAGACTTTATCCAAAACAGCCCAACCACTCAAATCACAGACTGTAAAAACAACATTAACGGAGCCCTTAACTCGGCGTGAATCTCAAGTAATGGCGCTTGTCTCGCAAGGCTTATCTAATAAACACATTGCCACCGAGCTAAACATCTCACTCAATACGCTAAAAGTCCACATTCGTAATTTATATGGAAAAATGGGCGTTGAAAACAGAAGCCAAGCGATGGTCAAAATAAACAAGACACCCTCCAAATCAAAATAAGCACAAATGAACCAAACTAGGCCACACTAACCCCTATCACTGCGAATTCACCCCTAAGGGTGATGTGCCACGCTATTCGATCATTTACTCTGCACTAAGCCTTTAAGGTTTAATAACGTGGAGAGAGCGTAATGACCAGAGAATCCCTAGAATATGACGTACTTATCATTGGTGCAGGCCCAGCAGGTTTAGCAACAGCCTGCAAAATCCGCCAGCTAAATACCGATCTATCCGTCTGTGTGTTAGAAAAAGGCTCCGAAGTAGGCGCTCATATTTTATCCGGTGCGGTAATGCAGCCAACGGCAATGAACGAACTTTTCCCAAATTGGAAAGCGCTAGGAGCACCACTTAACGTGCCGGTTGTCGAGGATGAGATTTATTATTTCACATCCCAAGAAAAAGCCATCAAATTCCCAAAAGCCTTTGAACCTATTACCTTAAAAAATCACGGTAACTATATCGTTAGCCTTGGTAATATCTGTCGCTGGCTAGCACAACAAGCGGAAGGTTTGGGTGTTGATATTTACCCTGGGTTTGCGGCTGCCGAAATACTTTATGGGTATTGCGAGCTGAAAAAAACAGAACACGTAGCGAGTGTCATCACCGGAGATGCCGGAGTAGATCAGCATGGTGAGAAAAAATCATCCTATATGCAAGGAATGGAGATCAAAGCTAAGTACACCGTATTTAGCGAGGGCTGTCGCGGCCACCTAGGCAAACAACTGATTAAAAAGTATCAACTTGATGCAGGAAAGGATCCTCAACATTACGGTATTGGTATTAAAGAGCTCTGGGAGATTGCCCCCTCTAAACATAAAGAGGGACTTGTTATTCATACCGCTGGCTGGCCAATAGCAGAAACCAATGCCCTGGGTGGTGGTTTTTGTTATCACCTGGAGAACAACCAAGTTTCCTTGGGTTATATAACAGACCTGTCCTATGACAATACCTACTGCAGTCCATTTGATGAAATGCAGCGTTGGAAACTACACCCCACCATTAAACGTTTTTTAGACGGCGGTAAACGTATTAGTTATGGTGCCAGAGCAATGGCAAAAGGTGGTTTGCAATCACTCCCAAAAATGACATTTCCAGGAGGTTTGTTAATTGGCTGCGATGCGGGCACACTTAACAATGCAAAAATCAAAGGCAGCCATACCGCTATGAAATCCGGTATGTTAGCAGCAGAGGTTATAGTTAAAGCGCTTGAAAATCAAAACCAACACACTGAAATAACAGAATATACCGATCTTTTTGAACAGTCCTGGATATATGACGAATTACATTATCAACGTAACTTCGGCCCTGCTCGACACAAATTCGGGGACATTATCGGGGGTGCAATCGCATTTTTGGATATGAATATTTTGGGTGGAAAGTTGCCTATTACGTTTAATGATAAAATTGCTGATCACGCATTAATGCGACCCAAAGATCAATGTAAGAAAATACTCTACCCAAAACCTGATGGGGTTTTCACCTTTAGCAAATTAGATTCCGTATTTTTATCAAGTACAAATCATGCTGAAGATCAGCCTTGTCATTTGGTGCTCACCGATAACGATATACCGGTTAAGCACAACCTTGAATTATTTGATGAACCCGCACAACGGTATTGCCCAGCAGGGGTATATGAAATAGTTAGCGATGAACAAGGGGGTAATTCATTACAGATTAATGCTCAAAACTGTGTTCACTGCAAAACCTGTGATATTAAAGATCCAACTCAAAATATCACATGGTTAACACCAGAGGGCGGTGGTGGCCCCAATTATCCAAACATGTAGCTATGTAGCTATGCAACATATCTAACACGGTGTTATACGTATCCGTTTTACAACCGACTTTTCACCTTTGGCCATAAATTCCCGTGAAAAGTCGGCGGTGAAATGCCCCGGACATACTGTGCCGCATCGAGTACAGCGACCAGCGCCATGTTCATCAACATCAATTTTCCATTGATCCAACTGATACCAGTCTCGCCCCACGAGGGTCTGTTCGCATTGATGGCAATAAGTGCTACCTCCCGCAGCGTCATGTACATTCCCGGTATACACATACCTAAGACCTGCTTTCATTGCAATCGATCGTGCTCTGCTCAGCGTTTCTTTCGGGGTTCGGGCAATATTTTGCATTTTATAGTCAGGGTGAAATGCAGAAAAATGTAAAGGTATGTCAACGCCCAACTCGCGTCCAATCCACTCAGACATGGCTTGTAATTCTTCATCAGAATCATTAAGCCCTGGTATTAACAGTGTGGTAATTTCAAGCCACACATTGGTTTGATGTTTAATATATTGCAATGTTTCCAATACAGGTGCCAGATGAGCCCCCGTTTGCTTCCAATAAAACGTATCCGTAAATGCTTTTAGATCTACATTCACAGCATCCATCACCGCAAAAAACTCTTCCCTTGGTTTTTCACAAACATAACCCGCGGTGACTGCCACATTATAAATACCCAATGCTCGGCACGCCTTAGCTGTATCAATGGCATACTCATGAAAAATAACCGGGTCATTGTAAGTATATGCAACACTAGTACAGCCAGATTGTTTGGCCATCTCGGCGATCTTTTCGGGAGAGGCAAATGCCATTAACGTGTCCATCTCCCTGGACTTACTGATATCCCAATTCTGGCAAAACTTACACGCCAAATTACAACCTGCCGTACCAAACGAGAGCACTGAGCTACCGGGGTAGAAATGATTTAAGGGTTTTTTCTCAATAGGATCAATTGCAAAACCACTGGAGCGGCCATAGGTGGTTAGCACAATCGCATCCTCTATTCTCGCTCTCACATAACACAGGCCACGCTGGCCTTCATGCAACCGACACGCTCTGGGGCAAATATCACACTGCACTGTAAAATCATTAGGTTTCTGTGCGTCTCGACTTTCAACCCGATGCCAGTGTGTCGTTGATACTATGGAAGAATCTTTGTCATGCTGATGTGGTATATCATTTTTACTATACACAATGCACTCCTTACCCCACGCCTCTACTTTAATTAATAAGGTCAAACCCATTTGATTTCAACAGTAAAAACTATCACTATGGAAATAAATAGGCTAATTGGAGGACTACGCAAAATGCACCTTATTCGCAACGCTGCCGTAGCAGGGCTATTTTATCCTGATGACCCAAAAGAGCTCCGTCACGCTGTCTCACGTTTTTTAGTCGATGCTGAACAGGCCCTCTCTAACACCAAACAACCCAAGGCGCTAATTGTTCCTCACGCTGGATATGTGTATTCTGGTGCCGCTGCCGCAACGGGGTTTTCACGGTTATTACCCTTTAAACAATTAATAAAACAAATTGTTCTATTAGGCCCTTCTCACCAAGTTGGCTTTACTGGGCTTGCCGTATCGGATGCCCACTATTATCAAACACCTCTGGGTGATATTCCCATCGATCGTTTCGCCATTGATAATATATTGAAATTACCTCAGGTTTCCGTCATCGAACAAGCGCATGATCAAGAGCACAGCCTAGAAGTACAGCTACCCTTTCTTCAAGAGATACTTGATGACTTCACATTAGTCCCTATCGTTGTCGGTGATGCGTCAACTGAATCCGTGTCAAAAGTATTAGAAACCTTATGGGGTAATGAGAGCACGCTGATTCTTATCAGCTCTGACCTTAGCCATTTTCACAATTACCAAACTGCCCAGCAACTCGATAACAACACCTGCTCTGCAATTGAAAATTTACAACCCGATGATATCGGCTTCGACAATGCCTGTGGCCGCAACCCAATTAAGGGGTTACTACGCAGCGCAACACACCACAACCTATCTGTGACGACTCTCGCATTGTGGAATTCCTATGACAGCGCAGGACATTCACCAGAAGACAAGTCACGCGTCGTTGGGTATGGCTGCTGGATGTTTACAAACAATGAGTAATGGATGGGAGGAAGGGTTGCATGAATGACCACGATCAGAAGCTACTGCTTGATACGGCAAAACGCTCGATTGCGTATGGCTTAACTGAAAATATTGCCTTGCCCCTTGACGCAGACGATTTCGACTCGGCTCTACAGCAATATCGCGCGTCTTTTGTGACCCTACATTTAAACGAAAACTTACGAGGCTGTATCGGCACGCTAGAAGCGTACCAGCCATTGATAATTGATGTTGCCCAAAATGCATTTAGTGCAGCATTCAAAGACCCTCGGTTTTCAGCGGTTCGTCAAAAAGAGCTCTCTCAATTGCATTATCATATCTCTATATTAACACCGCCATCGGCCCTTGCTATCACCTCAGAAGCAGACTTAATAGACCAGCTTCGTCCTAATATTGACGGCATCATTATCCAAGAAGGCATGAAACGAGGTACATTTTTACCGTCGGTTTGGGAACAATTGCCCGATAAAAAATCCTTTCTCACACAGCTAAAATTAAAGGCAGGATTTAGCCCCAGCTATTGGAGCGACAATATAACGGTAGAGCGCTATGAGGTTGAAAGCTTTAGTAGCTGAACTAATACCTTCAATATCATTCATACCGTTATGGGTTAATATTAGACTGGGGCTGATGGACGCATTGCAATGGTAATTCAATATCAAACTGACTACCTGACCCTAAAGAACTTGTCACTCGAACAGTCCCTCCCATCAGTCCACACAACTGCTTCACAATTGCTAAGCCCAGCCCTGACCCACCAAACTCACGAGTAGTGGAAGTATCTGCCTGAGAAAAAGAGCTAAATAGACATCCAATTTTTTCATCTGCAATACCAATCCCTGTATCGATTACCGACACGTGCAAAAGTATATATTTATTCTGACTAGCAGGAATAATAGAACTAGAAAGCCGGAAATTTATTTCGCCTTTTTCAGTAAACTTAATGGCGTTATTAGTCACGTTGGAATAAATCTGTCGTAGCCTATTCGGGTCTCCTTTTACTATCATGTTATCCAATGCAGTGATATCAAGTATTAACGTTAACCCTTTCTCCTGCGCTAACAGCACCATAGGTTCTATAAAATCTTTGGCATGGGTATTCAAATTAAACTCAATACATTCTATATCGAGTTTTCCAGCCTCCATTTTCGAAAAATCCAATATATCATTAATAAGGTATAAAAGAGATTGCGCACTAGACTGTGCAAGCGCCACATAACGCTCTTGCTTTCCAACTAATTCAGTTCGTGTTAATAAATGAAGCATACCCACGACACCGTTCATCGGGGTTCGGATCTCGTGGCTCATATTTGCAAGAAAGTCTGATTTGACTTGCACTGCACTTTCAGCGATTTCTTTTGCCTGTAGAAGTTCTGATGTACGCTCGTT
>CAJXXT010000125.1 GCA_913063495.1 uncultured Gammaproteobacteria bacterium | reverse complement strand
ATCCTGGTCGGTGGTGCAACCAACTGGTTAGCCATCAACATGATATTTTCTCCCAAACACCCTATTAAAATTGGCCCCTTCACCATTCACGGTTTATTCATTAAACGCCAAGATGAAGTTGCTGTTGATTTTGGACTGCTCATCGCACAAGAAATCCTGAATCCAGAAAATATTGTTAATGCTATTTTGAAAGGCCCCTCCTCTGACAAACTATTTGACCTTATTCAAAAAAATGTCAAACGCACGATGGATGAACAGGTTGGCTACACAAAACCCTTTCTCACTCTTGCCATTGGCACAAAACGGTATATTGAAATAAAGAATCAAGCCGTTGCAAAAATCATGGATCAATTGCCCAGCGCGATGCATTTAATCCACGATTACACTGAACAGGCGATGGATATCAACACAACGTTACGCTCGAAGATGAAAGAATTAACACCCGAACAGTTTGAAGCCATGTTACGCCCAGCCTTTGAGGAAGACGAATGGCAATTGGTAGCACTCGGTTGCGTCATTGGATTTTTTGTTGGCTGGGGACAGCTAGTATTGATGTTTGGCGGAACACTCTAAACATCAATTGAGCCCAAAGCATGGATGCTATAGGCTCACAATTACAGATCAGAGAACACCACCAAAACCATGCAACAACACCTAAATTCTTATTCAACCCTCCTGGGTTCGATTTTTACTGAATTTAGTCGTACATTTCTAACTATTAGTAATAGATTGTTATATCACCATTAAGCGTTAGCTCAAAACAACATAAAAAGACACTTGATCCACATGTTTAGTGGTCGATACTTTAAAGGTATATCGCTGTATTAATGACCTATCTAACAACAAAGATAGATTCCATGGCAACAACCTGAGTATCCAAGGACGTGATTGAAAATATCAACACCCCTACCGAAGAATCAACCCCCACCAAGGGCCTGAATCGCTCACGTAGATCATTGAGCATCAGCACAAAAATAGTTACTGGTTTCGCATTACCTATTTTGTTAATGATATTTGTATCCACCGTGGTCTATCGCAGCACACTATCGTTAGTAGATACCGCTAGTTGGGTTCGCCATACTCAGGAGGTTATTTCCAAGGGATATTTACTGCAAAAACTTATTATCGATATGGAATCCGGTGAGCGGGGTTTTTTAATTACCGGAAAAGATATTTTTCTTGAGCCCTTTATTGCCGCTGAAAAGCAATGGGATATTGAAATATTAAAGCTAAAAACCTTGGTAAAGGACAACCCACAGCAAGTCAGCAATGTCGACGCCATTAATTTAAAAGCGAAGACGTGGTTGGAGCAAGCAGCTGCTCCGGAAATTAGTCAGCGAAGAAAAGTTAAATCTGATGATATCAGTTTGGATCATATCGAAACCATGCTTCAAAAGAAAACTGGAAAAAATATCCTGGACCAAATTCGTCAAGCTATTAGCGAGCTTGACAAGTCCTTTGTTGTGGCAAAAAACCAACAAGGCAGTAATTTACTGGTGTCAATTCTAAGAGACATCGTTGACCAGGAAACAGGGGAACGGGGGTTTCTAATTACTGGCGAAGAACAGTTTCTAAAACCTTATTTACTGGGCAGAGACAACTTTAATAAGCATGTGAGCCAACTGAAATCATTTGTCTTAAATTCACCCGACACAGAAGAAGTACAAAACCTTATTGAAAAGGTTAAGAGTTTAGCCAATAGCTGGCTTGTGAAAGCGGCTAATCCTGAGATAGCGATCCGTCGACAAGCAATGGGGGCCGAATCGGCAGAGGCAGAGGCAGAGGCAGAGGCAGAGGCAAGATTTTACCAACTGAGCTCGTTATTGTCGAAAGGTACGGGAAAAACAATTCTTGATGAGCTACGCGTCACGTTCAGTCGACTGAATACAATTTACGTCAATTCTCAAAATGAATCCGCACAATTACTGGTGTTATCCCTCGCGAAATCACTGATTGATCAAGAAACTGGCCAGCGTGGTTTTTTAATCACAGGAGAAGAAAGCTTCTTAAACCCATTTAATACTGGAAAAATAGAGTTCAATAAGAGTATTTCTGTACTTGAGAGTGTTTCTAATAACGCTTATGACAAGGCAATAGTACTCGATAAAATAGAACACGTAGAATCTTTACTTAACGAATGGCAAACAAAGGCTGCAAAGGTTGAGATTGACACTCGCAGAGAGATCAATAAATCCGGACTTTCTACCATGGAGTTTCTGCAAAAAATAGTGTCAGCAGGAATAGAAAACGAACAGATATTTCAGAACAAAATGATTTTAAAAACAGCCAAGAACAAATTTGAGGAATCTGGAAACGAGCAAGGTGTTATCTTAGTCATAAACTTAATTAATGCCATTGCAGAACAGGAGACAAGTTTTCTTCATTATATGGTAAGTGGTGAAACCGTTCAGAAAGACCAATTTGATCTTGATAAAGAAGAAGTGCTGGATCAATTGATCGAGTTATCCGTCTATACCAACAGCTCCTATCAGCCTAATGATAGAAAAAATATGAAACTGGAAATAGATAACCTGCGGGATGGTGTCTTCAAGTGGTATCGCTCAGATATTGAACCTGCGCTTTACGCCAGAGAGAACATCGAAAAAACTCGATCATCTGCTATCGTGGAGATACAGAATGTATTAAAAAAGGGTATTGGAAAAAGCATTCTAGATGAGACTAGAAATATCACTGCCTCCATCCACGCAGACTTTATAAAAGCTAAGCATAAAAAAGCGTCTAATTTAGTACTTCAAATTGAAAAAAATTTAGTAGATCAGGAAACCGGTCAGCGAGGCTACATTATAACCGGGGAAGAATCCTTCTTAGAGCCATATCACAATGGTTATATAAACCTACGTCGATCTATTTCTGCTTTGATCAATATAGCGAATCAAGCATTTGATGTTAAAAATACGTTAATACAGATAGACCTAATTGAATCAGAAATACTGAAATGGGAAAAGGAAGCAGCAGAACCAGAAATATCGATACGTAAAGAAGTTAATATCGGTAAAAATAAGTTTTCAAACATTAAAACAGTGGTAGCGAGAGGACTTGGAAAAGGTGTATTGGATAATATCCGATACCTCCAGAGTGAATTAATTCAAACATTTATTCTAGCAGAAAATAAAAAAGCTCAACTGCTTCTTCTCGCTATTTCTAAAAACATTGCCGATATGGAGACCGGCCAAAGGGGTTATTTGATTACGGGAAGAAATGAATTTCTACAACCGTATAATCGTGGAAAAGAAAATGTCGTCATACATTTTGAGAAACTTAGATCTATTGTTAATTCTAGTTACAATACCAAAGCAATGTTAACAAAAATAAATCAATTAAGGGAGCTGTCAAATCGCTGGCGTGAATTGGCTGGTGAACCTGAAATATTGTTGCGTCGAAAACTCAATGAAACAGGGTCATCAATGAACGACGTTACTCGCCTTATTGAAAGCGAAGTCGGAAAGAATATTATAGATTCCATCCGAGAAGACATTCGTAATTTTATTGGCATTGAAGAATCATTAATATCCCAGAGATCAAAAGCAGCAGATGCAGCTGTTTCCGCCACATTATTTCAGACAATTTTTGGTACCGTCGTAGCAATAATTATTGCATTTATTGCAGCAGGATATTTACTGCGCACAATATTAAACTCACTAAAACACCTTGCTGAAGCGACGAAACGCGTAGCTGCGGGAAATTTTTCAGTTTCCATTGATATTGAGAGTAATGATCAGATAGGCCAATTGGCAATCTCATTCAACAAAATGACGAAACAGCTAGAAACCACTAGAGATGCAATGCACGATTCTCAAAAATACCTGAAACGCCAAGCGTCGACACTTGAAACACAAAAAAACGAAATAGAAACAACAAACCTAGGTCTGATTGAAGCACAACAAGAACTCCAGAGTTACGCAGAAGAACTTAGACGATCCAGTGATTATAAATCAGATTTTATGGCAACCATGAGTCACGAAATCCGCACACCAATGAATGGAGTCTTAGGTATGCTGGGCTTATTGCTAAGATCAGATTTATCGAAAAATCAATTAAAGAAAGCCAACATGGCGCACACCAGTGCCCAATCGCTTTTAACAATCATTAACGATATTCTTGATTTTTCCAAAATTGATTCTGGCAATATGGAATTGGATGTACTGGATTTTGACCTTCGTAATTTACTGGGTGAATTTGCAGAGACAATGGCAGTCAAAGCCCAGGAAAAAGGTTTAGAAATAATTCTCGATATCATTGAAATAGAAGAATCCATGGTAAAAGGGGATCCTACTCGAATCAGCCAAATATTAACCAACCTGGTAGGAAATGCCATTAAATTTACCCGCACTGGGGAGATATGTATCACCGCAGGTCTGGAACCCGGTGAACATGATCAGTTGACTCTTCGCTGCTCAATTATCGATACCGGCATTGGCATCCCCGAGAGTCAGCAAGAAAACATGTTTATCGCTTTCCGACAAATCGATGCATCTACTACGCGAGAGTATGGTGGCACCGGATTGGGATTGTCTATTGTTAAAAATCTCTGTGAACTAATGAATGGCAATGTTGAGGTTAGTAGTCATGTGGGAGGAGGCAGTTGCTTTGATTTTACTATCAACCTACAAGCTAGCCCCATGGCGAAAAAGGTTATACCTCAGATAGATATGAAAGCATTAAACCTACTGATAGTCGATGACAATACGTCCAACAGAAATGTAATCTGTCGCCAACTGGAACACTGGGGGGCGACAGCCTTTACGGTAAACGATGGAGCAGCAACGTTAAAGCTACTTAAAGATCGAAACAAGAATGCCATTCCGTTATTTGATATGATATTTATCGATGCTGACCTTCCTGGTATGAATGGAGAGCAACTTGGTTACGCGATAACGTCCGATAGCCGATTTAATCGAATAAAACTCGTGATGATGACATCTATGGCGAGCAACAAGAATACTCAGCATTACCTAGATACGGGCTTTAGTGCCCATTTTCCAAAACCAGCGACTACTTCCGATTTATTTGATTCTCTACTTATTACGGCTGAAGAAAAACCCGTAACTAATCGTATGGCACTATTGAGCCAGCCCCCTGCCCCCGTATTAACCACACCTGAAACAACAGAGCAGTGTTGGCCAGGCAATACACGGATCTTATTAGTAGAAGATAACCATGTTAATCAAGAAGTCGTAATATCCATGTTAGAGGTGTTAGGATTAATTCCAGATGTCGCTAGCGAAGGAAAAGCAGCGATAAAGGAACTAATAACATCCCAGAACGATCAACCTTACACACTGATCATCATGGACTGCCAAATGCCAGGAATGGATGGCTATACCGCAACGAAAAATATTCGCATGGGTGCGGCCGCCAAGAGATACAAAGATATCCCGATTATTGCGCTAACGGCGAACGCTATGAAAGGTGATAAAGAGAAATGCCTGGATGCAGGTATGAATGACTATCTCAGCAAACCGCTGGAGTGTAATAGCCTTGAAGCAATGCTAAAGAAATGGCTGGAGTCGGACAACGAGGAGAAAAAATTCCAGGCGTAAACATCAGCCAATCGAAGCAACACCGATGAATCAACGTGGCGCCTAAGGCCTGCCGTCTGACATTCTTCTAATCTTATTCAAAAGAATGTCGAACGCACGATAAGAGCACTACGCTTTGAACATTACTCCAGAGTACTTACCTAACGCACTGACTGTAGATGCGTCAATTCCAACGTCACTTCGCCAATAACTTCATTAAACTTTGAGCATGATTTGCCGCTTCTATGCCACGCTCAGTCAAATACCCACCATCAACGTGATCCGTTAACCCCATCTCATACAAACGTACAGCTGCAGCGACCAATTCTTCAGATGCCTGGTGGGAATGAACTTTGATCCCTGTAGCCGATGACCCTAGATCAAATTGATTTAAGAGCTTAATTTCTTCCAGTCTTTCAGTTGAATTTTTCATAGTCTCTTAATAGCTCTCTATTAGTTGTTCTTTTAGCCTCTGCCCGATTACACCAAACCAGGCTCCCGGATAGTCAACTTCTCATAATCAGGTGTAGATTGGTAGACAATAATGACTGATTCGTTTGATATCAGAGTATAGATCAAGAAACTCGCTTTCATCCAACGTCTCTAGGAAATAACAAAACCTCACTTATACCATTTTTGTCGAAATAGTTAGCCCTTTGTATGCCTACAGGTTATATGGACGTAAAAAGGGCATTATTACTTCGACATTAGCGCTTCACACCAATGAAAATGCCATCGCAAATAGCGATAGAAATGCCACAACCCAAACACCTGACCGTAAAAAAGGAACACCTTTCACATAAAGTGGCACATAAAGCACTCTGGCAATAAAAAACACCGTTGCACTCGTTACGGCAAGCCCTGAATCTTTCTCCAACATAATCGCCAATATCGCGAGCGTTATAAATATTGGCAAGCTCTCTTTTAGATTGTCTAACGCCCGCTCTGCTCTTGAACCTCTCACCGTTAGTGAGGGGGTATCATCTCTAGAGCCCATCCCTACCGTGACCATTTCACCATTACTTAAACCGGATTCGCTAAAACATAGTATCGAGACCAGATAAATTTGCACAACATACAAACCCAACACCAACAAAATCAACGTTAACATATTAACCTCCTCATAAAATGCTGCTTATTCAAAAACGGATTTTTCTAATTCGTCCAATGCATCACCTGTGTAAACCGCTAAACGCTGCAAACTTGGTGTTGCTGCGCGACACCCTACAAACCCCATTGCCACTTTATCGGAATAACCAACAATAGTGACATTTAGCGCATAGCCATCAAACAACAATGATATTGGGTATAACGCCTCTAGCTCTGAGCCTTTTAGGTACAACTTTTTCTGGGGTGCAACCACGTTAGAAACCACCAAATTGAATAATGGCGGAATCACTTTTCCAATACCTGCCATTTGACTTAACATTAATGGCGCCACCCCCATAAAAGAGAATTGGTTTAACGCTTTTAACGACATTCCATGTAGCTGTTTTTTCGTTCTAGAAGTAACTGCATTAATAGTTTGAACACGGTGCTTCGGATCACTTTTATCGGTTTCCAACGGGCAAACAAAACCTGCAACCGCATTTCCTGGTTTACCATCAGGCCGAGGTAATGCAATGGGAATTGAAGCCACCAATGGTTTTTCAGGTAACGCATCAAGTTCTAACAAATAACGCCGTGTAGCAGCACCTAGAACCGCAAGGCACACGTCATTAATGGTAGCTCCAGTCGCCTTACTTAATGCCTTAAACCTCGCTACATCATATAATTGAGTCGCAACACGTCGCTGTTGAGTAATTCGTGTATTAAATCGCGTCTTCGGTGTATTTATCGCAGATGACATTCCACCTTCAGGATTCTCACTGGGCTTACTCATATGATAAACCGCATTAGACAATTCAGCAGTAGCATTTGCCTGCTCGCGGATTACATCAATACTGCGGGCTAAGATATTTTTTTCAGCCCCCCCTTTTTTCTTGGCTTTCTCTTTGTAATTACTTTCCATGGACCAAGGGCCATAACCATTACTTGCCAACGGGTCATCAGACAACCATCGGGTAATCATCCCCATGGCTCCCATTCCATCAATGGCACTATGATGGGTTTTAAAATACAGTGCGTAACGATTATTCTCTAACCCTTCAATCAAATGAAATTCCCAAGGTGGGCGGCTTAAATCCATTGGGTGAGAATGTAATCGAGCAACCAAAATACCCAGTTCTTTCTCACCCCCAGGAAAAGGTAGGGCCGAGTGACGAACGTGATAATCAATATCAATGTTCTCATCCACATCCCAAGATGAACCAATACCAAACGTCCCTTCCTTTAATTTACAGTTAAAAGGGTAAAGATTAACCGGCGACTTGCTAATGGCGTCATATAGATTTTGTAAATAATGCGGTTCGGCATTTTCAGGCAATGCAAAAACCATTAAACCTGCAACATGCATTGGAGTACGCTCTGATTCCATGCGTAGAAATGATGTATCTAGCTGGTTTAAATATCCCATTCTGTACTTCCTTACGATTTGATCGGCTACTATTTTGGATCGACTACAACGTTAAATCGACTACAGCGCTATAAAGTGTTCAATATTAGTTATTATAAAAGAATCCGGCGATAACGCCTATGTTCTATGTGACCATAGTATTCGTCTATTATGTCAAAGCGCCACTATCTCACACTAGATACGCTGAGAAAGATCTATCACCGTCACGTCCTTTTCAGGGGTTAAACCTGGCCGCCATTTAGCAGCAGCCGGTATCCCATACTCAAACATTTTTAACATATTCGGCGTTGCATCTAGGAACTCTACAAAAACATCGTTACCCAACGCCTCAATCTGTGTGTACACATAACGAGCACCGTCTGGCATATTAATATCACACACTACCTGGTGACCCAGTGCTTTTGCCTGCTCAACCGTCGCATCCATGTTATGACTAAGATATGCGGTATGGTGTAAGCCAAACTGTTTTTGCTGAAAATACTTTCGATAAGGCGATGGCGCATCGTTTGTCTGTTGAATTAGTTCAATCTGCATATCACCACGATATGCTAATGCAATATCAACGGTTGGTGAGCTTTCTTGCTCCATATAAGTGCAAAGCAATGGTACATTTTTGATCACTGTCCAGGGGCCAGCCTGCAGTTGCTGCATCCAAACGTCGACCGCAGAATCAATATCTTCAACAAGATACCCCAACTGACGAATCGCCCCAAAATTTGAGTAATTATTAGACATAATAGTAAACCCAGTTACCTGCTGTAATTCCACTAAGCGTAACTCTTCATAGCAATGAAGAGTAGTCATTCCTCTTGATTACTACCGATAGAACTGAAACTAATCATTTCAAAAACAAACACACCTAGACTAACAACGAATCCATTCGCCTTCTCTTGCATTCATTTAGCCTTTCTCAAAAAGACGTTTTTACAGAAACACCCGCAGTGCGAGGCTCTCCATAATAAAAATACGAATCTCCAGAAAAATCAAACTGCTCAAACCCGCTGACTTTATATTCTTCATCGGTGATATTTTTAACCCATACAGCCAATTCTAACGATGTTTCTTGATCTGGTATTTCCAGAGTTGCTCGGCCATTCACCAACCAAAGGCTTTTTGCTTTAAAAACAGGTTCATTATCTGTGGCAAAGAAGTATTCATCGGTGTAATGCACATCACCTTGTAGCGTTACTGGCAGCTGATTCAGATTAAAATGAAAACGCACAACACCATTAAACATGAGTTCTGGTGCATTAGAGATATCGTTGCCTTTCAGCTCTACCGCACTAGTATCAACAATTTCAGTACTCATCCAGTTTATGCCACCACCTAACTCCCAATGCTCGGGGGACTGCCACATTACATCAACTTCGGCTCCATATATTTCTGCATCACCGGCATTGTATAAACGAATAGATACAATACCACCTTCAACATCGGTTCCACTCGTTTGCAGATCATGCCAATCATAATAATACAGAGCGCTGTTTATCATTAATTGATTGTCTAACCACATGGATTTTATGCCTATCTCAAACGCATGCACATACTCTTGATCAAACTCTTGCAAAGCTTCAGCACTCAATGTGAACCCACCAGGAAAACCACCACTACGATAACTTCTGGTCAGACTTTCATACACCATAACATCACTGCTTACATGATATTCTAGACCAATGTTACCCGACCATTCATCGTTATTAATGGTTCCGCTATTAAGATTTGGTGGGCCGATAGGCAATGCACTCCCTCCTTGCCACTTCTTTTGTTCCGAGGTAAAACGCAGGCCGCCGAACAGTTTCCACTGAGAGTGAAGCCAAAACTCCAAGTTCGTAAAAATTGCACTTGATCGGCTAACTTGATTATTTCCCACCGAAATGATGGCTGGGTCTAACCTCATGCCAAATTTTAAAAAGAAATAATCTGCAGCATCGGCTGTTTGTAAAGCACGCACTTCATCTTCGGAGTAATAAGCACCCACCATCCAATAATAGTGGTCATTATTCTCACTACTCACACGTACTTCTTGAGAAAATGCCTTTGTTTCATCATCGTATAATATATCGATAAAACGAAATGGTGACGCGTCAGAATCTTGGGGTTGATAACGTTCAAAATATTCGTAGCCAGTAACAGAGGTAAAGGTTAATCCAGAAAACTCTCCATTAACTTCTAACGACCCTCCCCTAGATTTATTATCTAATCGACCTTTCGAACTGTAATCACCGTGATAAGGACTATTATCTGGATCAAAATAATCACCTAAATTGACACAAAGCCCTTCCGCTCGATCTCCAGCTGCCACTTCAGGACAAGGTTCAATGCTTTTATCATCCGCATCTAAAGTCGCCAAATGCTCATACGCTACCTGTCCAGATTTATCCCTCCCACTGTGCATACTCAGTGATACATCAACATCATCACTCAGCTCCCACAAAAAGGACAAACGCCCATCAAACTTATCCTGCTCTCCAAAATGACTATCATCATCCAATCGATTTTTTTGATAACTATCTAAACGCTGACGAGAGCGCATTGCAAAGCGTACCGCTAATGAATCCGATACAGCCCCATTTGCCATCGCATCAAACTGGTAGGTTTCATAACTACTGTACTCTGCAATAGCATAAGCTTCCGAACTAAATGATGCTGGGTTACTGATAAAGTTAATCGCACCCGCCGTTGAGTTTCGACCGTACAATGTTCCTTGTGGGCCTTTTAATACTTCAACACGCTGCATATCAAAAAGCTGAAAACCCATCATCGTGTGATACGGTAATGCTACCTGATTAAAATACACCGCCACCGCAGGATTTTGGATTGACGTAAAATCATTAAAACCAATACCACGAATTGAAAATAATGGATTACTTCCGGCCACTGTCGGTCGGGCATAAACCCCTGGGGTAAATTGTGCTATCGCTAGGGGTTCAGAAATCCCATAAGATGCTAAATCCTCATCACTTAATACAGTGATACCGATTGGCACGTCTTGAACTGATTCTTCACGTTTCTGGGCAGTAACAACGATAATATCTGTAGTGCTTTCGTCTTCTGCTATACCTGTTTCAACAGCCCCTATTCCATTTTGCTCTAATGCAACAAAAAGAAACACACCACAAATAAACCTAACAGAAAAAGGTAAGCGGGATTGGTAACGAAAGAAGTCAGGTGCGGGCATGAGGAGCCTATATAATATTTAATAATTATTATTGTAGAAAGCGCCATTGTACCGAGTACTAAACAATAACGCTTTATACAATATAGACGTCATTCCCGATCAGGGGCTTTTACCAAACCTAAAAATGCAATTAAATCCATTTTATCCCCTTCGATATTAATTTCACCGGAAGCAAAAGCGGCCAGTGGATTGCGCATTTCACTCACTATTTCTTTCCATAAAGATGACTGCATCGTCACTGTAATATCCGCTTCTCTTTGAAGATAATTTTGTACTTCAATAACACCACTGCGCAGCGACAAAGAATACTGTTGTTCCACATCGGGAAATGTAAAGTTAACCACCCGGCGAAGGTCTCCCGCTTTTTCAATATTAAGGTTAACCGCTATCGATTGAAAAATACCTGCTAGCGGCAAACTATGAACCATATGTTTTTCTGGGTGAACCGGTACGCCTGCTCTAAAATCTTCATCAAGTTCAAGAGCTTGGGTAAGGTAATAATGACGAGAATTAGGATTAGATTGCATTTCCCCCAGGGCAATGAGGCTTTTTTTACGTAAGGACTTTACTACACCTTGTTTAACGTCTGCGTTTTGGCTCAACACTAATAAATGATCCGTTAACTCCAACACCCATTGCCATTGCTTTTGTGACACCGCCATTTTAGCTTTTTGTAATAACACCTCACTGCCCCCTGCTAACTCAGCAATATGCTGTGCTTTCTCTAAAGGTGCCAGTGGGTTTAATGTTGTTGAGTTACCATCAAACCAACCCAAATAGCCGGTAAATACTGATCGCACTGACCAGTCAACTTGTCCATAGAACTCTTGAAGAAAAGGTGATTTCGACAAATGCTTAGGAAGCTTTACTTTTTCAACAATTTCATCGGGCGTTAAACCACGATTCATCCAATAAACCGTTTGATCATGAACAAACTGAATTCCATCACGATAATCAGTTAACGTATCACTAATAAACGCCTCACCTTGCAGTGGCCGAGTATGCGAAGGTACTAAAAATTCTGGCTTTAATTGACGCATTTTATCAATACTTTGTGCCCACGCTAACACATCACGATTTAATGTCCCGCGAATGGTATAAAGATTGGGAAATGTTTTATAAATATTATCCCCTGGTAACAGCACTTTTTTCTCTGGAAGCCAGACAAAAATTTGGTCATTGGTTTCACCCGGAGCATGCTCCAAAACCATATGGATTCCCGCTACCGTTACATCCAAAGACTGACTGAAGGTTTTGGTCGGTCGTAATACGTCTAATCGTGAATCCGGGCCTATACCCAAATGTGGGCCAATACCGGCATTTTCCAGCGCGGCGCCTTCTAAATGTGAACCAAACATACGCGCCCCACGCACACTCACAATAGGCCGAATAACATTAACCACTCGATCAATATAAAAAGAGGTTGTGTCATGGGCATAAACATCGATAGCGTTGCCTTCTGAGAAGGCACTGGAACCAAATACATGATCAGCATGATTGTGTGTATAAATAACCGCTTTGATCGGTTTCTTGGATATTTTTCTAAAAGCTTGCTTTACCGCTTCGGCCTCCTCCAAGGTTTCCATGGTATCCACAATCACAAGCCCATCATCACCTTCCAGCATAATTGAATTAGCTAAACCATAACCTACCGCTACCCAGACCCCATCAGTTACCTTAATAACTTCTTTTCTAAATTCCTTAGTATGCTCCGCGAGGCTGCGTTGCTGGTCTACCTCTACATCCACCACCTCTACTGTGGGTTTGCCACAGCCAGACAATGCGAGCAAAACAGATGCGAACATTAAAATTCTATGCACCAAAACCCTATGACCCTGGCACAGGCGTCTCATTAACAAAGCAATACTTCTCAAAATAGTCATATCTGGTGCCTCCACGGCTTACATACCAACGATAGGTTTAGGCTATACTTGCCACTAACATTCTTCAAATTGATATTTTGTATCTATAACATTCATGAAACTTAATTTACGTTCTATTGATCTCAACCTTCTCATTGTGTTTGATGCACTAATGATAGAAGGCAAATTGTGTCTAGCGGCAGAAAGACTGAATATGACCCAGCCTGCCGCCAGCAATGCCTTACAACGATTACGCGTGACCGTTAATGATGTCCTGTTTATCCGCACACGAAACGGCATGATTCCAACGCTAAAAGCCAAAGAGCTGCATAAACCGATACAACAAGCATTACGTTTGATAGAAGATGGATTCAGCGCAGGCGACACCTTCGACCCCAATAGTAGCGAGCAATCATTTACCATCGCTGCCACAGATTACGGTGAAACCGTATTACTCAACCGGTTGATGACAACCACACAAAATAACCGCGATATTTCTTACATCATGTCTCGCAACCCAGAGAACAACCATACAAACCTATTAGCGCAGGGAGAACTCGATCTCATTATTGATTACCAAGTGATACAAGATGACAAACTCTGCCATGAGTGCGTCACCCATGAGGAAGTCGTTATTGTGGTAGATAAGAACCACCCTCGAATTAAAACACAGTGCTCCATCGCCCAGTATTTTGCGGAATATCATGTGGTTTTGCCTCAACGGCAAGCCGAGATCCGACCATTGGAGACACTGGTGAGTGACAACATCATCAACGACACCTTAAAACAACGCAGTATCGCCGCCCAAGTCACTCATTTTAGTGCAATGCCACCCCTAATTTGTGGTACAGACTTAGTGGGTGCAATGCCCAAACGCCAAGCAGAAGTCTTTAGAAAAGCATTTAATCTACACTTAACCCCATTACCTTTCACATTGCCCCCTGTTCCGCTTTATCAGACTTGGCATACATCAAGAAGCAACGACCCAGCTTTAACATGGTTAAGAAGCACGCTGACAAACCTATTAGCAACGTAATTTTTAAAGTAAAAAGATCACGTTTGATGTTTGAAACAAAGGCCAAGCAGTGTCAAAATCGCCCCCTTAGAAAAGGCAGAACGATAAATCGCAAAAATGGAGCTGTTACGCGTGGATAATTTCTGGTCAGATCCCTGGTTATATATAAGTATTCCGATTATTTGTGCATTGGTAGGTTGGGGCACCAACTCTCTTGCGATCAAAATGGCATTCAAACCGCTTAAATTTGTTGGCATCCCCCCATTTTTAGGCTGGCAGGGTGTTATTCCTCGAATGGCCGATAAGATTGCTCGTGATACAGTGGACACAATGAGCGAAACGCTGTTGGATCTTGATGAATTATTCGGCAAGCTTGATTCGAAACGCATTATCGAAGAAGTTGAACCGATCATGCCTGAGATGATCGAAACCATCATTAACAAGGTCATGCTCGCAGAGGCACCAAAAGCCTGGGAAGCGTTACCCGTTGCCATAAAAAAACGCATCTATAAGAAAATTCAAAGCGAAGCCCCCGATATCATCACAACGATGTTAGCGGCGTTCCAAGAAAACATTGAAGACGTTTTTGATGTTCGCCATATGTTAATCAGCAACCTTGTTTCCGATATAGAGGTTCTATGTAAGATATTTGAAAAATCCGCCAGCGAGGAAATGAAATTTATCGCTAAGTCGGGTATTTATTTTGGTTTCTTATTTGGTATTGCCGAGATGTTCTTGTGGTTGTTCTACCCAGAAAGTTGGGTACTCCCCGTAGGTGGCGCCTTAGTGGGTTATCTCACCAATGTTCTTGCATTAAAAATGATATTTGATCCAAAGCAGCCGAAAAAAATTGGCCCTTTCACCATTCATGGTTTGTTTTTCCGTCGCCAAGATGAAATTGCCGTAGAGCAAGGTATGTTAATCGCTGAGGAAATTTTTAATCCTGAAAAAGTTGCTGCTGCTGTATTAAAAGGCCCTTCATCCGACAAGCTATTCAAACTTATCAACAAACACATGCAAGAGGCCTTTGATCAATTTTCCGGATACGCTAAACCCCTCGTCTTAATGACGGTTGGCACTGAGCGTTATATTGCCATTAAAGAAAAAGCCATTGAAGAAACCATCGATTCATTAGAAGACTCGATGAAACATCTGCATGCTTATGTAGAAGAAGCAATGGATGTCGAAAATACCGTGATAGAAAAAGTAAAACTGTTATCACCAGAGCAATTTGAACGAATGATTCGCCCGATCTTTGAAGAAGACGAGTGGATGATGACACTCGGTGGTGGTGTACTTGGGTTGCTGGTGGGTTGTTTTCAGTTCTTTATTGTTTTTGGTGGTGCTTAAAACGACGTATGCCAGGGAGGGCATATTTTGAAACACCATACTTTCGCAATTGAAGATGCTGTATCATTGGGTGAATATAGATCAAGCACAACAGGTTAATGACGCATTATTGTCTTTTCTATCTCAATAACGCTATTATTTCAGGTCGTCTAAAAAGGAGATTTTAACCATGGAAATACGAACAGCATCCCCCGATGATAACGGCGATATCAGCCAACTTATGTACAGTTCCGGTATCGAGTTATATGACTTTATTTTTAAAACCTCAGACAAAACAGCCATTGATTTCATTCATTATGAATTCCTATCAGGCCAAGGTTTTTGTGGTTACAACAATGTCACGGTGGCAATAAGTGATAACAGGGTTATTGCCACCGGTTGCTTTTTTGATGGAAACATCGTTAACAACCTTATCTGGGGCACAGTGAAAAACATTTTTTCTTTTTATGGCCCCATCAAAGCCATCACCATGTTGGCGAAAATGCGCCATACCAGCAGTGTAATGCGAGTACCCAAAAAAAACGAAATATACCTTTCGAATTTTGGTGTGGACACCAACCTTCGCGGCACAGGCATTGGCAGTAAATTGATCGAACATCAGCGTATTATCGCAACAGAAAATGGATACAAAGTACTTTCGTTAGATGTTGCTGATAACAATCCACGGGCAGAATCACTTTATTCACGTTTAGGATTTAAGGTAGTTCGTGAAAAAGTCTTCCCTAAAGAAAATGCCAACATTCCACTCACAAAGGAAATGAAATTGGCGCTATAGATTATTCGATTTTACTCAGAGCTTTACTAAGGGCTAACGATGTTAGTAGCTGTCGCAGCCCTTTTGAGAATAGGTTTACTAACGCATTCAGCTCACTAATAACTTTCCCTGAGGGTTTAATGTCGTTAGTGCCTTAGCTTGAAGTAAAGCAATAACCAATACAATGAAAGCCACACCCGCCAACATCATACTCCCTAACGCTGAAAACACTCCTGGCAGCTCAATCAGGAGTATAGCGGTTCCCAATACCCACCCAAGATCCGCAATAACAATACCTTTCACTAAGGTCTGGTTAATCACCGGCCTTGAAGACACCCAAACAAGGCTTATCGCCCACGAAACAAGCACTACGCCTACCCCCTGTAATATCCAGGGTGCCACGTCCCCCATGGCCTGGGCAATTGCTGTGCTAAATAACAATAAATCCACAGCACACATTATTGAAAATACACTGTTCGCTCGTAACGCTGCCTTTAATGAGATAGATTTCAT